>NZ_JBWKYU010000004.1:0-315520 GCF_059423925.1 Pseudomonas sp. GW458-11-26-14-LB4
ACCCTGATCAAAACCATCGCGATGGAAGACGGCCTGCGTTTCGCAATCCGTGAAGGCGGCCGTACCGTTGGTGCTGGTGTCGTAGCTAAAATCATCGAGTGATCTCTTTATTGAGTCAGCTTTGATGAGTTGAAAAAGCCCCCGCTTAGCGGGGGCTTTTTTATTGGGTTGACACCTATCTGGGGCGTCTATAGAATTGCGCCTCCTTTTAACGGGCGTATTGCGCCCGGTGGGAATAGCAGCCGGAGTCTGAAATCCAATGCAAAATCAGCAAATCCGTATCAGGTTGAAGGCTTTTGACCATCGCCTGATCGACCAATCAACCCAGGAAATCGTGGAAACCGCGAAACGTACTGGTGCTCAAGTGCGTGGTCCAATTCCACTGCCTACCCGTAAAGAGCGGTTCACCGTTCTGGTTTCCCCGCACGTCAACAAAGACGCGCGTGACCAGTACGAGATCCGCACTCATAAGCGCGTTCTGGACATCGTCCAGCCAACGGATAAAACCGTTGATGCACTTATGAAGCTTGATCTTGCGGCCGGTGTGGAAGTGCAGATCAGCCTCGGCTAAGACTCGGTCTTGGTCGTGTAACGCTCTGAAATGGGCGGCCATAGCGGGTGAAAGCCCCGTACACTCATGAGGTTTACAACATGACTATTGGTGTAGTCGGTCGTAAAGCGGGTATGACCCGTATTTTCACCGAAGAAGGTGTCTCCATTCCGGTCACGGTCATTGAGATCGAGCCGAATCGCGTCACCCAGTTCAAAACTGAAGAAACCGATGGCTATCGTGCAGTGCAAGTCACTGTCGGCGAGCGTCGTGCTTCCCGTGTAACAGCTGCTCAGGCTGGCCACTTCGCCAAAGCGAACGTTGCCGCTGGTCGTACCGTAATGGAATTCCGCCTTGAAGAAGGCGAGTACCAGGCCGGCGATCTGATCAACGCTGAAATCTTCGCTGCTGGTCAACTGGTTGATGTAACCGGTCAGTCCAAAGGTAAAGGCTTCCAGGGTACGATCAAGCGTTGGAATTTCCGCGGGCAAGATAACACCCACGGTAACTCCGTATCCCACCGCGTCCCAGGCTCTATCGGCCAGTGCCAGACTCCTGGTCGTGTATTCAAGGGCAAAAAAATGTCCGGTCATATGGGCGCTGAGCGCGTGACCGTGCAGTCCCTGGAAGTAGTGCGCGTGGACGCTGAACGCAATCTGTTGTTGGTCAAGGGTGCTGTTCCTGGCGCTACTGGCGGCAACCTGGTTGTACGTCCAGCAGCCAAGGCTCGCGGTTAAGGGGAAGCTGACATGCAATTAAATGTAAATGACGCTCAAGCGATCGAAGTTTCCGAACTGACATTTGGCGGCGAATTCAACGAGACGCTGGTTCACCAAGCAGTCGTGGCCTACATGGCCGGCGGCCGTCAAGGTAGCAAGCAGCAAAAGACCCGTTCCGACGTTCGTGGTGGCGGTAAGCGCCCATGGCGTCAGAAAGGTACTGGCCGTGCTCGTGCCGGTACTATCCGTAGCCCAATCTGGCGCGGCGGCGGCACCACTTTCGCAGCTCGTCCACAGGATCACTCGCAGAAGCTGAACAAGAAGATGTATCGCGCAGCAATGCGTTCCATCCTTGCTGAGCTGGTGCGTACTGATCGTCTGGTCGTGGTTCAGGATTTCGCAGTTGAAACTCCGAAAACCAAAGACCTGCTGGGCAAACTGAACAATATGAGCCTGACCGACGTTCTGATCGTGTCGGACGCTGTTGATCAGAACCTGTACCTGGCTGCTCGCAACCTGCCACACGTAGATGTACGTGACGTGCAAGGTTCCGATCCAGTTAGTCTGATCGCATACGACAAGGTGTTGATCACCGTGTCGGCCGTGAAGAAATTCGAGGAGCTGCTGGGATGAACCAGGAACGCGTATTTAAAGTTCTGCTTGGCCCGCACGTTTCCGAGAAGGCTACGGTTCTGGCAGACAAGAAAGGCCAGTTCGTTTTCAAGGTTGCTACTGACGCAACCAAGCTGGAAATCAAGAAGGCCGTCGAAAGCCTGTTCAGCGTGAAAGTTGAGCGTGTTACTACCCTGAACGTTCTGGGTAAGAGCAAGCGCACCGCTCGCGGTCTGGGCAAGCGTAATGACTGGAAGAAGGCAGTTATCTCCCTTCAGCCAGGCCAAGATCTCGATTTCAGCAGCAGTGCTGAGTAAGGAAGGGGTGCATCATGGCAATCGTTAAATGCAAACCGACTTCCCCTGGCCGCCGTTTTGTGGTCAAGGTGGTCAACCAGGAGCTGCATAAAGGCGCTCCTCACGCACCGCTGCTCGAGAAAAAATCGAAGACTGGTGGTCGTAACAACAATGGCCGTATTACCACTCGTCACATCGGTGGTGGTCATAAGCAGCATTACCGTATGGTCGATTTCCGTCGCAACGACAAAGATGGCATCGTCGCCACTGTTGAGCGTATCGAATACGATCCAAACCGTACTGCTCACATCGCACTGCTCTGCTACGCAGACGGCGAGCGCCGCTACATCATCGCCCCTAAAGGCGTGAGTGCTGGCGACACGCTGATCGCAGGTGCCCTGGCTCCAATCAAGCCAGGTAACGCTCTGCAACTGCGCAACATTCCAGTCGGTTCTACCGTACACGGCATCGAACTGAAGCCAGGTAAAGGCGCACAGATCGCTCGTTCCGCTGGTGCTTCGGCTCAGCTGATCGCTCGTGAAGGCGTTTACGTGACCCTGCGTCTGCGTTCCGGTGAAATGCGTAAAGTATTGGCTGAGTGCCGTGCGACCCTGGGCGAAGTCTCGAACTCCGAGCACAGCCTGCGTTCGCTGGGTAAAGCTGGTGCCAAGCGCTGGCGTGGCGTTCGCCCAACCGTTCGTGGTGTTGCCATGAACCCGGTTGACCACCCACATGGTGGTGGTGAAGGTCGTACCTCTGGTGGTCGTCATCCGGTATCGCCATGGGGCTTCCCGACTAAGGGCGCGAAGACTCGTGGTAATAAGCGTACCGACAAAATGATCGTCCGTCGTCGCAAGTAAATAGAGGGATACGACAGTGCCACGTTCTCTGAAAAAAGGTCCTTTTATTGATCTTCACCTACTGAAGAAGATCGAAGTGGCGGCGGAAAAGAACGATCGCAAACCAATTAAGACTTGGTCGCGTCGTTCGATGATCCTGCCACAAATGGTCGGTTTGACCATCGCTGTACACAACGGTCGTCAGCACGTCCCAGTTCTCGTAAACGAAGACATGGTCGGCCACAAACTGGGCGAGTTCGCCGGTACCCGCACTTATCGCGGGCACGTGGCAGACAAGAAAGCCAAGCGTTAAGGGGTAAGGAAATGGAAGTAGCCGCTAAGTTGTCGGGCGCTCGAATCTCCGCCCAGAAAGCCCGCTTGGTCGCCGACCAGATCCGCGGGAAGAAGGTGGGCGAAGCGCTCAACCTGTTGGCTTTCAGCAGTAAGAAAGCCGCCGAGATCATGAAAAAAGTGCTGGAGTCGGCCGTAGCCAACGCCGAGCATAACGAAGGCGCAGACGTTGATGACCTGAAGGTCAGCACCGTTTTCGTCAACGAAGGGCGTTCGCTGAAGCGCATCATGCCACGTGCCAAAGGCCGTGCTGATCGCATCGTCAAGCGGTCTTGCCATATCACTGTCAAGGTTGCTGACAAGTAACGGAGTCGAAGAGATGGGTCAGAAAGTACATCCCATTGGCATTCGCCTGGGAATCGTCAAGGAGCACACCTCCGTCTGGTACGCAGACGGTCGGACTTATGCGGACTACTTGTTCGCTGATCTGAAGGTGCGTGAATACCTCCAAGACAAACTAAAAAGCGCGTCCGTAAGCCGTATCGATATCCATCGTCCGGCCCAAACTGCACGCATCACCATCCACACCGCTCGTCCAGGTATCGTTATCGGGAAGAAAGGTGAAGATGTTGAGAAGCTGCGTCAGGACCTGACCAAGCAAATGGGTGTGCCTGTGCACATCAATATCGAAGAGATCCGCAAGCCGGAACTCGACGGTATGCTGGTTGCGCAGAGCGTAGCTCAGCAGCTGGAGCGTCGTGTAATGTTCCGTCGCGCCATGAAGCGCGCTGTACAGAACGCCATGCGCATTGGTGCCAAAGGCATCAAAATCCAAGTGAGCGGTCGTCTCGGCGGTGCTGAAATCGCACGTACTGAATGGTATCGCGAAGGTCGTGTGCCACTGCACACCCTGCGTGCCGACATCGACTATGCCAACTACGAAGCTCACACCACTTACGGTGTGATCGGTGTAAAGGTTTGGATCTTCAAAGGCGAAGTAATTGGTGGTCGCCAAGAAGAGCTGAAGCCACAAGCACCAGCGCCTCGTAAAAAAGCTGCTAAGTAAGGGGTACGCCAAATGTTGCAACCTAAGCGTACGAAGTTCCGCAAGCAGATGACCGGCCACAACCGTGGTCTGGCACTGCGCGGTAGCAAAGTCAGCTTCGGCGAGTTCGCGCTGAAGTCTGTAGCTCGTGGTCGTCTCACCGCTCGTCAGATCGAGTCAGCGCGTCGTGCTCTGACCCGTCACGTAAAACGTGGCGGCAAGATCTGGATCCGTGTATTCCCGGACAAGCCGATCTCCAAGAAGCCTCTCGAGGTTCGTATGGGTAAAGGTAAGGGTAACGTGGAGTACTGGGTTGCCCAGATTCAGCCAGGCAAAGTCCTGTATGAAATCGAGGGTGTTTCTGAAGAGCTGGCGCGTGAGGCTTTCGCCCTGGCTGCTGCAAAGCTGCCGCTCGCCACCTCCTTTGTTAAACGGACGGTGATGTGATGAAAGCGAATGAACTTCGTGAAAAATCCGCACAGCAGCTGAACGAGCAACTGCTCGGCTTGCTGCGCGACCAGTTCAATCTGCGCATGCAGAAAGCAACTGGCCAGTTGGGGCAGTCTCATCTGCTCTCGCAAGTTAAGCGTGACATCGCTCGCGTGAAGACTGTGCTCAACCAGCAGGCAGGTAAGTGATCATGGCTGAAGCCGAAAAAACTGTCCGTACGCTGACTGGCCGTGTTGTCAGCGACAAGATGGACAAAACCATCACCGTTCTGATCGAGCGTCGCGTTAAGCACCCGATCTACGGTAAATACGTTAAGCGTTCGACTAAGCTGCACGCGCACGACGAAACCAATCAGTGCCACATCGGCGACAAAGTCACTATTCGTGAAACTCGTCCGATGGCCAAGACCAAGTCTTGGGCGCTGGTTGATGTTCTCGAACGCGCTGTGGAAGTCTAAGGGCTAGGGGTCGGAGAAATTATATGATTCAGACTCAATCCATGCTCGATGTGGCCGATAACAGCGGCGCTCGCCGCGTTATGTGCATCAAGGTGCTGGGTGGCTCCCATCGTCGTTACGCTGGTATCGGTGACATCATCAAAGTTACCGTGAAGGAAGCAATTCCTCGCGGTAAGGTGAAAAAAGGCCAAGTGATGACTGCTGTTGTAGTCCGCACTCGTCACGGCGTACGTCGTGCTGATGGCTCCATTATCCGCTTTGATGGCAACGCTGCTGTTCTTCTGAACAACAAGCAAGAGCCGATCGGCACCCGTATCTTTGGGCCAGTGACCCGTGAACTTCGTACTGAGAAGTTCATGAAGATCGTCTCGCTCGCCCCAGAAGTGCTGTAAGGAGATCCGACATGCAAAAGATTCGTCGTGACGACGAGATCATCGTGATCGCCGGCAAAGACAAAGGTAAGCGCGGTAAGGTGCTGAAGGTTCTTGCTGACAACCGTCTGGTTGTTGGTGGTCTGAACCTGGTCAAGCGTCATACCAAGCCTAACCCGATGTCGGGCGTACAGGGCGGTATCGTCGAGAAAGAAGCGCCACTGCACGCTTCCAACGTCGCCATCTTCAACGGCGAAACCAACAAGGCTGACCGCGTTGGTTTCAAAGTAGAAGACGGTAAGAAAATTCGTGTCTTCAAGTCGACCCAAAAAGCGGTTGATGCTTGAACACTGCTAGGTAGAAGACCATGGCACGACTAAAAGAGATTTACCGGAAGGAAATCGCTCCGAAACTTAAGGAAGAACTTAAGCTTTCGAACGTGATGGAAGTTCCGCGCGTTACCAAAATCACCCTGAACATGGGTCTGGGCGAAGCGATCGGCGACAAAAAAGTCATCGAGCACGCTGTTGCTGACCTGGAAAAGATCACCGGCCAGAAAGTCGTTGTGACCTACGCTCGCAAATCCATCGCTGGCTTTAAAGTCCGTGAAGGTTGGCCGATCGGCGTCAAAGTGACCCTGCGCCGTGAGCGTATGTACGAGTTCCTGGATCGTCTGCTGTCGATCTCCCTGCCTCGGGTTCGCGACTTCCGCGGCCTGAATGCCAAGTCCTTCGATGGTCGTGGCAACTACAGCATGGGCGTGAAAGAGCAGATCATTTTCCCGGAAATCGACTACGACAAGATCGATGCTCTCCGCGGTCTGGACATTACCCTGACCACCACTGCCAAGAACGATGATGAAGGCCGCGCTCTGCTGCGTGCTTTCAAATTCCCGTTCCGCAACTGATTGGAGTAGGAAAATGGCCAAGAAGAGCATGAAAAACCGTGAGCTGAAGCGTCAGCTCACCGTTGCCAAGTACGCCGTCAAGCGTGCAGCGCTGAAAGCTATCATCGTTGATCTGAACGCAAGTCCAGAAGCACGTTGGGAAGCTACCGTAGCTCTGCAGAAGCAGCCACGTGACGCAAGCGCCTCGCGCATGCGTAACCGTTGCCGTCTGACCGGTCGTCCGCACGGCGTTTACCGCAAGTTCGGCCTCGGCCGTAACAAATTGCGTGAAGCGGCAATGCGTGGTGACGTACCAGGTCTGGTTAAAGCCAGCTGGTAATTGCTGTCAAAGCCTTGATGGTCGGGGTCGCAAGAACCTGACCATCGGTGGCCTTGAACTTGAATCAAGCCCCTTTTGGGGCTTGATTCATTTCTGGGGTATGTCTAGAATGACCGGCTCGCCTGAGCCCGTGTTTTTTATGCCCGGAATTTCTCGGCGACAAGTAGTAGCCGCAAGGCTAATTTTTCTGTATTAGGAGCGTCTAGCCCATGAGTATGCAGGACCCGTTAGCGGACATGCTAACTCGAATCCGTAATGCCCAGATGGCTGAAAAGTCCGTCGTAAGCATGCCGTCTTCCACGTTGAAGGTGGCTGTAGCAAAAGTCCTGAAGGACGAAGGTTACATCGCGGGTTATCAGATCAGCAGCGAAACCAAACCACTGCTGTCCATCGAGCTGAAATACTTCGAAGGCCGTCCGGTCATCGAGGAAGTGAAGCGCGTTAGCCGTCCAGGCCTGCGTCAGTACAAGTCCGTCGAAGAACTGCCAAAAGTACGTGGCGGTCTCGGTGTGTCTATCGTCTCCACCAACAAAGGTGTGATGACTGATCGTGCTGCGCGCGCTGCCGGTGTCGGCGGCGAAGTTCTTTGCACTGTGTTCTAAGGGGGGATAAGCATGTCTCGCGTCGCTAAGAACCCCGTTAAGCTGCCAGCCGGTGTCGAAGTAAAATTCGCAGGCCAACAGCTTTCGGTGAAGGGTGCCAAGGGTACTCTTGAACTGAACGTCCATTCGTCCGTTGAAGTCGTTGAAGAAGCCGGTGAGCTGCGTTTTGCTGCTCGCAATGGCGATCAACAGACTCGCGCAATGGCCGGTACCACTCGTGCGTTGGTAAACAACATGGTCCAGGGCGTAAGCCAAGGCTTCGAGCGTAAGCTCCAGCTGGTCGGTGTTGGTTACAAAGCGCAAGCAAAAGGTCAGGTGCTGAACCTGGCTCTTGGCTTCTCGCACCCAGTGGATTACGAACTGCCGGAAGGCATCACCGCTGAGACTCCTAGCCAGACCGATATCCTGATCAAGGGCATCGACAAGCAGCTGGTAGGTCAAGTGGCCGCCGAGATCCGCGACTTCCGTCCACCAGAGCCGTACAAAGGCAAAGGTGTGCGCTACGCGGACGAAGTCGTCCGTCGTAAAGAAGCCAAGAAGAAGTAGGGCATAGCAAATGACCGACAAAAAAGTTACTCGACTGCGTCGCGCTCGCAAAGCACGCCTGAAAATGCACGAACTCGAAGTCGTGCGTCTCTGCGTGTTCCGCTCTTCGCAGCACATCTACGCCCAGGTCATTTCGGCCGACGGCAACAAAGTCCTGGCAAGCGCCTCGACTTTGGATAAAGAACTGCGTGATGGCGCCACTGGCAACATCGACGCGGCCACTAAGGTTGGCCAGCTGGTCGCTACGCGTGCTAAGGCCGCTGGCGTCTCGCAGGTGGCTTTCGACCGCTCTGGCTTCAAGTACCACGGCCGCGTTAAAGCGCTGGCTGATGCTGCTCGTGAAGCTGGGCTGGAGTTCTAAGTTATGTCAAATAACGACCAAAAGCGCGACGAAGGCTACATCGAGAAGCTGGTTCAAGTTAACCGCGTAGCCAAAACCGTTAAAGGCGGCCGTATCTTCACTTTCACCGCGTTGACCGTGGTTGGTGATGGTAAAGGGCGTGTTGGCTTCGGCCGTGGCAAGTCGCGTGAAGTGCCTGCTGCGATCCAGAAGGCAATGGAAGCTGCTCGCCGCAACATGATCCAGGTTGATCTGAACGGCACCACTCTGCAGTACGCAATGAAGTCCGCCCATGGCGCTTCGAAGGTGTACATGCAGCCTGCTTCTGAAGGTACCGGTATCATCGCTGGCGGCGCTATGCGTGCTGTCCTCGAAGTTGCTGGCGTTCAGAACGTTCTGGCCAAGTGCTACGGCTCGACTAACCCTGTAAACGTGGTTCACGCCACTTTCAAGGGTCTGAAGGCTATGCAGTCTCCTGAATCCATTGCAGCCAAACGTGGCCTGCGTGTTGAGGAGATCAAGTAATCATGGCTACCGTTAAAGTTACGCTGATCAAAAGCATGACCGGCCGCATCCCTAACCACAAACTGTGCGTTAAGGGTCTGGGTCTGCGTCGCATCGGTCACACTGTAGAAGTCCAGGATACTCCCGAGAATCGCGGGATGATCAACAAGGCTTACTACATGCTGCGTGTCGAGGGTTAATCGATGAAACTCAATGATCTGAGTCCAGCGCCGGGTTCCCGTCGCGAAAAGCATCGTCCGGGCCGTGGTATCGGTAGTGGTTTGGGTAAGACTGGTGGCCGTGGTCACAAAGGTCAGACTTCCCGCTCCGGTGGCACCATTGCTCCAGGCTTTGAAGGCGGTCAACAGCCGCTGCATCGTCGCCTGCCGAAGTTCGGTTTCGTTTCCCTGAAAGCCATGGACCGCGCAGAAGTGCGTCTGTCCGAGCTGGCTAAAGTGGAAGGCGACATCGTCACCGTGCAGTCCCTGAAAGATGCCAACGTGATCAACGTCAACGTACAGCGTGTGAAAATCATGCTGTCCGGTGAAGTGACTCGCGCTGTCACTATCGGCAAGGGAATCGGCGCCACCAAAGGTGCGCGTGCGGCTATCGAAGCAGCTGGCGGCAAGTTCGAGGAATAAATGGCTAAGCAAGGTGCTCTCTCTGCGCTCGGCAAAGGCGGTATGTCTGAACTCTGGGCTCGTCTGCGTTTTCTATTCCTGGCGATTATCGTCTACCGAATAGGCGCACACATCCCGGTTCCAGGTATCAACCCGGACCGACTCGCAGACCTGTTTCGACAGAATGAGGGGACCATTCTTAGCTTGTTCAACATGTTTTCCGGCGGCGCGCTGGAGCGGATGAGCATCTTTGCACTGGGGATCATGCCGTACATTTCGGCATCGATCATCATGCAGTTGATGACCGCCGTCAGCCCGCAGCTGGAGCAGTTGAAGAAGGAAGGTGAAGCTGGCCGTCGCAAGATCAGCCAGTACACCCGCTACGGCACCGTCGTCCTCGCTCTCGTTCAGGCCATTGGCATGTCCATTGGTCTGGCGGGGCAGGGCGTTGCGTTCACTGGTGACTTTGGCTTCCATTTCGTCGCGGTCTCCACGTTTGTGGCTGGCGCGATGTTCATGATGTGGCTGGGTGAGCAGATTACTGAGCGTGGTGTAGGCAACGGTATCTCGATGTTGATTTTTTCGGGTATCGTCGCCGGTCTTCCGAGAGCAATCGGGCAGTCTTTCGAGTCTGCGCGTCAGGGCGATATCAACATCTTCGCTTTGGTTGCCATCGGTTTGCTGGCAGTAGCGATTATCGGTTTCGTGGTGTTCATTGAGCGTGGTCAGCGTCGTATCGCTGTTCACTACGCCAAGCGTCAGCAGGGCCGCAAGGTTTTTGCTGCGCAGACAAGCCACTTGCCGCTGAAGGTGAACATGGCCGGTGTTATTCCGGCTATTTTCGCGAGCAGCATTTTGCTGTTCCCGGCTTCGTTGGGTGCCTGGTTTGGTCAGTCTGAAGGTATGGGCTGGTTGCAGGACATCTCGCAGTCGATCGCTCCTGGTCAGCCGTTGAATATTCTGCTGTTTAGTGCAGGGATTATTTTCTTCTGCTTCTTCTATACGGCGTTGATGTTCAATCCGAAAGATGTAGCGGAAAACCTGAAGAAGTCCGGTGCCTTTATTCCGGGCATCCGTCCAGGTGAGCAGTCCGCACGCTATATTGATGGCGTTTTGACTCGCTTGACCATGTTCGGTGCTCTTTACATGACGGCCGTGTGCTTGTTGCCCCAGTTCTTGGTGGTTGCAGCAAACGTTCCGTTCTACCTTGGCGGGACCTCGTTGCTGATCGTGGTCGTGGTTGTGATGGACTTCATGTCCCAAGTACAATCGCACCTCGTTTCGCACCAGTACGAATCCCTGATGAAGAAAGCCAACCTGAAGGGTTACGGCAGCGGCATGTTGCGCTGAGTACCCATAAGGTTCGAGGAGTTGGTGATGAAAGTTCGTGCATCGGTGAAAAAGCTGTGCCGTAACTGCAAGATTATTCGCCGCGAAGGTGTTGTTCGAGTAATTTGCAGCGCGGAACCGCGTCACAAACAGCGCCAAGGCTGAGTGTGATTGTGCTTCAAGCCCGGTAGCTAGTGCGCTACCGGGTTGATTATTTGTTATTACAGCGATATTATCTCGCGCCCTATTTCTTGGCTTCCGGGGCGTAGGTAGCTGTCAATTGGAGTCCCACTGAATGGCCCGTATTGCAGGCGTTAACATTCCAGATAACAAGCATACTGTTATCTCGCTGACCTACATCTATGGTGTTGGTCGCACTACTGCACAGAAGATCTGTGCAGAGACTGGGGTAAACCCAGCCGCAAAGATCAAGGATCTGAGCGACGAGCAGATTGAACAGCTGCGTGGCGAAGTGGCGAAGTTCACCACTGAAGGTGACCTGCGTCGCGAAATCAACATGAAAATCAAGCGCTTGATGGACCTCGGTTGCTATCGCGGTCTGCGTCATCGTCGTGGTCTGCCAGTACGCGGTCAGCGTACCAAGACCAACGCGCGTACCCGTAAAGGTCCGCGTAAGCCGATCCGCAAGTAATCGCCCCAGCGAATCGACAGGAATTTAATCATGGCAAAACCTGCTGCTCGTCCTCGTAAAAAAGTTAAAAAGACAGTGGTTGATGGCATCGCCCACATCCATGCTTCTTTTAACAACACCATCGTGACCATCACCGACCGTCAAGGTAACGCTCTTTCCTGGGCTACCTCCGGTGGTTCGGGTTTCCGCGGTTCCCGCAAGTCCACCCCGTTCGCTGCTCAAGTAGCTGCTGAGCGTGCTGGTCAAGCTGCGCTGGAATACGGCCTGAAAAACCTCGACGTGAACGTCAAGGGTCCAGGTCCAGGTCGTGAATCCGCAGTCCGCGCTTTGAACGGCTGTGGCTACAAGATCGCCAGCATCACCGACGTGACGCCAATCCCGCACAACGGGTGCCGTCCGCCGAAGAAGCGCCGCGTGTAATCCAGGAGATTGTAAAGAATGGCTCGTTACATTGGTCCAAAATGCAAACTCGCTCGTCGCGAAGGCACCGATCTCTTCCTGAAGAGCGGCGTGCGCGCGATCGAATCGAAGTGCAACATTGAAGCAGCACCTGGTATCCACGGCCAACGCCGCGGTCGCCAGTCCGACTACGGCACCCAACTGCGTGAAAAGCAGAAGGTCCGTCGTATCTACGGCGTTCTCGAGCGTCAGTTCAGCGGCTACTACAAAGAAGCTGCTGGCAAGAAAGGTGCAACTGGTGAAAACCTGCTGCAACTGCTCGAATGCCGTCTGGACAACGTTGTATACCGTATGGGCTTTGGTTCGACTCGTGCCGAATCCCGTCAGCTGGTATCGCACAAGTCGATCAGCGTTAACGGTCAGACCGTAAACGTTCCGTCCTACCAGGTTCGTGCAGGTGACGTGGTTGCTGTTCGCGAGAAAGCAAAAAACCAACTTCGCATTGTCCAAGCTCTCGATCTGTGTGCCCAACGTGGCCGCGTAGAATGGGTAGAAGTAGACACTGAGAAGAAGTCGGGCGTTTTCAAGAACGTTCCTGCTCGCAGTGATCTGTCCGCCGACATCAACGAAAGCCTGATTGTCGAGCTCTACTCCAAGTAAGGGCTAGAAAATAGGTGCATCCATGCAGATTTCGGTAAATGAGTTCCTGACACCCCGCCACATTGATGTGCAGGTTGTCAGTCCAACCCGCGCCAAGATCACTCTCGAGCCTCTCGAGCGTGGTTTTGGCCACACCCTGGGCAACGCGCTGCGCCGCATCCTGTTGTCCTCAATGCCCGGCTGCGCAGTAGTCGAGGCCGAGATTGACGGTGTGCTCCACGAGTACAGCGCCATCGAAGGTGTACAGGAAGACGTAATTGAAATCCTGTTGAACCTTAAAGGTCTGGCCATCAAGCTGCACGGTCGTGACGAAGTTACGCTGACCTTGTCGAAGAAGGGTTCGGGGGTGGTTACCGCTGCCGATATTCAGCTGGATCATGATGTCGAGATCGTTAATCCCGATCACGTAATCGCTAACCTGGCGTCTAACGGCGCCCTGAACATGAAGCTCACCGTAGCTCGTGGTCGTGGTTATGAACCAGCAGACTCGCGTCAGAGCGATGAAGACGAAAGCCGCAGCATCGGTCGCTTGCAGCTTGACTCTTCGTTCAGCCCGGTTCGCCGTATCGCATACGTGGTGGAAAACGCCCGTGTCGAGCAGCGCACCAACCTGGACAAGCTGGTTATTGATCTGGAAACCAACGGTACTCTGGATCCTGAAGAGGCTATCCGCCGCGCTGCAACCATTCTGCAACAGCAGTTGGCTGCGTTCGTCGACCTCAAAGGTGACAGTGAGCCAGTGGTTGTCGAGCAGGAAGACGAGATCGATCCGATCCTGCTTCGCCCGGTTGACGATCTGGAACTGACTGTACGTTCGGCTAACTGCCTTAAGGCGGAAAACATCTACTACATCGGTGACCTGATTCAGCGTACCGAAGTAGAGCTGTTGAAGACTCCGAACCTGGGCAAGAAATCCTTGACTGAAATCAAGGACGTTCTGGCCTCCCGCGGTCTGTCCCTCGGCATGCGCCTCGACAACTGGCCGCCTGCAAGTCTTAAGAAGGACGACAAGGCGACTGCCTGATCGTCGTAATCACCGAACGTAGTGTTTGGTAAGGAATGAACCATGCGTCATCGTAAAAGTGGGCGTCACCTGAGCCGCACCAGCTCGCACCGCAAGGCCATGTTCCAGAACATGGCGGTGTCGCTGTTCGAGCACGAGCTGATCAAAACTACTCTGCCAAAAGCCAAAGAACTGCGCCGCGTTGCCGAGCCGCTGATCACTCTGGCCAAGACAGACAGCGTTGCTAACCGTCGTCTGGCTTTCGACCGTACTCGTTCGAAAGCTATCGTTGGTAAGCTCTTCAACGACCTGGGCAAGCGTTACGCTACCCGTGAGGGTGGCTACCTGCGCATCCTCAAGTGCGGTTTCCGCGCTGGCGACAACGCGCCTATGGCGTACGTCGAACTGGTTGATCGTGCTGTCGGCGGTGAAGCTGTATCCGCTGAGTAAGACATCAGTCTGAAACAAGGAACCGGGCCTAGTGCCCGGTTTTTTGTGCCTGTAAGAAATGCGCTATTCGTACAAGCTTCTACCCTGTTTGGTTCTGCACTATGTGCCAGGATTTATCGTTAGTTTTTCTCTATTGATGGTCATGAGTTAATGAATTTGTGCCTGTCATATTGATGATCGATACTCCCTGACAAGCCGATTAGCCGGCAGTTCAAGACCGATAGAGGATGAAGATCGCATGAGCCAGAACAAGACGCTTACGACCGCCAGTGGCGCACCTGTCGCTGATAACCAGAATTCTCGCTCCGCTGGCCCTCGTGGCCCGTTGCTGCTCGATGATTTCCATCTGATCGAGAAGCTTGCTCACTTCAACCGGGAAAACATTCCTGAGCGTCGTGTACACGCCAAGGGTTCGGGCGCATACGGTACTTTCACGGTCACTCGCGACATTACGCAGTACACCAGCGCCAAGCTGTTCTCCGCTGTCGGCAAACAGACGCCGACCTTCCTGCGTTTTTCAACGGTCGGTGGCGAGCGTGGCTCGGCCGACACCGAGCGCGATCCACGTGGCTTCGCCCTCAAGTTCTATACCGAAGAAGGCAACTGGGACATCGTCGGCAACAACACGCCGGTGTTCTTCATTCGTGATCCGCTGAAATTCCCTGACTTTATCCACACCCAGAAACGCCTGCCGCAAAGCAACCTGAAAAGCGCGCAGATGATGTGGGACTTCTGGTCGCATTCTCCTGAAGCGCTGCACCAGGTCACGATCCTGTTCTCCGATCGCGGCATTCCGGACGGCTATCGCCACATGCACGGCTTCGGCAGCCACACCTACAGCCTGATCAACGCTCAAGGCGAGCGCCACTGGGTGAAGTGGCATTACAAGACCAAGCAAGGAATCAAGAACCTGGCGCCGGCAGACGCGGCACGTTTGGCAGGCACAGATCCCGACTACGCCCAGCGCGATCTGTTCGAGGCCATCGAACGTGGTGACTTCCCGAAATGGAGCGTGTGCATCCAGATCATGACCGAGGCCCAGGCCGCTGCGCACTACGAGAACCCGTTCGACGTGACCAAGACTTGGTCGCAGAAGGAGTTTCCACTGATTGAAGTGGGTGAGCTGGAACTGAACCGTAATCCGCTCAACTACTTTGCTGAAGTCGAGCAAGCTGCGTTCGGTCCCAGCAACATGGTGCCTGGCGTAGGTCTGTCGCCGGATCGCATGCTGCAAGGTCGTGTGTTCGCATACGCCGACGCTCACCGCTACCGTGTAGGCACCAACCACCAGCAACTGCCGGTGAATGCCCCACGCAGCCCGGTGAATACTTACCAGCGTGATGGTTCGATGGCTTTTGGCAGCAATGGTGGCGCAGCGCCTAACTACGAGCCGAACAGCTATGTAGAGTCGCCGAAGCAAGCGCCGCACTATGCCGAGCCTGCACTGGCCCTGAGCGGCGCGGCTGATCGCTACGATCATCGTGAAGACAGCGACTACTACAGCCACGCAGGTGCGCTGTTCCGTTTGATGAGCGACGAGCAGAAAGCATTGCTGGTCAGCAACATCGCCGGCGCGATGGCGGGTGTATCGAGTGATGTCGTCGACCGTCAGTTGCAGCATTTCCACAAGGCCGATCCGGCGTACGGAGAAGCAATCGCAAAGCTGCTCAACGTACAGCTTAACGAAGTCTAAACGAGAAGCAGAACCGCCCTCATTAGGGCGGTTTTTGCGTTATTTAGGCTGCTTTTCTCAGAATATCTTCGCTTTTATTGCGCGAAGTGAGTGACCTTCCAGTCAGGTTGGTTCAAACTACAGACTTTCAAGCAGGGAGATGTAGGGCGATGCAAGGCCACCCAGACGTTATCGATTACCTCAACACGTTGCTGACCGGCGAACTGGCCGCGCGTGACCAATATTTCGTTCACTCGCGGATGTATGAGGACTGGGGATTCACCAAGCTCTACGAACGAATCAACCACGAGATGGAAGAAGAGGCCGGTCACGCCGATGCGCTGATGCGCCGGATTCTGATGCTCGAAGGCACTCCGCGCATGCGCCCGGATGACCTGGATGTTGGGACCACGGTAGAGACCATGCTCGAAGCGGATTTGCGTCTTGAGTACAAAGTGCGCGCCGCGCTGTGCAAGGGCATCGAACTGTGCGAACAGCACGGCGACTATGTCAGCCGCGAGATCCTGCGGGTTCAGCTCAATGACACCGAAGAAGATCACACCTACTGGCTTGAAAAGCAGTTGGGCCTGATCAAACTGATCGGTATCCAGAACTACCTGCAGTCCCACGCGTCCTGATTGCAGCCGATACAAAAAAGCCCCTGTCACTGATGAAGTGCAGGGGCTTTTTCATGCCCGGCGATCAGGCCCGATCGCGGAGCAACAGCGGCTTGAGGTAATGGCCGGTGTGAGACTGTTTCATCTCGGCCACTTCCTCCGGCGTGCCGGTGGCGATGATCTGCCCACCTTTCGAGCCACCCTCGGGGCCGAGATCCACTAACCAGTCGGCGGTCTTGATCACGTCGAGGTTGTGCTCGATCACCACCACGGTGTTGCCGTGGTCGCGCAGGCGATGCAGTACGTCGAGCAGTTGCTGGATATCCGCGAAGTGCAGACCGGTGGTCGGCTCGTCGAGGATGTACAGGGTCTTGCCGGTATCGCGTTTGGACAGCTCGCGAGACAACTTGACCCGCTGAGCCTCACCACCGGACAGCGTGGTCGCCGACTGCCCGAGCTTGATGTAGGACAGGCCTACATCCATCAGCGTTTGCAGCTTGCGCGCCAGCGCTGGTACCGCATCGAAGAACTCCCGCGCTTCCTCGATGGTCATCTCGAGGGTTTCGTGGATGCTCTTGCCCTTGTATTTGATCTCCAGTGTTTCGCGGTTGTAGCGCTTGCTCTTGCACACGTCGCACGGAACGTAGATGTCCGGCAGGAAGTGCATTTCCACCTTGATCAGACCGTCGCCCTGGCAGGCTTCGCAACGACCACCCTTCACGTTGAACGAGAAACGCCCCGGGCCGTAACCACGGGAGCGGGACTCGGGCACGCCGGCGAACAGTTCGCGGATCGGCGTGAACAGCCCGGTATAGGTTGCCGGGTTGGAGCGTGGTGTACGGCCGATCGGGCTCTGGTCGATGTCGACAACCTTGTCCAGATGTTCCAGGCCTTTGATGCTGTCGTGGGCTGCGGCTTCCAGGGTGGTCGCGCCATTGAGTGCCGTTGCGCTCAGCGGGAACAGCGTGTTGTTGATCAGCGTCGATTTGCCGGAGCCGGAAACGCCGGTCACGCAGGTCAGCAGGCCGATCGGGATTTCCAGGTCAACGTTGCGCAGGTTGTTGCCACGCGCGCCCTTGAGCGCCAGCACCTGTTTCTTGTTGCGCGGCGTGCGCTTGGCCGGCACTTCAATCTTCACCCGGCCCGACAGGTATTTACCGGTCAGCGAGTCCGGGTGTGCCATGACTTCGTCCGGCGTGCCTTCGGCGACGATCTGCCCGCCATGAACCCCGGCGCCCGGGCCGATATCCACTACGTAGTCAGCGAGACGAATCGCGTCTTCGTCATGCTCGACCACGATCACCGTATTGCCGATGTCGCGCAGGTGCTTGAGGGTGCCGAGCAGGCGGTCATTGTCGCGCTGGTGCAGGCCAATGGACGGCTCGTCGAGGATGTACAGAACACCCACCAGGCCCGCGCCGATCTGGCTGGCCAGACGAATCCGCTGTGCCTCGCCGCCAGATAGCGTGTCGGCACTGCGATCCAGCGACAGATAGTCGAGACCGACATTGACCAGGAATTGCAGGCGCTCGCGGATTTCCTTGAGAATCTTGTCGGCGATCTCGCCACGGCGCCCGGTCATCTTCAGCGCGCCGAAGTAATCGCAAGCGTCGCCGATCGGCAGGTTGGTCACCGCCGGCAGGGTTTTCTCGCCGACCCACACGTGCCGCGCTTCGCGACGCAGGCGGGTGCCACGGCAATCCGGGCAGGACTGGGTGCTGAGGAACTTCGCCAGTTCTTCGCGAACGCTCGCCGATTCGGTTTCGCGGTAGCGGCGTTCGAGATTCGGCACGATGCCTTCGAACGGGTGCGAGCGCTTGACGATGTCGCCCCGGTCGTTGAGGTATTTGAAATCGACGTTCTGCGAGCCGCTGCCGTGCAGGATGTACTTCTGCTGGTCGGCCGGCAGCTCGTTGAACGGCTGTTCCAGGCTGAAGCCGTAATGCGCGGCCAGCGAGCCGAGCATCTGGAAGTAATAGACGTTGCGCCGATCCCAGCCACGAATCGCGCCCTCGGCCAGCGTGAGTTCACCGTTGACCAGTCGCTTGATGTCGAAGAACTGCTTCACGCCCAGACCGTCGCAGGTCGGGCAGGCGCCGGCCGGGTTGTTGAAGGAAAACAGCTTGGGTTCCAGCTCGCTGATCGCGTGGCCGCAGATCGGGCAGGCGAAGCGCGCGGAGAAAATCATCTCTTCGCCTGGCTCGTCGTCCATCGGCGCCACCAGCGCGATGCCGTCGGCCAGCTTCAGTGCGGTCTCGAAGGATTCCGCCAGACGCTGCTGCAGATCCGCGCGAACCTTGAAGCGGTCGACCACGACTTCAATCGTGTGCTTCTTCTGTTTATCCAGTTTCGGCAGTTCGTCCAGCTCGCAGAGCCGGCCGTTGACCCGGGCCCGGACGAAGCCCTGGGCGCGCAGTTCTTCGAACACCGACAGATGCTCGCCCTTGCGCTCGCGAATCACCGGCGCCAGCAGCATCAGCTTGCTGCCTTCCGGCTGAGCCAGCACCAGATCGACCATCTGGCTGACGGTCTGCGCTTCCAGCGGAATGTCGTGATCCGGGCAGCGCGGTGTACCGACGCGCGCATAGAGCAGGCGCAGGTAGTCGTAGATTTCGGTGATGGTGCCGACCGTGGAGCGCGGGTTGTGCGAGGTCGACTTCTGTTCTATGGAGATCGCCGGCGACAGGCCTTCGATGGTGTCGACGTCGGGTTTTTCCATCATCGACAGGAACTGTCGGGCATAGGCCGACAGGGATTCGACATAGCGGCGCTGACCTTCGGCGTACAGCGTGTCGAAGGCCAGGGACGACTTGCCGGATCCGGACAGGCCGGTGATGACGATCAGTTTGTCCCGTGGCAGGGTCAGGTCGATGTTCTTCAGGTTGTGGGTGCGGGCCCCACGAATCAGGATCTTGTCCAAAATGGCCTCGCTCGGCGGGCGTCGAAAACACAGGAGTATACGGCCAAATACTGGATGGATGCACACTATCAAGTGATGGGTTTTTTGCCTTACATGAAGAGAGTTTCATCTGTACGCGTCAAAGCGTCGCGATATACCCCGTCTCTCGATGGGACTGGTAGAATCGCCGCCGGTTCACACGAGGTTTTTCCATGCACGATCCCCACAGCGAACGCATGAGTGGCAGCGAGACCCGCGCGGCGAGCGGTCTGGCCCTGGTGTTCGCCTTCCGTATGCTTGGCATGTTCATGGTGTTGCCGGTACTGGCGACCTACGGCATGGATCTGGCGGGAGCGACCCCGGCCCTGATCGGGCTGGCGATCGGCGCTTACGGCCTGACCCAGGCGATTTTCCAGATTCCGTTCGGGATCATTTCCGACCGCATCGGTCGCCGTCCGGTGATTTACCTGGGGCTGATCGTCTTCGCCCTCGGCAGCGTGCTGGCGGCTCAGGCCGATTCGATCTGGGGCGTGATTGCCGGGCGGATCCTGCAGGGCGCCGGCGCTATTTCTGCGGCGGTCATGGCCTTGCTCTCCGACCTGACCCGCGAGCAGCACCGCACCAAGGCCATGGCCATGATCGGCATGACCATCGGCCTGTCGTTCGCCGTGGCGATGGTGGTCGGCCCGCTGCTGACCCGTGCATTCGGCTTGTCCGGCCTGTTCCTCGCCACCGGTGGCATGGCACTGGTCGGGATCGTGATTGTGATGTTCATGGTGCCGAAATCCACCGGGCCGTTGAGCCACCGCGAGTCTGGCGTTGCACGTCAGGCGTTGATGCCGACGCTCAAGCACCCGGACCTGCTGCGGCTGGACCTGGGCATTTTTGTGTTACATGCGATGTTGATGTCGAGCTTCGTCGCACTGCCCCTGGCGCTGGTCGAAAAAGCCGGTCTGCCCAAGGAACAGCACTGGTGGGTCTACCTCACCGCACTGCTGATTTCTTTCTTCGCCATGATCCCGTTCATTATCTACGGCGAGAAGAAACGCAAAATGAAACGAGTTTTGCTCGGCGCCGTGATGACGCTGATGCTCACTGAGCTATTCTTCTGGCAGTTCGGTGACAGCCTGCGGGCTCTGGTGATCGGGACGGTGGTGTTCTTCACCGCGTTCAATCTGCTGGAAGCTTCGCTGCCGTCTCTGATCAGCAAGGTTTCACCGGCAGGTGGCAAAGGCACGGCCATGGGCGTGTACTCCACCAGTCAGTTCCTCGGTTCGGCACTCGGCGGTATTCTCGGCGGCTGGATGTTCCAGCATGGCGGTCTGTCGGTTGTGTTCCTCGGATGTGCCGGGCTGGCTGCACTTTGGCTGGCCTTTGCTGTTACCATGCGCGAACCTCCCTACGTGACGAGCCTGCGCCTGCCGTTGTCGCCCGAAGCGATCCGCGAAGCGGGTCTGGTCGAGCGTCTCAAGGCCCTCGTAGGGGTAACTGATGCAGTGATAGTCGCTGATGAAGCGGCGATCTACATCAAACTGGACACCGAATTAATGGATCGCACCACTCTCGAACGCCTGGTGAACAATCCGGCGCAGACTGCGTGCGAAGCCTAGGAGAACGTTATGGCCCGTGGGGTTAACAAAGTCATTCTGGTCGGTACTTGCGGCCAGGATCCCGAAGTACGCTACCTGCCCAACGGTAACGCCGTGACCAACCTGAGTCTGGCGACCAGCGAGCAGTGGACCGACAAGCAGACCGGTCAGAAGGTCGAGAAGACCGAGTGGCACCGCGTATCGATGTTCGGCAAGGTTGCCGAAATCGCCGGCGAATACCTGCGCAAGGGTTCGCAGGTTTACATCGAAGGCAAGCTGCAGACCCGTGAGTGGGAAAAAGACGGTATCAAGCGTTATACCACTGAAATCGTGGTCGACATGCAAGGCACCATGCAACTGCTCGGCGGCCGTCCACAACAGGGCGACCAACAAGGCGGTGGCAACAACTACCAGCAGCAGGCGCCACGCCAGCAGGCTCCGCGTCCGCAGCAGTCGGCACCTCAGCAGCGTTCGGCCCCGGCTCCACAGCAGGCCGCACCGCAACCGGCTCCGGATTTCGACAGCTTCGATGACGACATTCCGTTCTGATTCGCTGCTGTATCCGCGCTAAACAAAAAAGGCCCGTCGCTGAATGCGACGGGCCTTTTTCATGCACGCAGGTTTTTCAATCAAGAATCAGATGTGGCAGAAACCGGCTCGAATCCTTGGTGATAAGGCTGTTGTCTTCGCGTACGCCAATCCCCGCCGCCTGATCACCGATTACCCACGAACCGATCAACGTGTAGCTGTCGTCGAACTTCGGCAAAGGGGCAAACTCCTGCAGGATGAAGGGCGCGTCGGTGTAGGGCCCATCCTCTTTGACGATCAGACCTTCGGCGGTCTGCAGCTCGATGTTGGCGCCTTCCCGAGAGAAGTACGGTTTGCGTACCCAACCCTTTGGCACCGCGCTGCCCGGGTTCGGGTCGAGGTGCGCGGCGAGCAGATTCGGGTGGCCCTTGTGAAACTCCCATAGCAGGGGCAGGGCGCCCTTGTTGGAGAGGATCGACTTCCACGCCGGTTCGAAAAACTGCGTGTCGCACTCGGCAATCGCCGCGCCGAACGGCTCGTGGAAGATGAATTCCCAGGCGTGCAGTTTGAACAGGTGCGGGATCCAGCGATCTTCGAGATCCACGAAGCGGCCGTCAGCGCTCAGGCCGATGTCTTCAATATCGATGTGCCGCGATTCGATGCCGACCTTCTCTGCGATCAGCCGCAGATAATCCGTGGTGCCCTTGTCTTCGACCGAGTCTTTCATCGAGGCGAAGTAAAACGGCCGCTTCAGTTTCAGTTGAGCAAAGGCTTCGTGCAGCCGGGTGTCGATGCTGTTGAACTGGTCGGCATGGCGCGGCAGCATTCCGCGCTCGATGCATTGCTCCAGCCAGCCCCACTGGAACGCCGCTGCTTCATAAAGGCTGGTGGGCGTGTCGTAGTTGAGTTCGAGCAGCTTCGCAGGGCCGTTGCCGCTGTAGGAGAAGTCCATGCGCCCGTACAGATGCGGATGACCTTCCAGCCAGGACGTTCGGATCATGTCGTAGTACGGTGCCGGAATGCTCAGACGATCCAGCAGTTCTTCGCTGTGCACGACGCGGTCGACCAGATCCATGCACATCTCGTGCAACTCGGTGGTCGGATCCTCCAGATCGTTTTCGATCTGCGCGAGCGTGAACTGGTAGTAGGCGCGCTCGTCCCAGTACGGCTCGTCGTCGATGGTATGAAACAGAAAACCGAGGCTTTCGGCGGTCTGTTTCCAGTCGTGGCGCTCGGCGCAGTGGATCTTCTTCATGGTCAGCTGCTCGAACGGCCCCAGCCGCCCCAACCGCTGCGTGCGCTGGACTGGCTGCCGAAACCGCCACGGGAAGTGGACGAGGCGACGTTGACCGGTTTGCGGTAATCGCTGTCGTAGTCCCGCTGGCTGCGGCTCGGTGCCGACTCGATTCGACGGTTCAGCGTCGAGGTGTCGTAGGTCTGGCGGGTATTGCGCTCACGATAAACCGGCCGCGAGTCGCTCGCGCGGTTGTTGCTCATGGCATTGCCGATCAGCCATCCGGTGAGCCAGCCGTTGCCTGCACCGCTGGATGAGTGCGAGGTACTTGTCTGATTGCTCTGCACGGCAGCCGCATCACCCGCCGGCATCTGTGCATTGGCGATCGCATCGAGGTTCTGCGCCGGCTCACCGTCCTGCGGCACCTTGAAGCCACCGAGTTTCGGCACGAAACGGCCGGCGGAATTTTTCTGACACCAGTCAGCAGCAAAGTCCGCGTCGCAGGCAGCTTTGTCGTCGTAGGCCGGGGAGATCCGCCGGTGTTCGGCCAGGGCCGCGACGTAGGCATTCGAGCAGACATCCGGCGCCAGTTCGGCGTCGACGCATTGTTCGACGCTCTGGAAGTTGCGTTGCTGCTCCTGGGCGGCCACTTCAGCGGAAATCGCCAGGGCCACCGAAGCGGCCAGCGACAGTTGAACGTACTTGCTTCGTTTCATCTCAGGCTTCCTGCCGATCAGTAGGACGGGGTCATGCACGCGGCGTTGAGCATGCCGACGCTGATCGCCACCGCCGCCACATAGATGCCCGCGGCGATTTCACCGTTGGCGATGCGCTGGGACGTGCCCTTGAGCACCAGCCCGGTCGCCAGGAAAGCCAGCAATTGCACCGCTGCCGCGATTACCGCCCAGAGAACGAAGTCGAGGACGTTGATCGAATGGGCGATCACGTTGCTGGCCGGAATCGCGAAGCCGATGATCGCGCCGGACAGGGCAATGGCGGCGGCGACGTTGCCGGAACGGATCAGCTCGAATTCCTTGTGCGGCGTGACGCGGGTGTAGACGAACTGAAACAGCATGAACAGCAGCACGGCGCCGATCAGGTAGGCAACGAAACCGACCAGCGCGGCTTTGTTCAGGGAAATGGACAACGCTTCCAGCATGGAAAACTTCCTTTTAGATAGTGCTCAAATCGGTGGTGTACAGCGAGATGCCCAGCGAGGTGCTCAGGCTGACGGTGCCTTCTTCGTCCTGTTCGACGGAGAACAGCAAGAGCTCGCGGCGATCGGTCAGGCCGGTCTCGCGGGCGTAGAGCATCGAGTGATGGTTGATGGTGTAGGACTCGTCGGGGTTGATCACCTGTTCGGTGAGCGGCACCAGTTCGGTCTGGCCACGTTCGGTGCCCCATTCACGAGTGTATTCGACACCTTCGTGGCGGTAGGTCGGCAGGCCGATCAGGCTGTTCGGGCCGGCCAGGCGCTGCAATTCGGCGTCACTGTTGACCGTCACATAGCTGAGGTAGTTGAACAGCGTCACCGACTCGATCTGGTCGTCGCCGGTGACATGGACTTGTACCCAGAACTCTTCATCGTTCAGATAGTAGCGATGCAGTTTGTTCGACTGACCGAGGTCGATCCAGCCGGCGCTCCAGATGGCCTGGGCGTCGGGAACACTTACCGAGGTGCTGCCGTCGAGCAACAGGCCGAGGGTCGTGTCGAAGCGGATCGCCTTGCCCTGCGCCAGTCCGAGCGGGCCACCGGCAGACTCGGAGGTCGACGCCGCCGACTGCCGGTTGCTGGTGCCGAGCAAATCTTTGAACCATCCCATGGGTACATTCCTTGAAGCGGGTGGAGGTATTCGTTGGCAAAACGCCGCTAGTGTACCGGGCCGCGCGGCGAACGAGCAGGCAAAAAAAAGAAGGGCACGCGGTGCCCTTCTTTTTCTGGCCGCCGTTACTGGGCGGACTTCTGCTTCAGACGCTCGAGGATGGCGTTGGCGCTGCCTTCGTTCGGCGTGATGCCGGCTTCGCGCAGCTTGCGGTCCAGGTCGTTGCCGGTCGTGGCATCGGCCAGTTCGTCCTGAGCATTCAGCTCGGCGGCACGTTGCTTTTGCTTTTCCTGCAGACGGTTCAGGGTGCCGACGGCGGTTTCCAGTTTGCCGTTGGCGCCGCCGCTGGCGATCGAAGCGCTGACCTGAGCCTTCTGCACGCTTTCGCGGGCCTTGGCCATGTCCACTTGCTGGCGCAGGCTCTTGATCCGCGCTTCGGCCTTGTTGATGTCCTTGCGCATGTTGTCGGCGTAGGTGCCGAACTCGTCGCTCTGGGCCTTCTCGGTGGTCAGGTCGTTGGTCAGGGTCGAAATTGCTTCGGCCACTTCCATCGCCAGATCTTCGCGGCCGGCGTTCAGGGCGGAAACAGCCTTGGCTTCCAGGTCCTTGATCTTGGCGTCGTACTCGCTCACGCGGTCGGCGGACAGCTTGTGCTTGGCCATGATGGTGACCAGTTCGCGACGGGCGTTGGACAGGGCGCTGTCGGCGTCACGGATTTCCTGATCGAGGATGCGCAGGGCCTGTTGGTCAACGATCGCTTCGCCGACTTCATTGGCACCGCCGCGCAGCGCGGTGAACAACTTGTTCCAGATGGACTGAGTCATTGGATTTTCCCTGTTGATTACTTGAAGAAGTGTTCGAAGGCTTCGCTGGCGCGCTGCACGTTGTCGACCAGGGTTTTCACCTCGGTGACTACGTTGGTCAGGCTCGAATCGGCACTCAGTGCACCGAACATGTTGTAGACGGTCTGGCCATTGGGCATGGTTTCGATGCCGATCGACGACAGCGGGAACATTTCCCGGCTGCGCAGCACGGCGTCGTTGAACGCGCGTACGTCGGTGATCGAATCAATGTCCACCAGCACGGTGTCGACGATGATCTGCTGGCCGGCGATGGCGATGTGAATCGGCAGACCGCCGAATTCGTTCATTTCCAGCTTGAGGCTGGGTTCGGAGCTCTGGATCAGAGACAGCGTGATTTCTTGCGAAGCCACCTCGTCCAGCGCCTTGAAAGCGTTGTAGAGGCTATCGATGTTCCAGTTGTTGCCTGCGCTCATGTAATTCTCCGACATGAAAGAGCCAGCCAGAATCGGTTGGCGTAGCTGTTGCTCCATTTGCTTGAGCAAGCTTCGGTTTTCCGGAAGCACCCAAGTTTCGTGTTTCACATAACCGGCGGCAGCCAGGCCCGCGCGCATCTGCTTCATGTAGAAGCTCGACGGTTTTTTCGCGGACGCTGTCGAGCGCACTCCCTTTGGGCTCTCTGACTTAGTGGCGGGGGAGCGGCTTTTCATGGCGATGACTCCGTTATGAACATCTCACGCGTGAGCAACACTACAACCAAATCAAAATGCCATCAATGGCTCACGCGTGAGATTTTCATGACACGCGAAAAAACGCCCGCAACGAGGCGGGCGCAGGTTTTTCTGGTTGTATCAGAGCAGGGCTCAGTGGCTGGCGACGAGGAACTCGTCGGTGGACACCACGCTGGCGTAGGCAAACCCCAGCGCCGACATGAACGCCGCATGCACGTGGGCGGCGGGAACGGTCAGGCCGTTGAATTCCAGATCGCGGCTGGCGCAGGCATCGTGGATCACCGTGACGGTGTAACCCAGATCTGCCGCTGCGCGGGTGATGCCGTCGACGCACATGTGGCTCATGCTGCCGACTACTACCAACTCCTTGATGCCCTGTTCGTCGAGGATCGATTGCAGTTCGGTTTCGCGGAACGAGTTGACGAAGTGCTTGAGTACCACCGGCTCGTCGGCGCGGTTGAGCACTTTCGGATGCAGCTTCGCGCCTTCGGAGCCCGGAGTGAAAAACGGTGCCTCGGGCGAGGTGAATTCGTGGCGGATGTGCACCACCGAATCACCGGCCTCGCGGAACGCCGCGATCAACCGGGCGGCGTTGTCCGCTGCGGCGTCGGCACCGGCCAGCGGCCACTTGCCTTGGGGGAAGTAGTCGTTCTGGATATCGACTACGATGAGCGCTTGCTTGGCCATGGGTGTGTCCTCGAAGTGAACGTTGGGTGTGGGCTCAGTATTGGCGCTGGCCACGTTTTCGAGGATTGGCCGCACCGACAATACACAGGGGAAAACTGACAATGGACGCGAAACCGGCAGTCGTCGAACTGGGTGTGCTGATCTATCCCGGCGCGCAGCTGGCGGCGGTGCATGGGTTGACCGACCTGTTCGCGGTGGCCAACCGGGTCGCTGCCGAGCACCAGAGTGCGCAGTTGCCGCGCTTGCGCGTCAGCCATTGGCAGGTTGAGGGCGATCAGCCGCCGGTACGGGTCCACGACAGCGACCCCGGCGCCGAAGCGGGTCTGGTGGCGGTCGTGATTCCGCCGTCCATTGGTGGTTTCTCGGCGGCCCAGGTGTCCGTCGGGTTGATTCACTGGCTGCGCGAGCAACACGCCCGCGGCGCCACCCTCGGCGGGGTGTGCGTGGGTTCTCTGCTGCTGGCCGAAAGCGGTCTGCTCGACGGTCGCAGCGCCACCACGCACTGGACGTCAGCCAAGGCGTTCGCCGAGCGTTATCCGCACATCAAACTCAAGGCCGACACACCGATTGTCGATGACGGCGACCTGATCACCACGGCCGGATTGATGGCCTGGTCGGAGCTGGGATTGCGGCTGGTCGATCGTCTGCTCGGGCCGAGCATTGCCAGCGCGACCGCGCGGTTCCTGGTGGTGGAACACAGCGACAGCGCCAGTGCCTGCGGCAGCAATTTCGCCCCGATCCTCAATCATGGCGACGCGGCGATTCTCAGGGTTCAACACTGGCTGCAAGGCAATGGCGCGACCGATGTCTCACTGACGGCGATGGCCGAGCGCGCGGGCCTGGAAGAACGTACTTTCCTGCGCCGTTTCCGCGCGGCGACCGGCCTGAAACCCACCGAATACTGCCAGCACCTGCGGGTCGGCAAGGCCCGGGAAATGCTCGAGTTCACCAATGGCACTATTGACCACATCGCGTGGACGGTGGGCTATCAGGATCCGGGAGCCTTTCGCGCGACGTTCAAGAAAATCACCGGGCTGGCGCCGAGTGAATACCGCACGCGATTCGGCGTGAGTCCGCCGCCGGCCGTGGCGAAGTAGTAAGCACCTGTCGTGCAAAATGCCGGAGCCCACAGCGCAGTCGTGCAGATTGAAACAGGCGCGGTGCCAGCACGGGTTTTTCAAGTGGCTGATTTGCAGGGCGTTTCCGGCGAACCCCGGTTGGCCTGATCTCTGCACCCTCTGACCTACATTCAACCCGCCGTTGGAAGGGGGACGCATGACCCCGACATCCCGCAGGAAAGTGGTCGTCGCCCACTCGGTTCGGCCCGGCGCGCCACAACATGAAGTGCAGACCAACAAAGCCCTCGCGCGATGGCTGGCGCAGATCCTCGGTCTCAAGTTCGGCGGCAGTTACGACGCCGAAAAACATCGCGGCCGGGATATTTATCTGCTGCCGACCCAGACCCTCGTCGGCGCCGCGGCCCGCGAACTGGGTGTGAGCGGCCCGGACGATCTGTGGGGCGGTTTCGTCGAGCACGATTTCATCTGCACCAAAGCCATCAGCCACGGTTTGCGCAGCCATCAGGCCCACGCGCCGCAAGGCTGGTCGCCATTGTTTTCCGAGCGGGTGCGCACCGTGGTGCTGGACGGGCTCAGCGTCTTTGCGCTGGAAGATGCCCGGCCTGCCGCTGAACATCTGTTGTACAGCGGACCGATCCGGATCAAGCCGATTCACGCCTGTGCCGGGCGCGGACAGGAAGTGATCAAGAGCCTGGATGCGTTCGACGAAATTCTCGCCCGACCCGAGGCCGGAGCACTGTTCAGCGATGGCGTGGTGCTGGAGCAGGATTTGAGTCAGGTGGTTACCCACAGCGTCGGTCAGTCGTTCATCGGCGGCAGGGTGCTGAGTTACTGCGGTGATCAATACTTGACCAAGGACGCCCACGGCGAAGAGGTGTACGGAGGCTCGAACCTGCTGGTGGTGCAAGGTGGTTACGAGGATCTGCTGGCGCTGGATCTGCCCGACGACGTGCGTCTGGCCATTCAGCAGGCGCAGGTGTTCGACCGGGCGGCGGACGAAGCCTATCCGCGTTTCTATGCCTCGCGGCGCAATTACGACATCGCCCAAGGCCTGGACAGCGAAGGTCGGCCGCGCAGTGGCGTACTCGAACAGTCCTGGCGCATGGGCGGCGCCAGCAGCGCTGAAGTGGCGGCGCTGCAAAGTTTCGTCAACGATCCCTCGATGCGCGCGATCCGCGTGTCGTCGGTGGAAACCTATTCCGATCAGGCCCTGCCGGCGGATGCCATCGAGGTGTATCGCGGGCCGGCCGAGAACAGCGACTTTCTCCTCAAATACGTAACGGTCAAATCCTATGACGGCTAGAAGCGAAAGCATTCAAATCGACATTGATGATGAACAGATGAGCGGGACGTTCCTCAGTCCCAAATCGAAAGTCCCCGGCGTGTTGTTCGTGCACGGCTGGGGCGGCAGTCAGGAGCGGGATCTGGAACGGGCCAAAGGCATCGCCGGCCTGGGTTGTGTGTGCCTGACGTTCGACCTGCGCGGGCACACCGGCGGCACCGGCATTCCGCTGAGCCGGGTCACCCGCGAAGACAATCTGCGTGACCTGCTGGCGGCCTATGATCGGCTGCTCGCCCATCCGGCGCTGGACACCTCGGCCATAGCGGTAGTGGGCACCAGCTACGGCGGTTATCTCGCCTCGATCCTCACCTCGCTGCGCCCGGTGCGCTGGCTGGCGCTGCGGGTGCCGGCGCTGTACCGCGACGAACAATGGCATACGCCAAAGCGCGATCTGGACAAGGCCGACCTGCGCGATTATCGCGGCACCCTGGTGCGCGCCGACAGCAACCGCGCCTTGCACGCCTGCTCGCAATTCACCGGGGACGTGCTGCTGGTGCAGTCGGAAACCGATGACTACGTGCCCCACGCGACGATCATGAGTTACCGCGCCGCATGCCAGCAGACTCACTCGCTGACGCACCGCATCATCGACGGCGCCGACCATGCCCTGAGCGATCCGACCTCGCAGCAGGCCTACACCTCGATCCTGGTCGACTGGATCACCGAGATGGTGGTGGGCGAGCGGTTGAGCATCATTCAGTCGCGCTGATCAGGACTTGGGTTTCTTCTCGATCCGCAACGCCTTGGCCTTGGCTTCCACCACCAGATACATCAGCACGGTGATCAGCAGCGGCAGCAGGAAATAGATCGCCCGATAGGCCAGCAGCCCCGCCACCAGACTGCCGCGCGAAGCCTCGTGTTGCAGCAGCGCCACGAACACCGCTTCCAGCACGCCGAGCCCAGCGGGAATGTGGGTGATGACCCCGGCAATCGCGCTGATCAACAGCACCCCGAGCACCAGCGGATAGTCGAGCTTGCTCGGCAGCAAGGTGAAAATCACCGCCGCCATCAGCGACCAGTTCAGCGCCCCGAGCAGCAATTGCAGGACCGCCATGCGCAGCGACGGCAGGTTGATCTCCACCCCGCGAATCGACCACTCGCGCCGCCGGGAAAACTGGCAGGCGACCAGATAGCCGACACTGACCAACAGCAGCAACACGCCAATGCCCTGCAACGCACCGCTGCTGATTTTCCAGCCCGGTGGCATCCGCACCAGCCCGCTGGCGAACACCACGCCGGCGATGGTCATGTAGCCGAACCAGTTGGTCGCCAGGCTCAGGCCGAGGATCTTGGCGATGTTGCTTTTGCTCACCCCGAGCCGCGAATACAGGCGATAGCGCATGGCGATTCCGCCGACCCACGCGCTGAGGTTGAGGTTGAACGCATAGCTGATGACGCCCACCGGCAGGATCTGTTTCCACGTCAGGTCCTGACGAATGTAAGTGCGACCGATCAGGTCGAAACTGGCATACACCAGAAAACTCAGCAAGGTCAGGCTGGAGGCGATGATCAGCGTGCGCACCTTGAAGTCGGCGAGGGTTTGCAGCACCTCGGCCCATTCGATACGGCTGGCGAACATCGTCAGCAAAACGATCAGCGCAAGGAAAAACAGCAGGGTCAGCGGACGTTTCCAGCGGCTCCAGCGGGACTTGCCCGCCGGTGCCGGATGCACCGCCGCGTGGGCTTCGGAATGGCTCATGACGGATCGCTCCCGGCGGCGTGGGTGAAGGGTTTGAGCCGTGGCTTGTGCGCCGGCAGCCAGCCGGCCATCGCCGGGAAATGCCGCAGGAAGTGAAACACCAGAAAGCCCACGGTCATGTGCCAGATCCGCCCGCGCGGCGACTTCGCGGCGTCCATCGCCTTGCAGTGGTTGTGGCTGAGGTCTTCGAGGCGTTCGAACAAGTGGCGATTGAAGGCGCGGTCTCGGATCAGCACGTTGGCTTCCAGGTTCAGCGACAGGCTCAGCGGGTCGAGATTGCTCGAGCCGACGGTGCTCCATTCCTCGTCCACCAGCGCCACCTTGCCGTGCAGCGGCCGCTCGCAATATTCGTGAATCTGCACCCCGGCCTTGAGCAGGTAGTCGTAGGTCATGCGCGCGGCGAGTTTGGCCACTAGCATGTCCGGCTGCCCCTGCAGAATCAGCCGCACCTCAACCCCGCGCCGGGCTGCGTTGCGAATCTCGCGCAGCAGGCGATAGCCGGGAAAGAAGTAGGCGTTGGCGATCACCACCCGCCGTTGGGCGCGGCGCAGTACCTGCAAATAAACGTCTTCGATATCCGTGTGGTGCCGGTCGTTGTCGCGGAACACCAGCCGCACCTGACCGTCGTGATCGTCGAACGCCATCTCGGCACGCCGTTGCCGGCGACGCTGCCACCAGAATCTCGCCCGTCCCGGTCGGCCGCTTTGCAGCAAAGCGAAATGATGGATGTCGGCCACCGCCGGGCCCTGAATCTCCACCGAATAATCCTGCTTCGCTTCAGGACCGAAATCGGCCAGGTGATCGCCGGAAAAATTGATCCCGCCGATGAACGCAATCAGTCCGTCGACCACCACGATCTTGCGATGCAACCGCCGGAACCAGTTGGTGCGAATCCCCAGATGCTTGGGGGCCGGATCGAAGATTTGCAGATGCACGCCGGCTTCACTCAGCGCGGCGAGATAGCCGGTGCTCAGTTCGCCACAACCGAAGCCGTCGAGGCTGACGGTGGTGCGCACGCCACGCCGGGCGGCATCAATCAGGATCTCCTGCAATTTCTTGCCGACCTTGTCTTCGAAGACGATGAAGGTCTCCAGCAGGATTTCGCTTTTCGCCGCGCGCATCGCTTCGAACACCCGGGGAAAATATTCCTCGCCGTTTTCCAGCAGCTCGAGCCGATTGTTGCCCTGCCAGCGGTACTCGACATCGACGGTGCCCGGCTCGCGCACGGGCGGGGTGATGCTGACGGGCTCCACAGCGGATTTCTCCAACGGTGCACTGCTCATAGTTCAATCTCCACCGATAGCGGTGCGTGGTCGGAAAGGTGTGACCAGGGACGGTTCGCCAGCACTTTTGGCTGACTGGCCTTGAGGTTGCGCACGTAGATCCGGTCCAGGCGCAGCAATGGCAGACGTGCGGGAAAGCTGCGCGCCGACCGGCCGTGATGCGCCGCAAACACTTCACGCAGGCCACAGGGTTCAAGCAAGGCATCGGCGCGCTGGCGCCAGTCGTTGAAATCGCCGGCGACGATCACCGGTGCATCGTCAGGCAATTCGGCCAGGCGCTCCCGCAGCAGGCGCAACTGATCGTTGCGATGGCTTTCGCGCAGGCCCAGGTGGACGCAGATCGCGTGCACTTCACGGTCGTCTCCCGGCAGGCGCAGCACGCAGTGCAACAGGCCGCGGTTTTCGTGGCCGCTGATCGAAACGTCGAGGTTGTCATGGCGCACGATCTGGAATTTCGACAGCACTGCATTGCCATGATCGCCCTCCGGGTATACCGCGTTGCGCCCGTAGGCGAACTGAGGCCAGAGACTGTCCGCGAGAAATTCGTACTGCGGCATCGTCGGCCAATTGTTGTAGCGCTTGGGATGATGTTCGTGAGTGCCGTGGACTTCCTGGAGAAACACTACATCGGCGGACACGCTGCGCACCGCTTCGCGCAATTCCGGCAGGATGAAACGCCGGTTCAGTGCGGTGAAACCCTTGTGGGTGTTGACCGTCAGCACGGTGAAACGGCGCTCGGTGGTGATGACCGTGGACTGCTCGTCGGTGAATCCGAGCGGTTCGGGAATGCTCATGCGAGTACCCCTTCGGCGGCCGGTTCACCGGGCTCGGTTTCGAGGTTTTTATCCAGATCGAAACGCTGCAGGAGACTGCGGGCATCGAAAGGCGCGCGGACCTTGATGTCGTTGTCGAAGTAGCAGAACACCTCGCGGGATTTACGGGTCCGAGGCTTCAGGCGCGGCGCGATCAAATGGGCGTCGCCCGGTTGCCGGCCGTGGTGCCAGGCGTCGATCCGCTCGGCCCAGCGTTGCAGGGCGGCACGGGTGTAACCGCTGGCGTAAAGTTCTTCGGCACCGTGCAGGCGCAGGTAGACGAAATCGCTGGTGAGGTCTTCGCGGTACGGCCATTTCCCGGCGGTGTCGGCAATCACCAGCGCGGTGTTGTAGCGTTTGAGCAGGCGCACGAAGTCGGGGTCGATGAAACTGTCGTTGCGGATTTCCACGGCATGGCGCAGTGGTTTTTTGCCGTAGGCCTTCAAGCTCGCGTGGCCGTGCAGGTGTGAGTCGTGCTGACGGGCGAGCTCGGCGGCAGCCTGGGTGTCGTGGGGCAACTGGTCGAGAAAGGCTTCGAAACGTTCGGGGTCGAACGTGAAGTTGGGCGGGAACTGCCAGAGGACCGGACCGAATTTTTCCTTCAGCTCCAGCACCCCGGAGGCGAAGAAATTGGCCAAGGGTTTTTCGATATCGCGCAGGCGGCGGATGTGGGTGATGAAGCGGGGCGCCTTGATGCTGAACACGAAGTCATCCGGCGTCTCGGCGTACCACTGGGCGTAGCGTTCCGGCCGTTGCAGGGCGTAGAACGATCCGTTGATTTCGATGCTGTTGACCGCCCGTGAGGCGAACTGCAATTCGCGTTTCTGCGCCAGCCCCTTCGGGTAAAAGTCCCCGCGCCACGGGGCGTAACGCCAGCCTGAAATACCGATGTGAATCGTTGCCATGCCGCCCTCCCGTCGAAAGTCCCCGTACGGCCTCTGTCTGTGGATGACTGCGGGCGGTCGCGGAAAGTTTCGACGGGATTACGGACGGTCGGGCTGGCTTGATCAATGCCCGGTGACGATCCGGGCCGAGCCTTCGGCGGGTTCGGCGTACACCGGGCCCAGGCGATCGAGGCGACCGCTCAAGGCTGTCAGGGCCAATGCCACCAGTACCACCAGGCCGCCGATCCACGCGGTGTGAATCAGGCCGATGTGCTCGACGATCAAACCGCCACCCCACGCACCGCCGGCAATCCCGAGGTTGAACGCGGCAATGTTCAGGCCCGATGCGACGTCCACGGCTTGTGGTGTGTGATGTTCAGCCTGACGCACCACATACACCTGCAAGCCCGGCACGTTGCCGAAGGCGACTGCGCCCCAGACCAGCACGGTGGCCAGCGCCAGCCATGGATTTCCTGCGGTGAAAGTAAGCACGAGCAGCACGGCGGCGAGCAGGGCGAAGATGATTTTCAGCGCGCTGATCGGCCCGCGTTTGTCCGCCAGTTTGCCGCCCCAGATGTTGCCGACTGCCACTGACACGCCGTACACCAGCAACACCAGGCTGACGGTGCCGGCGCTGAAGCCGGAGATGTCCTGAAGGATCGGCGCCAGGAACGTGAAGGCGATGAACGAGCCGCCGTAACCGATGGCGGTCATGGCGTACACCAGCAACAGGCGCGGTTGCTTGAGCACCTGCAATTGCTGCAACAGCGAGGCTGGTTTGCTGTGGGCGATGTTTTTCGGCACGTACAGCAAGCTGCCGATGAACGCGATCACGCCGAGTGCCGACACGGCGAGGAAGGTTTCACGCCAGCCGAAATGCTGACCGATGAACGTGCCCAGCGGCACGCCGGTGACCAGCGCCACGGTCAGGCCGGTGAACATGATCGCAATCGCACTGGCGGCTTTTTCCTTGGGCACCAGGCTGGTCGCGATGGTCGAGCCGATGGAGAAGAACACGCCATGGGCCAGACCCGTGACGATCCGCGCCACTACCAGCGATTCATAACTCGGCGCCAGCCAGGCCAGCAGGTTGCCGAGGGTGAACAGCACCATCAGCGACAGCAGCAACAGTTTGCGCGGGACTTTGCCGGTGAGGGCGGTCAGCACCGGCGCACCGATGGCTACGCCGAGGGCATAGAGACTGACCAGCAGACCGGCGGACGGCAGGCTGACGCCGAGATCGGCGCCGATGGTAGGAAGCAGGCCAACGATGACGAACTCGGTCGTCCCGATGGCGAAAGCGCTGAGGGTCAGCGCGAGCAGGGCAATGGGCATCACGGCACTCCGGTGGGGGATTGAATGAAGCGCAGTGTCGGGGTTTGGTGGGGGTGAAAAAATACAGGGATGGGCATTTGATATTTGACCTGAGAGCAAAGATCAAAAGCACGCCCTCACCCTAACCCTCTCCCGAGGGGAGAGGGGACTGATCGATGTGTCCTTTTGAGTTACGCCGACGTGATACACCGAGCCGTACTCAGGTTCCGACGCAGCATAGGCCGGCTCTCGGACTTGAGATCAAAACGAACCTTTCAGGTCGATGTAACTATTGAAAACAACTCAGTCGGCTCCCTCTCCCTCTGAGAGAGGGCTGGGGTGAGGGGGCTCTTGAACTTTGCCGGCCAAATGTCGATCAGTTCCATACAGGTTCAACCAAGGGAGCTCTGCGTTTTGACCAGGTTCAGGATCGCGATTCTATTGGGGGCATTGCTGTTGTTCGGCGGCAATGCAGTGCAAGCCGCCAGCTTGCCGGGCGTTCCGGCGGCCAGTGAAGAGCCGGCAAAACCGGAGCCGATCGTGCAGGGAGGACTGCTCGGCGCCATCAGTTCCGGCATCGACGACGTGCAGGACAAACTCGATCTCAACGAGCATCTGGTCGACGCCTGGCGCCTGCGCGCCGACCGGGCGGCGGATGAAGTCGACAGGCTGGTCAACCAACCCTCGAACCGCTCCGGCTGGAGCGTGGCGGGGGATTTCCTGATGCTCTCCGGCGTGTGGTTGGGCACGTTTGCCGTGTTGACGGTGCTCGGCAGCGTGCTGGGCAAACGCCTACGGGAAGGGCGCTGGCTGCGCACCCGGCAGCGCAGTCAGGACCTGCTCGGTTACCTGTTGCCCTACACGCTGCCCGCACTGATCTGTCTGCCGCTGACCCTGTACGTCAGCCATTTTTTGTCGGCTTCGGTCGGCCGGGCGCTGGCGCTGTGTTTTGCCTACGCCACCAGCAGCGGGATATTTTCCACGTCGATGCTGTTGTGTGTGGTGGTGATGTTCAACACCGGCCACAAGCGCCGCGCCGTGCAGATCATTCGCGACTACTGCCCGAAACCGCTGTTCCTGATCGGTTTTCTCGCCGCGTTGAGTGATGCCCTGACCAGCCCGCAGATCGCCCGCCAACTGGGCGGCAACATCACCAGCAGCATTGCGGTGTTCACCGGTCTGCTGGCGTCGATCATCTTCGGTCTGCTGGTGATTCGCCTGCGTCGGCCGGTGGCGCACCTGATCCGCAATCGCCCGCTGGCCCAGCGTCTGAAACAGCCGTCGCTGCAGGAGTCGCTACGGATTTTTTCCGGGCTCTGGTACTGGCCGATCGTGCTGATGGTGCTGGTCTCGGCGGTCAATCTGATCGGCATCGGCGAGGACAACCAGAAAGCCCTGCGCTGCGCGTTGCTCACCACGGTGCTGCTGATCGGCACGGTGTTTCTCAGCACTGTGCTGCAACACCTGTTCAAGTCGCGCAGGGCCGAGGCGATCCAGCGCAGCAGTGCCTACAAGGAACGTTTCCTCAGCCTGTTGCACGCCTTGCTGCGGATCGTCGTTGCGATTGCGTTCATCGATATTCTCGGGCGGATCTGGGGTGTGTCGCTGCTCGACTTCGCGCAAAGCAGCACGGTCGGTCGGGCGATCAGCAATGCCCTGAGCAGCATCGGCCTGATCTTCCTCGTGACGTGGCTGCTGTGGGTGGTGCTCGACACGGCGATCCAGGAAGCACTGAAACCACCGGTCAGCAAACGCTCGGCGCGCCAGCCCAGCACCCGGGTGAAAACCATCCTGCCGCTGCTGCGCAACGCGATCAAAATCATCCTGGTGGTGATCTGCGCGATCACCACCATGGCCAATCTTGGGATCAACGTCGCGCCGTTGCTGGCCGGTGCCGGGGTGGTCGGTCTGGCCATCGGTTTCGGCTCGCAGCAACTGGTGCAGGACGTGATCACCGGGCTGTTCATCATCATCGAAGACACCCTCTCGATCGGCGACTGGGTGGTGCTCGATTCCGGGCATGCCGGCACGGTCGAGGGCCTGACCATTCGCACCCTGCGCCTGCGCGACGGCAAGGGCTTCGTGCACTCGGTGCCGTTCGGTCAGATCAAGGCGGTGACCAACCAATCGCGGCAGTTTGCGTTCGCGTTTTTCTCGGTGCAGTTCACCTACGACACCGATGTCGACAAGGCTATCGAGCTGATCCGCGAAGCGGGCGATTCGATTCGCGAAGACCCGTTCCTGAAGTACAACCTGCAAGGGCCGCTGGATGTGTTCGGTGTGGACAAGATGGACCTGAACGGCGTCGTGCTGACCGCGCAATTTCGCACGGTTTCCGGTGGGCAATATGCGGTGAGCCGCGCATTCAACCAGCGTCTGAAAAAGCTTGTGGATAACAGCCCGTGGGTGCATTTCGCGCAGACTTATCCACAGCAGGTTTTGCTGCCCGAGCGACAGGAAGAAGAGGTGGCGCCGGCGCATTCGTCGGTGGTGTTGCCGGAGCAGGCGCGCACTCAGTGACGGGTCAGCCTGTTGCGGATTTCGCTCATGGCGGCGGAGTCCAGCTCCACCCAGAATTGCGGCTTGCCCGCGACCTCGGCAGCGACCGGCAACCCATCGCGATACACCAGCCGATTGCTCGCCAGCGCCGGCACTTTCGCCCCCGGCAGCAAGGTGCCGGCGAGGTTCAGCGGGTCGACACCGCACACCGCGATCAGGCTGCCGTCATGGGGCCGACGGCGGACTTCACGCAACAGCGGAATCGCCTCGGGCAGGGCGAATTGCTCGCCCGCCAGACCGCTGACAAACCGCCCGCCACGAATCTCGCCGCGCGCCTCCAGTCGATGGAACGTGCGCAGCAGTTCGCGCCAGCTCGGCAGCCAATCGGCTTCGCGCTCCAACAGGCGCCAGAACACCACGCCATAGCGACGCAACAAGGTAATGGCGATGTGTTCGAGGGTTTCGGGCGACGCTGTTTGACGGTTTTCCACAACCGGCCCGCGACGCAATAACGCCCAGCGCCCGGCATCGTCCATGCCACCGACAAACGCCCCGCGTCCGCGTCGACTGCTGCGCTGCTGGCGCTTGCTCGCCGGGGTGATCAGCGCCCGCAATCCGGCAAAGCTGTCGGCATTCACCAGCCCGGCGCCGACCAGTTCCTGCAAGGCGATTTCCAGCTCGGTGCGCAGCAGGTGCGCTTCATGAATCAGCTCATCGAAAAACAGCGCGCCGTGCTGGCTCAGCGCGTCGAAAACCTTGCGGGTCTTGGGCGAGAGTTCGCTCACCGGCGTCTGCTCGGCCAGCGCACTCCACAAGCCGACCTGACTGCGCGGCAGCAACACGATCGGTGTGCTGCGCAACGCCGTGCCGCTGATGTTTTGCCGGGCGCTGAGGCGCGTCCACACCAGCTTTCCGCTGCGGCACAGATCGTCCAGCCAGCTCGGTGAATAGTCCTTGAGCCGCGCGGGAAGGAGGTCGCTGTCCCACGCCGAAGCGGCAGCCGGGTAGCCTTCGAACTGACCGACAATCGCCGGCAACACACCGCTGCCCTGACCACGGGTAGACGGAGACAAGTGCTGCCAGTCGAACAGGAAACGCATGAAATCCTGCAACGCCACCGGCTCGATTTCCCGGCGCAGACGCTTGACGGTGTAGCGGTGAATGCGCGCCAGCAGATGGCGCTCGCACCATTCCTCAACGGGCGATCCCGGCGTGAACTGGCCGCGCAGTACGTAACCTTCGCGCTCCAGATGAGCGAGGGCTTGATGGACAGAGGCCGGCATCAGGGCCAGCGGCTCGGCAATCGCCGCCAGCGGTAGCGGGCCGAATGCGCCGAGCCGCGCGCGGATCACTTCGATCAGTGCGTCATCGGCTGTCCATGGTTCGTCGAAACCGGGCAGCGCGGGGAGTGCCGACTGTGCCTGTGGATACAGCGCTTGCAGACAGGTCAGGCGTTCTCTTGCCAGCCACAGTGAATGCTCGGGGTCGATCTGCAATCGGCAGGCTCGCCCGGTCTCGGCCAAGGCATTCAGCCAGTCGCGCCACTGCGGATTGGCCTCGACTTCGCGGTCGCTGATGCAGGCCAGGCTCATCAGCGCTTCGTGCATTTCATCGGCACTGTTCGGCGTCGGCCACGCTTCTTCGCGCACGGCGTCGATCGCATCGGCGTCCAGCGCGCCGAGGTCATCGGTGGATTGCGGATCGCTCCAGCGGCGGTTGAGTACGGCCTGGGTTCGACGCTCTTCCAGCGGTGCATCGTCGAGAAAGGTGTAGGGCCGGGCACTGAGGATTTCCGCCGCCAGCGGCGAGGGCGCCGGAAGGTCACGGGCGATCAGGCGCACTTCGCCGCGCTCCATGCGCCGCAGGAGTTCGAGCCAGCCTTCGCTGTCCATCGCCTCGTGCAGGCAGTCGTCGAGGGTCTGCTCCACCAGCGGATGCTCGGGAATTTCCCGTTCGCCGGCGAGGTTTTCCAGGCAGGCGATCTGATCGGGAAACACGCTGGCGATCAGGTCTTCGCTTTTCATCCGCTGCAATTGCGGTGCGACCTTGCGTCCGCCGGTGTAGCGCGGCAGGGCCAGCGCCACCCCGGCATTCCAGCGCCAGCGCACACCGAACAGCGGCGCATCCAGCACGGCTTGAATCAGGATGTGCTCGGCGCTGTTGCTGTGCAGGTAACGCCAGACCTCGTCGAGTTCGAAACTGTGGCTGGTGGACAGCGACAGGACGATCGCGTCTTCGCTGGCGGCGGCCTGCAATTCGAAGTTGAAGGTGCGGCAGAAACGCTTGCGCAGGGCCAGGCCCCAGGCGCGGTTGATACGACTGCCGAACGGCGAGTGAATGATCAGCTGGGTGCCGCCGGACTCGTCGAAAAAACGCTCCATCAGCAGTGTGTCCCGGGACGGCAAGGCGCCGAGGGCGAGGCGGGCGCGGGCCAGATAATCCACCAGCTGTTCGGCGCTGGCCAGATCCAGACCGAGGGTTTCGGTCAGCCAGTCGGTGGCCGGTTGCAGGTTGCCGGGGCTGGCGCTGAGCAATTGGTCGAGCTGCGCGTGCAGGCGCGCTACGGCCGCCGACAGTTCATCGCTGCGCCCCGGCGCCTCGCCGAGCCAGAACGGAATGGTCGGCGACTGACCCTGGGCGTCCTCGACCCGAACCTTGCCGGTTTCCACCCGCAGGATGCGATAGGAGGCGTTGCCGAGCTGGAACACGTCGCCGGCAATGCTTTCCACGGCGAAGTCTTCGTTGACGCTGCCGATGTTCAGGCCCTGGGGTTCGAGCAATACGCTGTAGTCGGCGTTGTCGGGGATGGTGCCGCCGCTGGTGACTGCGGTCAGCCGAGCGCCGCGTCGTCCGCGCAGGGTTCGGCTGACGGCGTCGCGGTGCAGGTAGGCGCTGCGGATGCCCTGACGGCCGTTGTAACCCTCGGCGAGGATGCTCAGCAGCGCCTGATAATGTGTTTCGTCGAGGCGGGCATAGGGTTCGGCCCGGCGGAACAGCGCGAGCAAATCGTCCTCGGCCCATTCCTGGCAACTGACCTCGGCGATGATCTGCTGCGCCAGCACATCCAGCGGCGCCTCGGGGATGTGCAGTGTATCGAGTTCACCCCGGCGCACGCAGTCGAGCAGCGCGGCGCATTCGATCAGGTCGTCGCGAGTGGTGGCGAACAGGCGCCCCTTGGGCGTGCCGCCGACCTGGTGCCCGGAGCGGCCAACTCTTTGCAGAAAACCGGCAATCGAGCGCGGTGAAGCGATCTGACAGACGAGGTCGACTTCGCCGATATCGATGCCCAGCTCCAGCGAGGCGGTGGCGATCAGCACTTGCAGCTCGCCGCGTTTAAGCCTTTGCTCGGCGTCGAGGCGAAACTCCTTCGCCAGACTGCCGTGGTGCGCGGCCACCGCGTGTTTGCCGAGGCGTTCGCTCAGGTGCCGGCTCAGGCGTTCGGCCAGGCGTCGGGTGTTGACGAAAATCAACGTGGTGCGGTGTTCACGGGCCAGTGCGGCGAGGCGGTCGTAGACCAGTTCCCAGACGTCATTGGCCATCACCGCCGACAACGGCACCGGCGGCACTTCGATGCCCAGATCCCGTGGGCGGGCGTGGCCGATGTCGATGATTTCGCACGGGCGGTCATGGCCGACCAGAAAACGCGCAACCGCATCGATCGGTTTTTGCGTGGCTGACAGACCGATGCGGGTCAGTGGTTCAGGACACAGCGACTGCAAGCGTTCGAGGCTCAAGGCCAGGTGACTGCCGCGTTTGCCGGCGGCGATGGCGTGGATTTCATCGACGATCACCGTGCGCGTGGTACCGAGCATTTTTCGGCCGGACTCGGAGCCGAGCAGCACGTAGAGCGATTCCGGGGTGGTCACCAATATGTGCGGCGCGCTCTTGCGCATGGCGGCGCGGTCTTTCTGCGGGGTGTCGCCGGTGCGCACGGCGGTGGTGATTTCCAGCGCCGGCAGATCCATTTGGCGCAGCTGGTCGGTAATCCCGGCCAGCGGGTTCTGCAGATTGATGCGGATGTCGTTGGACAGCGCCTTGAGCGGCGAAACGTAGACCACCAGGGTTTCGTCCGGCAGACCGTCCGGGGTTTCCAGGCCACGGTGGACCAGTTCGTCGAGCACCGCGAGGAACGCGGTGAGGGTCTTGCCGGAGCCGGTGGGCGCGGCGATCAGCGTCGAGCGGCGTTGGCGGATCAACGGCCATGCGCGGGCCTGGGCGGCCGTTACCGTCGGGAAGGTGCTGCTGAACCAGGCGCTGACGGCGGGGTGGAAGCCTGCCAGGGCCGCGTCCTTGGGGAGGGGCAGATTCATGCCTTCAGTTATGCGGGTGGGCGGGCGAAGTTGCAAGTACCGCTCGGGATCTACACTTTACGGGTGACGGTTGCGCACTAAACCCGCAAAATGCAACGATTCCGGCAATTATCGACGACGCTGCCACGAGCATCGTCGCCAAAGCCATCGTTCCAATCAGACTGGGCCTGCTGACTCTATGCGAATGCGCCTTATGTTACTGGGCGGCGGAAATGCCCTTGGGCAGGCGCTGATTCGCCTCGGTGCGGAGGAAGACATCGGTTTCCTCGCCCCCCGCCCGCCCGAAGACGGCTGGGATGCCGCGAGCCTGACCCAATTGCTCGACGACACCCGTCCCGATGCATTGATCAACCTTGCCTACTATTTCGACTGGTTCCAGGCCGAGGCCGTCAGCGAAAGCCGTCTGGCCGGACAGGAACGCGCGATCGAGCGTCTGGCCGAACTGTGCCAGCACCACAACATCGTGCTGGTGCAGCCGTCCAGTTATCGGGTGTTCGACGGTTCTCGTGCCACTGCCTACAGCGAAAAGGACGAGCCAGTGCCGCTGGGCCTGCGCGGTCAGGCGCTGTGGCGGATCGAGCAGAGCGTACGTGCCACCTGTCCGCAACACGTGCTGCTGCGCTTCGGCTGGCTGCTCGACGACAGCCCGGAGGGGATCCTCGGGCGCTTCCTGGCCCGTGCCGAACAGCCTGAAGAACTGCTGCTGGCCGATGACCGCCGTGGCAATCCGACACCGGTCGACGATGCGGCGCGGGTGATCATTTCGGTGCTCAAGCAACTCGATTGCGCCGCGCCGCTGTGGGGCACTTACCACTACGCCGGCCACGAGGCGACCACGCCGCTGGCACTGGGCCAGGCGATTCTCTCCGAGGCGCGCAGTCTGCACCCGCTGGCCATCGAAGCGCCGACCGCCCAGGCCCACGCCGCGCGGCCGGATGCCGCTGAAGAACCGCAACACGCGGTGCTCGCCTGCAAGAAAATTCTGCACACTTTCGGGATCAAGCCGCGCGCCTGGCGTGCCGCGCTCCCGGGCTTACTGGATAGGTTTTATCGTCATGGCTGAAGGCCCTGTTCTCATCACCGGCGGCGCCGGTTTCATCGGCTCGCACCTGACTGACGCGCTGCTTGCCAAGGGCCATTCGGTGCGGATCCTCGATGATCTGTCGACCGGCAAGCGCAGCAATCTGCCGCTGGATAATCCCAGGGTCGAACTGATCGTCGGCGATGTGGCCGATGCTGCTCTGGTCGCACAGGCAATGCAGGGTTGCAGCGCGGTCGCCCATCTGGCCGCCGTAGCGTCGGTGCAGGCGTCGGTGGATGATCCGGTGAAAACCCACCAGAGCAATTTCATCGGCACGCTGAACGTCTGCGAAGCCATGCGCGAGGCTGGCGTGAAACGTGTGCTGTACGCATCCAGTGCGGCGGTCTACGGCAACAATGGCGAAGGCGAGTCGATTGACGAAGACACGCCCAAGGCGCCGTTGACGCCTTACGCGTCGGACAAACTGGCCGGCGAGCAGTACTTCGATTTCTACCGTCGCCAGCACGGTCTGGAACCGGCGATCTTCCGCTTCTTCAACATCTTCGGCCCGCGTCAGGATCCGTCCTCGCCGTACTCCGGGGTGATCAGCATTTTCAGCGAACGCGCGCAGAAAGGCCTGCCGATCACTGTGTTCGGCGATGGCGAGCAGACCCGGGATTTCATGTACGTCGAAGATCTGGTCGACGTGCTGGTGCAGGCGATCGAAAAGCCGCGAGTGGACGTCGGTGCGGTGAACGTCGGCTGGAATCAGGCGACCAATCTCAAGCAGATGCTGGCCGCGCTCGAAGCGGTGGTCGGCGAGTTGCCGCCCGTCAGCTACGGCCCGGCGCGCTCCGGTGACATCCGTCATTCGCGGGCGAACAACAGTCGGTTGCTTGAGCGATTCAAATGCCCGGCGCCAACACCGATGAACGTCGGCCTGGCCCGTCTGCTCGGCCGCTGAGCTTCTTGCGGACATGAAAAAGGCGCCTTTTGACAGGCGCCTTTTTCACGGCCGGAATTCGGCTTTCAAACCGGTTTCCTGTAGCGAGGGAGCTTGCTCCCCGGTCGATGGCGTAACATCGCCGCCAGTTCTGAGCTGCCCGCCACCAAGCCTCATTCACCACCACGTGAACGTTCTTTAGAACTTGTAGCCTAGACCAACCATGTAGATGAAGGGATCAACGTCCACATTCACCCGTGCACGGGTGCCCGGGGCCACGGCGTTGTTTTCGACGGTGGCGCGGGTATCGATGTCGATGTAGCGCACCTGGGCGTTGAGCATGATGTTGTCGGTCAGCATGTAGTCGGCGCCGACCTGCCAGGCCAGGCCCCAGGAGTTTTTCGCCTTGAAGTTGCTGAAACCGTTGGACTGGGCTTCGCTGCCGACGTGCTCGTCGTAGATCCAGGTGTAGTTGATGCCGCCGCCGATGTACGGCTGGAACGGCGACTTCGCGTCCAGCGGGTAGTAGACGACGCTCAGGGTCGGCGGCAGGTGTTTCAGGGTGCCGAGCTTGCCGTTGGCGGCTGGCAGGGCAGTGCCCTTGAGCTTCACGTCATGTTCGAACGGGGACGCGGCCAACAGCTCGATACCGATGTTGTTGGTCAGCATGTAGGCGAAGTTCAGACCCAGTTGGGTGTCGCTGCTCATGGTCGCCTTGCCGCCCAGGTTGGTGCCGCTCAACGGACCCTGATCGACCTTGACGCTGGAGCTGTCGGCCTTCGGGTTGACGGTGATCGCACCGGCACGAACGATGATGTCGCCGGCTTCGTGGGCGTGGGCGAGCGGGGCTGCGAGCGCGAGGGCAAACAGCGAGGCGCTGAGCAAGGACTTGTTCATGGAAGCTCCCAAAGGACGTTAAAAATGTTTGATGTCCTATGGTACGAATCCGTCTGATACGGTCTTTTGACTCAGCTCAATGAAACAGTGATGGGCAGTTTTTTTGTGGAACCTTTGCTCGCAAAGCCAGTGGAGAGGGCTATAACTGACTGCCGGACTTACTCCGGCAGCTCGTACACATAAATCTTGTCCGCTTCCATCTGATACCCGGCGTCTGCCAGTTCGCTGGTGGACTGCTTGACCTGCAACGGCCCCTCGACCCAGTACGGCTGATACAGCTCGTCGAGCTTCACGCCGAGTTCGCTTTTTACGTGCACGATCTGGTTCGACGGTGGCGGCGGCACGTGGATGCAGGCGCCGAAGTACGGCACCAGCAGGAAGTCCGTGGTGCGACCTTCCTCGCTGACTTCCAGCGGCACGATGTAACCCGGCAGGCGAATGTTCTGGCCGTCGAGGCTTTGCACCACGGGGGCGTTGGGCATGTCCTGCTTGGCCGCTGGCGCGGACTCGGCAGACAGTGCATCGCTCATCTTCGAGAGGTCGTGCAGCGGCGTCATGTTCGGCACTTCCGGCGCCGCGTCCGGCGGGATCATCTCCGACCAGGTCAGGTCTTTCGGCGCCGCCGCCCACACGGGCAGGGCGACCAGCAACAGCAGCGCAAGCACGGCGCGGGGCATGGTGAACATCCTCATAAACGGATCGACAGGCCATCGGCCAGGGATTGGCGATACGCGCGCCAGGCCGGCACGCTGCCCATCAGCAGCGCGGCAGCCAGAATGCCACCGAGCAGCGTCCATTCATACTCGCTTGGCCAGGCCAGCGGCAGATACAGCCCGTAATTGGCCTGCACATAACCTTGTGCCGCAGCGATGCCGAGGTACAGCAACGCCAGCCCGGCGATCACCCCGGTCAATGCCAGCGCAAAGGCTTCCAGCACCAGCAGGCTCGCGATATGCCACGGCCGCGCGCCCACCGAACGCAGGATCGCCATCTCGCGGCGGCGTTCGTTGAGGCTGGTGAGAATCGCCGTGAGCATGCCGATCAACCCGGTCAGCACCACGAACAGCGAGACCACGAACAGCGCTTTTTCGGCGGTGCTCATCAGGCTCCACAACTCCTGCAAGGCCACACCCGGCAGGATCGCCAGCATCGGCTCGCCACGGAATTCGTTGATCTCCCGTTGCAGGGCGAAGGTCGAAATCTTGCTGTTGAGGCCGAGCATGAACGCAGTGATCGCTTGCGGCGTCAGGTCCATGTTGCGCGCCTGATCGGCGCTGATCCGGCCGTTGCCACGGGCCGGCACACCGTTGTGCCAGTCGATGTGGATCGCCTCCATGCCGCCGAGGCTGATGTGCAACGTGCGATCCACCGGGGTGCCGGTGCGCTTGAGAATGCCGACCACGGTGAACGGCTTGTCATCGTGCTTGACCAGACTGATCGCCGCCACGCCATGGGCCAGCACCAGTTTGTCGCCGAGCTTGTAGTGCAGCGCCTCGGCCACTTCGGCACCGAGCACCACTTCGAACGGATCGGTGGCGAAGGCGCGGCCGTCCGCCAGTTCCAGGTGCTTCTGGCGACCGTACTGGTAATGCTCGAAATAGGCTTCGGTGGTGCCCATCACCCGGTAGCCGCGATGGGAATCGCCGAGGGACATCGGGATCGCCCACTTCACCTTCGGGTTGCTGGCGAAGTGTTCGAAGCTGTCCCAGCGAATGTTGTTGGTGGCGTTGCCGATGCGGAATACCGAGTACAGCAACAGGTTCACCGAACCGGAACGGGCGCCGACGATCAGGTCGGTGCCGCTGATGGTGCTGGCGAAACTGGCCTTGGCTTCGGTGCGCACCCGCTCCACCGCCAGCAGCAGGCAGACGGAAAGCGCGATGGCGAAAGCGGTGAGCAGGGCGGTGAAACGCCGGTTGGCGAGGCTGGCCATGGCCAGACGGAACAGATACATCTCAAACCTCGGCAGACGTGGCGGCGCGATTGAGTTCGGCCAGGGACAGGTGACGGTCGAACAGCGGCGCCAGGCTCTGGTCGTGGCTGACGAACAACAGGCTCGAGCCGGCTTCGCGGCACTCGGCGAACAGCAGGCGAATGAAGTTTTCCCGGGCGTCGTAATCCAGCGCCGAGGTCGGTTCGTCGGCGATCACCAGTTCCGGTTGACCGATCAACGCACGGGCCGCAGCGACCCGCTGTTGCTGACCGATCGACAGCGAATCGGCGCGGCGACTCAGGATGCTTTCGTCCTTCAGACCCAGGTGGGCGAGCAAGGTGGCGGCGGCCTGATCGACGCTGCCGTGACGCTGCTTCGCACGTTCGGCACGCAGCTTCGAGAAGTGGCACGGCAGCTCGACGTTCTCGCGCACCGAGAGAAACGGCAGCAGGTTGAACTGCTGGAAAATGTAGCCGGTGTGATCGACGCGAAAGCGATCACGGGCGCCGGCACCCAGTTCGGTCAGCTCCTGGCCGAGCAGGCGAATGCTGCCGCGGCCGGGTTTCTGCACCCCGCCGAGCAGGCCGAGCAGGGTGGTCTTGCCGCTGCCGCTGGGGCCCTTGAGGAACAGGGTTTCGCCGGCTTCCAGACGAAACGCCGGGATGTCCAGCAGCGGCGGGTGACCGGGCCAGTTGAAGCCCAGGTCGGACAGTTCGATGAGTGCTTGGGTCATGGCGCCGTTTCGTGTCAGAACTTCAGGGCGGCGGCCTTGGCCGTCACTTCCGTGCCTTGCTGGCCGCTCGGGCTGATCAGTTGTACCTGAATTTTCTGAGTGGCCGGGAAGGTATTGAACAGGTTCGCCAGATCCAGGGTTTTCAACGCACCCGGCGCCGCGCAGCTGAATTGGTAGTGGGCGTGGATTTCGCTGTGGTCGTGATGATGCTCGTGACCGTCCTTGCCGGCTTCCTCTTCGTCGTGGTCGTCGGCATCCGGTTTGTCGCCGAACAGCGGGCTTTCCAGTTCCTGGCTGGTGACCTTGCAACCGGCGGCGGCCGGCAGGCTGAACAGCGCCAGCGGTTTTTCCAGCTGAGCACGCGCGGCTGCGACCTTGGCCTTGTCGGCATCGCTGGTGGCGACGTGTTCGAAACCGACGAGGTTCATCGCCGGGCTTTCCAGCTCCAGCTCCAGGGTCTGGCCGTCGAGCGCGGCGTTCAGGCGACCGACGCCATGTTCGTGGGCACCGAGGCTGCCGTGCTCATGGTCGTGATCATGCTCATCGGCGGCATGGGCGATGGCCAGCGGCAACAGGGCAAACGGCAAAGCGAGCAGCAGACGACGCATGGCGGTCTCCGGGAAGTAAAGTGAAGAGTTTGTTATGTAATCTTATAACGAAAGTGCGCAGAGTTTGCCCCCCCGCTTGGCGTTACACAAGTCCCATGGGAGCATGCAGGTCAGAAATGTGCGGGAGCGAAGCTTATGTTGCGGATACGCGGAACCGTCGGCGAATTGCCGGTGGATTTGACCCTGGAACTGGATGAAAGCGACTGGGCGCGGCTCGGTGCGCAGTTTGGCGTGCAGGTGCAGACGGCCCAGCCGCAGACAGCAGCGGCGGCGCCGGTGGCGAAACCGGTGAATCAGGATGACGCGTTGTGGCAGGTCGCCAGGGATTTGTTGCGCAAGGCCGGGCAACTCAGCGGCCCGGAGTTGCTGGATCAGCTCGAAGGGCTGACCGGCAGCGCAGCGGCGGGCAAGCGCTTGCTGGTGCGCCTGCGTCATTCATCCGATGTGAAAGTGGCGAGCGGCGGGGACACGCCGCTCTACAGCTGGGTCGAGTAAGCGCTTAGTACAGCGCGGCAAACACCTTGCGCCGGTAAGCGGTCACCAGCGGGTGATCGTTGCCCAGCAGTTCGAACACTTGCAGCAAGGTCTTGTGCGGCAGGCCTTCGCCGTAGCTGCGGTTGCGGATGAACAGCTTGAGCAGCGCGTCCAGCGCCGCTTCGTATTGCTGACGGGCCAGTTGCTGGATCGCCAGTTGATACACCGCTTCGTCGTCCTGCGGGTTTTGCGCCAGACGGCTCTTCAGGTCGGCGGCGTCCGGCAGGTCGCGGGCCAGACCAAGGAACTTGATCTGCGCCTTGGCGCCGGCCAGTGCGGCTTTGTGCTCGTCGCTCTTGACCGCGTCGAGCACGGTTTGCGCTTCGCCCAGCTCACCGCGTTCGGTCAGGCAGCGAGCGTAGAGGATCAGCGCCTTGGCGTTGGTGTTGTCTTCGCCCAGCAGCGTAACCAGTGTCGCTTCCGCGTCGGCGTAACGGCCTTCATCGAACAGTGCCTGAGCCTGTTCGAACGGATCGGCGGCGGACGGCGCCGGCATCTGCACATGCGGTTCGAGCAGGGCGCGCACGGCGGATTCCGGTTGCGCACCGGCAAAGCCGTCCACCGGTTGACCGTCCTTGAACAGCACCACGGTCGGCAGGCTACGGATGCCGAAGCGGGCGACGATGTCCTGCTCGATATCGCAATTGACCTTGGCCAGCAGCAACTCGCCCTGATAGCTCTCGGCGATCCCTTGCAACATCGGCATCAGCGCCTTGCACGGTGCACACCATTCGGCCCAGAAATCCACCAGCACCGGTTTTTGAAAGGAAGCCTCGATCACCGACTGGTCGAAGTCGGCCGTCGTGGCGTCGAAGATGTACGGCGTTTGCTGACTCATGGGGTATCTCGTAAAAGCGTGAATGGGGCAACTATACGGTCAGGCGCGGGCCGCATGGTAGAGGCTGACATGGCGAAACTCTTCGGGCTCGGCCAGATCCGGCAGAGTCATGGCTTCGAGCATTTCGATGCGCCGGTACAACGGATGGCGGAAATCGCGAACCCGCGAATCCGCCACCAGCGCTTCGCGTCCACGGCTCAGGAAGGCGTCGAGCAGCGGCAGGTTTTCCCGGTCGTACAAGACGTCGGCCACCAGGATCAGATCGAAGCGATCCGCCTCGGCGAAGAAATCCGTGGAATAGCTCATCTGCACAGCATTGAGTTCGGCATTCGCCCGACAGGCGGCAATCGCCAGCGGATCCAGGTCGCAGGCCACCACCTCCAGCGCACCGGCTTTCACCGCGGCGATGCCGGCGATTCCGGAACCGGCGCCGAAATCCAGCACCCGTTTGCCCCGAACCCACTCGGGAAACTCCGCCAGATAGCGCGCCACCGCCAGACCGCTGGCCCAGCAGAAACTCCAGTACGGCGGTTCATGCAGGATTCGTTGGGTTTCCTCCTGGCTGAATTCGCGCGCCATGTTGTCGCCGTCGATCAGCCACAGCTGCAAATCGGTGTCCGGCAACGCACAGGCCTTCAGTCGGGCGTCGCCGAGCAACTCGCCCAGCGACTGTTGCAGGTCTAGCGGTGCATTCATGGTGCTTTGACAAATTGCAGCTGGCCCAGCGCCTGGGTGGTCGGCTGAGTGATGGTCTGCGACGGCAGGTGCAGGATCAACTGGCCGGACTGGCTGGCGCGGCCGCGCAATTCAACCCGCGCGCCAACCGGGAAGGATTCGGGGTTGAAGCGCAGGTGAAACGGCAGAATCTGGTTGTTGCCGATCAGGCTGGAACTGGCGAGCAATTGTTGCGGGCGATCCTTTTCGTCGATCACCAGCAGCGCCAGTTCGACTTCGGCGCCGGCCGGCACGCCTTGCAGGGTGCCGCTCAGTTCCCGTTGATACGCGGGCAGCGGGCCGAGGTCGGCGGCTTCCCGGGCTTTTTTCTGCGCCTGTTGCGGCGCCGGGCCCGGCGTGGGCGGCTGAGGCTTGGGCGCATCGCTGCCACAGGCAACCAGCAGGCTGAAAACACTGAGCAAAACGAGCGGTCGTAGGGACATTGGCGGCTCCAGCAAAATGAAATCCATGGATCAAACGATCATGGCAGTCTGTATACCGCAAAGCCTATGGCTTGTCTTGCCACCGGGATGCGCTACCATGGCCCTCCCTTTTTTTGTTGCCAGCCACCATGCACTGTCCCTTCTGCGGTGCCAACGACACCAAGGTCATCGACTCGCGTCTGGTCGCCGAGGGCGAACAGGTGCGCCGCCGGCGTGAATGCCTGGCCTGCGGCGAACGTTTCACGACGTTCGAGACGGCCGAACTGGTGTTGCCGCGCCTGATCAAAACCGACGGCAGCCGCCAACCGTTCGACGAAGAAAAACTCCGCGCCGGCATGCAGCGCGCCCTGGAGAAACGTCCGGTGAGCGTCGAGCGCCTCGAATCCTCTCTGGTCCATATCAAACACAAGCTGCGTGCCACCGGCGAGCGCGAGGTCAAGTCCCTCGTGGTCGGCGAACTGGTGATGGCCGAGCTGCAGAAGCTCGATGAAGTGGCCTACATCCGTTTCGCTTCCGTGTACCGCCGCTTCCAGGACCTCAACGAATTTCGCGAAGAGATCGACCGCCTCGCCCGTGAACCGGTGAAAGAATGACCGCCGCCGCCGAGCAGGCCATCCTCGACGCCCACTTCATGGCCCGGGCCCTGGAGCTGGCGCGCAAGGGGCATTACACGACGCATCCCAATCCACGGGTTGGCTGCGTGATCGTGCGCGACGGGCAGATTGTCGGCGAAGGCTGGCATGAACGCGCCGGCGAACCCCACGCCGAAGTCCACGCCCTGCGCGCCGCCGGTGAACGGGCCCGGGGCGCCACGGCTTACGTCACCCTCGAACCTTGCAGCCACCACGGCCGTACGCCGCCGTGCGCCGATGCGCTGGTGAATGCCGGTGTCGGTCGGGTGGTCGCGGCGATGCGTGATCCGAATCCACAAGTCGCCGGACGCGGTCTGCAGCGCTTGAGCGATGCCGGCATCGCCAGCGCAAGCGGCGTGCTGGAAACTGAGGCGCGCAAGCTCAATCAAGGTTTTCTGAAGCGCATGGAACATGGCTTGCCGTTCGTGCGGGTGAAGTTGGCCATGAGTCTCGATGGCCGCACAGCGATGGAAAGCGGCGAGAGCCAATGGATCACCGGCCCTGCCGCGCGTTCGGCAGTGCAGCGTCTGCGCGCCCAGGCCAGCGTGGTGCTGACCGGCGCCGACACGGTGCTGGCCGATGGCGCACGCCTGACCGTTCGCGGCGATGAGCTGGGGCTGGATGCCGAACAAACCGCGCTCGCCCTGAGCCGTCCGCCGCTGCGGGTGCTGATCGACGGGCGTCTGCGGGTGCCGCTGGATGCGCCGTTCTTCAAGGCCGGTCCGGCGCTGGTTGCCACCTGCGTGGCCATCGAAGAACAGTACGCCCACGGCCCGGAATGCCTGATCGTGCCGGGCGATGACGGTCAGGTCGATCTGCATCAATTGCTGATCGAACTGGCCAACCGTGGCGTCAACGAAGTGCTGGTCGAGGCCGGTCCGCGACTGGCCGGCGCGTTTGCCCAGCTCGGTCTGGTCGACGAGTTCGTGATCTTCATTGCCGGCAAGTTCCTCGGCTCCACGGCGCGTCCGCTTCTGGACTGGCCGCTGGCCTATATGAAGGATGCGCCGGAGCTGAAAATCACTGAAATTCGCGCGGTTGGCGATGACTGGCGAGTCACTGCAATCCCTGTCTCATCGGCGAGCGTATAATTCCCGGCCATCGCGTTAGCGCTGGCTTCGTTCTCAAGGAGAACCCCATGTTTACCGGCATCATCGAATCCATCGGCAGTATCCGCGCACTGACCCCAAAGGGCGGTGATGTGCGGGTGCATGTCGAAACCGGCAAGCTCGACCTGAGCGACGTCAAACTCGGCGACAGCATCGCGGTCAACGGCGTGTGCCTGACCGCGGTTGAACTGCCGGGCAACGGCTTCGCCGCCGACGTCAGTCGCGAAACCCTCGACTGCACCGCCATGAATGACCTGAAAAGCGGCAGCCCGGTCAACCTGGAAAAAGCCCTGACCCCGACCACCCGTCTCGGCGGCCATCTGGTCAGCGGTCACGTCGACGGTGTCGGCGAAGTGGTATCGCGCAGTGACAATGCCCGCGCCGTGGAATTTCGCATCCGCGCGCCGAAAGAGCTGGCCAAGTACATCGCCCACAAAGGCTCGATCACCGTCGACGGCACCAGCCTGACCGTGAATGCGGTCGATGGCGCCGAATTCCTGCTGACGATCATTCCGCACACCCTGAGCGAAACCATCATGGCGTCCTACAAGCCAGGTCGCCGGGTGAATCTGGAGGTCGACTTGCTGGCGCGTTATCTGGAGCGTCTGCTTCTGGGCGACAGGGCCGCTGAGCCTGACTCTTCACAAAAGCCTGGCGGTGGCATCACTGAAAGCTTTCTGACCGCCAACGGCTACCTCAAATCCTGACTGAAGGGGGTGCCTTGTGGCGCTCAATAGCATCGAAGAACTGGTTGAAGACATCCGCCAAGGCAAGATGGTCATCCTCATGGATGACGAAGACCGCGAAAACGAAGGCGACCTGATCATGGCCGCCGAATGCTGCAAGGCCGAGCACATCAACTTCATGGCCAAGCACGCCCGTGGCCTGATCTGCATGCCGATGAGCCGCGAGCGCTGCGAAACCCTGAAGCTGCCGCTGATGGCTCCGCGCAACGGTTCCGGTTTCGGCACCAAGTTCACCGTCTCGATCGAAGCCGCCGAAGGCGTGACCACCGGCATTTCCGCCGCTGACCGTGCGCGCACCGTGCAAGCGGCCGCTGCGAAAGACGCGAAAGCCGAAGACATCGTCAGCCCGGGCCACATTTTCCCGCTGATGGCTCAGGCCGGTGGCACCCTGGCCCGCGCCGGTCACACCGAAGCCGCCTGCGACCTGGCGCGCATGGCCGGTTTCGAGCCGAGCGGTGTGATCTGCGAAGTGATGAACGACGACGGCACCATGTCCCGTCGCGCCGAGCTGGAAGCCTTCGCGGCCGAACACGACATCAAGATCGGCACCATCGCCGACCTGATTCACTACCGGATGATCCACGAACGTACCGTTCAGCGGATTGCCGAGCAGCCGCTGGACAGCGAACTGGGCCAATTCAACCTGGTGACCTATCGTGATTCCGTGGAAGGCGACGTGCACATGGCACTGACCCTGGGCACCGTTTGCGCCGAAGAACCGACCCTGGTTCGCGTGCACAACATGGACCCGCTGCGTGACCTGCTGATGGTCAAACAACCGGGCCGCTGGAGCCTGCGCGCCGCCATGGCTGCGGTTGCCGAGGCCGGCAGCGGTGTGGTGCTGTTGCTCGGTCACCCACTGGATGGCGACGTGTTGCTGGCGCACATCCGCGAAACCGGCGATCAGGCGGCGGTGAAAAAACCGACCACCTACAGCATCGTTGGTGCCGGTTCGCAGATCCTGCGTGACCTCGGCGTGCGCAAAATGCGACTGATGTCGGCGCCGATGAAGTTCAATGCAATATCCGGTTTCGATCTGGAAGTTGTAGAATACGTGCCCTCCGAATAATGACCGGTTGTTTCCGGCTCCGAATTCGCGGCAAATAAATCACTGAGGGACGCGAAACAGACGCGTCCCGGCTCTTTAAGAGATCTGACGAATGACCCTGAAGACCATCGAAGGTACCTTCATCGCCCCTAAAGGCCGCTACGCTTTGGTAGTGGGCCGCTTCAACAGCTTCGTGGTTGAAAGCCTGGTCAGCGGTGCAGTTGATGCCCTGGTTCGCCACGGCGTGAGCGAAAGCGACATCACCATCATCCGCGCACCTGGCGCCTTCGAAATCCCGCTGGTTGCGCAGAAAGTCGCCCAGAAAGGCGAGTTCGCAGCAATCATCGCCCTGGGCGCGGTCATTCGTGGCGGTACTCCGCACTTCGAATACGTAGCGGGCGAGTGCACCAAGGGCCTGGCCCAGGTGTCCATGGAATTCGGCGTACCGGTCGCTTTCGGCGTCCTGACCGTTGATTCCATCGAGCAAGCCATCGAACGTTCCGGCACCAAGGCCGGCAACAAAGGTGCTGAAGCTGCCCTGTCCGCTCTGGAAATGGTCAGCCTGCTGGCGCAGTTGGAGGCCAAGTGATTAGCGACGAAAGCGATCGTTTCAACCCGCGCGATCCGAAACCTGCGGATGCCGGCAAGCCATCGAAAAGCGCCAAGCGCCGCGAAGCCCGTCAGCTCGCGACCCAGGCCCTGTATCAGTGGCACATGGCTCGGCAGTCGTTGAACGAGATCGAAGCGCAGTTCCGGGTCGATAACGATTTCACCGATGTCGACGGGGCTTACTTCCGCGAAATCCTGCACGGGGTTCCGCAGTTCAAGACCGAAATCGACACCGCGCTCACGCCTTGCCTGGACCTGGCGATCGAAGAGCTGGACCCGGTTGAACTGGCCGTTCTGCGCCTGTCCACCTGGGAACTGCTCAAGCGCGTCGACGTGCCGTACCGCGTTGTGATCAACGAAGGTATCGAACTGGCCAAGGTGTTCGGTTCGACCGACGGCCACAAGTTCGTCAACGGCGTGCTCGACAAGCTGGCTCCGCGCCTGCGTGAAGCTGAAGTGAAGGCGTTCAAGCGCTGATCCGCGCTTGAATACTTTTTCTCGGCCATGGGCGAGTTTGAGCTGATCCGCAATTTCTTCGCCGCCGCGCCTTGTGCGCAGGGCGGCGAAGGCGTTGCACTGGGGATCGGCGATGACTGCGCCTTGCTGGCGGTTCCTTCCGGGGAACAGCTGGCGGTTTCCACCGATACGCTGGTGGCCGGCGTGCATTTCGCCGATCCCTGCGATCCGTTTCTGCTCGGTCAGCGCTCGCTGGCCGTGGCGGTCAGCGACCTCGCTGCCATGGGCGCCACGCCCGTCGCCTTTACCCTTGCCCTGACTCTGCCGACGGTGACTGCCGATTGGCTGCAAGCCTATGCCCGCGGTTTGAACCGCATGGCGCAGGGCTGCGGCGTGGCACTGGTCGGCGGCGACACGACGCGCGGGCCGTTGAGCCTGACCGTCACCGTGTTCGGCCGCGTCTCGGCCGGCAAAGCGCTCACCCGCAGCGGCGCACAACCGGGCGATCTGCTGTGTGTCGGCGGTGAGCTGGGCAACGCAGCCGGTGCCTTGCCGCTGGTGCTGGGTCAGCGTGACGCCGAACCCCATATCGCCCAGCCGCTGCTCGATCATTACTGGTCGCCGCAACCGCAACTCGCCCTTGGTCAGGCCCTGCGTGGCAAGGCCACCTCGGCGCTGGACATCTCCGATGGCTTGCTCGCCGATTGCGGTCACATCGCACTGGCTTCGAAGGTTCGCCTCGAAGTCGAGCGCGAGCGTGTTCCGTTGTCGGACGCCTTGGTGGCGTTTCTCGGCCAGCGCGGCGCCGAGCGTGCGGCGTTGAGCGGTGGCGATGATTACGTGCTGGCCTTCACGTTGCCGTCCGACGAGTTGCCGGCGCTGCTCGCCGATGGCTGGCCGATCCATGTGATCGGCCGCGTAACGCAAGGCCAGGGCGTGGTGCTGCTGGATCGCGACGGGCACGACATCACCCCGCAAATCCGGGGTTATCAACATTTTCAGGAGTCACCGTGACAGATCACCCGAAACAGGTTCCGGCCGAATTCGTTCCGCCGTCGGTCTGGCGCAATCCCTGGCATTTCCTCGCGTTCGGCTTCGGCTCGGGCACCTTGCCCAAGGCGCCGGGCACTTGGGGCTCGTTAGTTGCGCTACCCTTTATCCCGTTGTGGCAGATGCTGCCCGACTGGGGTTACTGGCTGATGCTTGGAATCACCATGCTGTTCGGCTTCTGGCTGTGCGGCAAAGTGGCCGACGATCTGCGGGTGCACGACCACGAAGGCATCGTCTGGGACGAAATGGTCGGGATGTGGATCACCCTGTGGCTGGTGCCGGAAGGCTGGTACTGGTTGCTCGCCGGGTTCCTGGTGTTCCGCTTCTTCGACATTCTCAAGCCGTGGCCGATCCGCTGGATCGACCGGCATGTTCACGGCGGCGTCGGCATCATGCTCGACGACGTGCTGGCCGGCGTATTCGCCTGGCTGGCGATGCAGGGACTGGTGTGGCTTTTCGCCTGATTTCCAGGCGTGGATGAGGGACGCAGGGATGACTCGACGCTGGTTGGCGATAGTGGTTTTGACCTTGCTTGGCGCCATGGCCCAGGCACAGGACGCACCGCCGTCGGTCATTCACCTGGCCAGCGAAGACTGGGAAGACTACACCGCCGCCGATGGTCATGGCCTGGGCTGGGACGTGTTGCGCAAAGTCTTCGAGCCGGCCGGCGTGACCCTGGATATTCGCACCGTGCCCTACACCCGCTCGGTCGGGCTGGTGCAGTTGAAGGAAGCCGACGCACTGGTCGGTTCCTATCGCGGTGAAGCCGAACAGGTGCTGTACCCGAAATGGAATTTCGATTCCGACCACATCTACGCGCTCGGCCTGGCCAGCAATCCCTCGCCGACCCAGGCGACGCTGGGCAAATACCGACTGGCCTGGGTGCGCGGCTATCGCTACGAAACCTACCTGCCGAACGTCAAACGCTTCAACCAGATCGAGCGTCGCACCGGCATCCTGTCGATGCTCAAACAGGGGCGGGCGGATTACTACATCGATGCGCTGACGGAAATAGAAGCGGTGGTGAGAAACGCCGCCGACCCGTCGCAGTACCGTTATTCACATCTGGCGGAATTGCCGCTGTACCTCGGTTTCGCCGACACCCCGCAAGGCCGGGCGCTGATGTCGATCTATGACCAGCGCATGGAGCAACTGGTAAAGAACGGCGAGTTGAAGCCGATCTTCGAGCGCTGGAAGCAACCGTATCCCTTCGAATGAACGCGATAAGGGCGAGCCTGTTATCAAACTTTTTGATCGTTATGGCCGATAATTCAGCCTAAGCGCCTGCGGGAACCTGCTGTTACAATGCCGCCCAGCGAATCTTCAGACTTTTCAGATCAGGAGCACACCGGTGCCTGTCGTTTTTGTCGCCGCTTCCAAGCTGCCAACGCCTTTTGCGCAATTCACCATGCACGGTTTTCTCGATGAAGCCACCGGCCGCGAGCACGTCGTGCTGAGCCTGGGTGAGATTGCCGACGGTGCCCCGGTACTCGGCCGTCTGCACTCCGAATGCCTGACCGGCGATGCCTTGTTCAGCCAGCGTTGCGACTGCGGTTCGCAACTTGAGGGCGCCCTCAAAGCCATCGCTCGCGAAGGTCGTGGCGTGTTGCTGTACCTGCGTCAGGAAGGACGCGGCATCGGTCTGTTGAACAAGATCCGTGCCTACGAATTGCAGGACGGCGGCGCCGACACCGTTGAAGCCAACGAGCGTCTGGGCTTTGCCGCCGACCAGCGTGACTACGCCATGTGCCTGCCGATGCTGGAGCATCTGGGCGTCAAATCCCTGCGTCTGATGACCAACAACCCGCGCAAGGTCAAAGCCTTGACCGATATGGGTATCGTTGTTGCCGAGCGCGTGCCGCTGCACACCGGCCACAACCCGCACAACAAACTCTATCTGGCGACCAAGGCCAGCAAGCTCGACCATATGATGGGCAACGAGCATCAGGGCGAGGTAGACCGGGCGTGACCCGCGGGCAAGTGCGGCGCCGTCTGTCGATCGCCTGGTGGAAATACCTGGCGCTGGCGCTGTTGCCGCTGTTCGTGATCAACGCTGTGTTCGGCCAGGGCGAGGCGATTCTGCCGGTGCTGGCGATGCCTTTCTTTATCGCTGGCGTGGCCTCGATGTTTGTCAGCCTGAAGTTTTTCGGCCGCTACAAGCATGCGCTGATCGCCACACAAAAAGCCCTCGATACCCCTGAAGAACCCGCTGCCTGGATCGCCTTGGCGGCCTGCCTTCGCAATGCATTCATGGTCGCGGCGCTGCCGGCATGGATCGGCGCGCTGGCGGTGTTCGTCGGCCTTGAAGCAGTGCCGCTGATGTTGCTGGCGCTGTCCACGGCGGTGCTGTTCTACCTCTACCGTATCCCGCGTCAACTCGCTTGATGCGGCGTCTCTGGCTGGCGGTTCTGCTGCTGGCCGTCAGCGGTGAAACGCTGGCCGCCCTGCGTGTGGTCAGCCTCGCGCCATCCCTGTCTGAAATCGTGGTTGAACTGGATTCGGCCGACCTGCTGGTCGGCGTGCTGGATGCCGGTGAGCGTCCTTCCGCGATCAAGGACGTGCCTTCGGTGGGCCGTTACGGTCAGCTCGACATGGAACGGTTGCTCAGCCTCAAACCTGACTTGTTGCTGTTGTGGCCCGGCAGTGTCGGCCCGGTCCAGCGCGATCAGCTCAAGCGCCTGAACATCCCGACGTTCGTTGCCGAGCCTCACAGTCTCGAACAGCTGACTGCGCAGATTGAGGCCATCGCGATACAGCTCGGTCGTCCTGCGCGTGGGGTCGAAAGGGCTGGGGAGTTGCGGCGCAACCTTGATGAGCTGCGCCGGCGCTACCGGCGGGAAGCGCCGCTGCGGGTGTTTTATCAGGTCTGGGACAAGCCGCTGTACACCGTCGGTGGCGGGCAGATCATCAGCGATGCGCTTGAAGTGTGCGGCGCGCGCAATGTGTTCGCCGACCTGAGCCTGCCAGCGCCACAGGTGAGCATCGAAGCGGTTTTACAGCGTGATCCCGAAGTGATACTGGCCGGCGATCAGCCGCAACTGGAGGCGTGGAACGCCTGGCCACAAGTGGCAGCGGTGAAGCATCGGCAATTGCTGCTGGTCACCGATAAAGGCCTTGAGCGTCCGAGCGGGCAGATGATCGAGGCGACCGCCAAGCTCTGCCAGCTGATCGCGCCAGATCGTTAGAGCTGCGGCGTCCAGGTCACGCCGAACATGAACGCCCGACCTTCCTCGCGATAGCCAAACTGACTGCCGTCATGGCTGTACAGCGCCCGGCTGTAACCCTTGTCCAGCAGGTTGTCGACCTTGAAATCCAGTTTGATCTCTCGGTTCAGCGCCCAGCTGCTGCGCAATCCGAGCAGTGCATAACCGCCCAGTAGTTGCTGATTGTTCAGATCGTCATAACTGCTGCTGACGGCCTGCCAACTGGCGCCGAGGCCAAGGCGATCGAACTGTCGATCCAGATCCCAGCTCAGGGTGCGACGGGCACGCCGTGCCAAAGTGTGGCCGGTGTCGCGGTCGCGGGGATCGATGATCGCCACGCCGAGGTTGCTCTGCCAGCCGAACAGCTCCTGTTTCAGCGCTGCTTCGAAGCCGTTGATTCGCGCCGAGGCGACGTTTTCCGGGCGTGAGTTGCTGCCGAAGATGATCGCGTCTTCCAGATCGGTCCGGTACAGCGAGGCTTCGAGGCGAGTGCTGTCGCTCAACTGGCTGCGCCATTGCAGCTCGTAGCTTTTCGAGGTTTCCGGTTTCAGGTCGAGGTTGCTGAAGTCCGGGTAATACAGATCGTTGAAGGTCGGCGCGCGGAAGCCTTCGCTGTAGCTGAGCAGCAGATCGTTGTCCGGGTTGACCGGCAAGGTCAGCGTGCCGCTCCAGCTGTTCTGGCCGCCGAACTGCTGGTTGTCGTCACGGCGCAGGCCCAGTTCGGTGGAGAAACTGTCGGCCTGGAAGCGATGCTGGATGAAGGCTGCGCGGTTCCAGCGGCTGTCTTCGTCGAACGCGGTGCTGCTGTTGACGCGATCTTCGTACCAGTCGCCGCCAAGGATCAGGCTGTTGCGTGCATCGAGGGTCAGGTCGTTCTGCCAGGTCACCGAATCACGGTAGGTGTTGAACACCGAGCGCTCGTCGCTGAGCTTGTCGAAGGACTTCTCGCGGTTTTCGCTATGGCCGAGTTCCAGGCGCGACTTCCAGCGCTCGTTGATCCGCGCGTCGATGTAGCTGCTGAAACTGCTGACGGTGAAATCGCTGTACGGTTGCTGCTGCACAGAGTCGAAGGTCACCGGGTCGAAGCGTCCGAACGGGTTGTCGAACTCGCTTTTGCCACGGTTATCCAGCAGATTGGCGCCAACTTCGATGTCATCGGTCAACGCATGGCTGAGGCTCAGGCTGATGGATTTGTTGCGGTAGGCGTCGTGGTCGCTGTCGCTGGGGTAGGACTCGTGGGTGCGGTCGAGGCCGGCGGTTTCATCGAGGCTGGCGCCGAGGTTGAAGCGGGTTTTCTCGTCTCCGCCGGAGAGGCCAATACTGCGTTCCCAGGTCTGGTTGCTGCCGAATCCGAAATGCATCCGGGGCTGCAAGCCTTGTTCGCTGCCGCGCCGGGTGAAAATCTGAATTACCCCGCCAATCGCATCGCTGCCGTAAATCACCGAGCGTGAACCGCGCAGCACTTCCACGCGCTCGATCTGTTCGATGTTCAGGTGTTGCAGGTTGCTGTCGCCGGAGGTGGAATTGCCGATGCGCTGGCCGTCGACCAGCACCAGGCTCTGCGCCGATTGCGTACCACGAATGTAGATCCCCGGGAGGCTGCCACGTCCGCCGGTTTGCGCGACTTGCACGCCCGGCACCCGCTGCAGCAGATCGGTGACGCTGCGCGGTTGCAGACGCTCGATGTCTTCGCGGGTGAACACGGTGTTGGCGGCGCTGCTGTCGTTGCGTGCTTCGACCTGACGGTTGGCGCTGATCAGCATGTCCGGCAGCTTCAGGGCCTGATCGCGTTCGAAATTGTCAGCGAGGGCGTTGGCGGAGGGCAGCAGCAGGAGGGGCAGGGCGAGGCGCGAGAGGTTCATCGGTATTCCGTTGGTATTTCTGGTGTGCACTAGATTTCCAGCGACACAAAACACTGTGGGAGCGGGCTTGCCCGCGATGGCGTCGGTACATCCAACATCAATGTTGACTGTGCCGACCTCATCGCGGGCAAGCCCGCTCCCACAGGGATGGTGATTACTTGTTGAGCAGAGTCAGGCGCTCACGCACCGCCGCTTCGATCCCTACTTCATCCAGCCCGCACTCGGCCAGCATCTGCGCCGGCTTGGCGTGCTCGACGTAAACGTCCGGCAAGCCCAGGTGCAGCACCGACTTGAGGATGTTCTCGCGGGCGAGGAACTCGCTGACCGCGCCACCGGCACCGCCCATGATCGCGTTTTCTTCGATGGTCACCAGCAGGTCGTGGCTGTTGGCAATCTCGCGCACCAGCGCTTCGTCCATCGGTTTGACGAAACGCATGTCGACCACGGTTGCGTCTAGCGTTTCGGCGACTTTCAGGGCTTCGGCCATTTGCACGCCGAACACCAGCAGGGCGACCTTGCTGCCCTGACGACGCACCACGCCCTTGCCGATCTCGATCGGTTCGAGGTCTTTCTCGATGGTCGCGTTCGGGCCGGTACCGCGTGGATAACGCACCGCCGCCGGGCCGTTGTACAGGTGGCCGGTGGTGAGCATCTTGCGCAGTTCGTTTTCATCGCTCGGGGTCATGATGACCATGCCCGGGATGCAACGCAGGAACGACAGATCGAAACTGCCGGCGTGAGTCGGGCCGTCTTCGCCCACCAGACCGGCGCGGTCAATGGCGAACAGCACGTCGAGGTTCTGCACCGCGACGTCATGCACCAACTGGTCGTAACCGCGTTGCAGGAATGTCGAGTAGATCGCCACCACCGGTTTCGCGCCTTCGCAGGCCATGCCGGCGGCGAGGGTCACGGCGTGTTGCTCGGCAATCGCCACGTCGAAGTAGCGCAGCGGGAAGCGTTCGCTGAACGCCACCAGATCCGAGCCTTCCTTCATCGCCGGGGTGATGCCCACCAGACGCGGGTCGGCAGCGGCCATGTCGCACAGCCATTCACCGAACACACCGGAATACTTCGGCCCGCCGGCCTTTTTCGGCGCAGCGGCCGGGGCGTCCAGCGGTTCGAGCTTGGTGATGGCGTGGTAACCGATCGGGTCGACTTCCGCCGGGGCGAAGCCTTTGCCTTTCTTGGTGACGATGTGCAGGAATTGCGGGCCTTTCAGATCGCGCATGTTGCGCAAGGTGGCGATCAGGGTCGGCAGGTCGTGGCCGTCGATCGGGCCGATGTAGTTCCAGCCCAGTTCTTCGAACAGGGTGCCGGGGACCAGCATGCCCTTGGCATATTCTTCGGTGCGACGGGCGATTTCCCAGGCGCCGGGCAGGCGCGACAGCACTTTCTTGCTGCCTTCACGCATGCTCGCGTAAGTGCGGCTGGAAAGGATCTTCGCCAGATAGTTCGACAGCCCGCCGACGTTGCGCGAGATCGACATGTCGTTGTCGTTGAGGATCACCAGCATGTTGGCGTCGACTTCCGGCGCGTGGTTCAGCGCCTCGAACGCCATGCCGGCGGTCAGTGCGCCGTCGCCGATCACCGCAATCGCCTTGCGATCGCTGTTCTGCAGGCGGGCGGCGATGGCCATGCCCAGCGCGGCACTGATCGAGGTGCTGGAGTGACCGACGCCGAAGGTGTCGTACTCGCTCTCGGAGCGGCGCGGGAAGGCAGCGATGCCGTCCTTCTGGCGCAGGGTTTCCATGCGCTCGCGACGACCGGTGAGGATCTTGTGCGGATAGGCCTGATGACCGACGTCCCACACCAACCGGTCGTCCGGGGTGTCGAAGACGTAATGCAACGCGATGGTCAGCTCGATGACGCCCAGGCCGGCACCGAAATGCCCACCGGTCTGGCCGACCGTGTAGAGCAATTCCAGGCGCAACTCATCAGCCAGGGTTTCCAGCTCGGCTTCGCCTAACCGGCGCAGGCCGTCCGGCGTGTTAGCGCGGTCGAGCAGGGGCGTGGTCGGGCGCTTGCGGGGAATCTCATGAAACGTCGTGGGCATCAGGCGAATCGTTATAGGTATAAAAGATGCGGCAGTTTACCTGATGCATCGCCCCCTGCCCACGCGTTGGTCTTTTTTGGCTGATTAGCCTTCAGTTACGCCGATCGACGATATACCGGGCCAGATCGCGCAACGGCTCGGCAGCCGCGTCAAACGGTCGCAGCGCGTGCAGGGCCTGATCGCGCAGCTCCAGCGCATAGGTCTTGGCGGCGTCGAGGCCGAGCAGGGCCGGGTAGGTCGGCTTGTCGCGGGCGATGTCGGCGCCCTGGCGCTTGCCGAGGGTTTCGGTATCGCTTTCGACGTCGAGGATGTCGTCCTGGACCTGGAATGCCAGACCGATGGCCTGTGCATAAGTCTGCAGGGACTTGAGTTCATCCTTCTCGGCACGGCCGCTGGCCAGGGCGCCGAGCTTGACGCTGACTTCGATCAGCGCGCCGGTCTTGTGCCGGTGCATCTGTTCCAGCGCTTTCTGGTCGAGCTTGAGTCCGACCGAACCGAGGTCGATGGCCTGACCGCCGACCATGCCCGCCGGGCCCGCCGCGTGCGCCAGCGCCGTGACCTGTTGCAGGCGGATGTCCGCGCTCAGATCGCTCAGACGCGGATCGAGCAGGGCGCTGAACGCCAGACTCTGCAAGCCGTCACCGGCGAGGATTGCGCAGGCTTCGTCGAATTTCTTGTGCGTGGTTGGCTGGCCGCGGCGCAGATCGTCGTCGTCCATCGCCGGCAAATCGTCGTGCACCAGCGAATACGCGTGGATCAGCTCAACCGCAGACGCTGCGCCGTTGGCCTGTTCGGCCTTGCCGCCAAGGGCTTCGCACGCCGCGTAGGCCAGCAATGGACGCACGCGTTTGCCGCCGTTCATCACGCTGTAGCGCATGGCTTCATAAAGGCGTGCCAGTTCTGGCAGCGGGGCGTTGAACAGGGTTTCCAGTGCCGCGTTAACGCGCGCCTGGCTGGTCGCCGAATACGCTGCAATCATTCTGGCTGATCCGCGTCGAAGGGTTCCTCGGCGAGTTCGCCATCGCGCTCCAGCAACACCTGGACCTTCTGCTCGGCCTGGGCCAGCGCCGCCTGGCAGTCACGGGTCAGGCCGATGCCCTGCTCGAAAGCGGTCAGCGAGTCTTCCAGCGACAATTCACCGTTCTCCAGACGCTCCACCAGCGTTTGCAGGTCGGCGAGGGACTGTTCGAAATCCAGTGCAGCTTTTTTGCGGGCCATGGCGGCTAATTCCGGTTGACGTTAAACCGGCGCGACACTAGCAGATAGGGGGGGTATGGGCAAATGAGCGGGCCGACGGACAAGGGTGTCAGTCGGTCAATTCGCCAGGATATTGAATCTGATACCGAGTGCTGCGTCCGCCGCCCGGAAGACGTTGCAGGCAGCCCTTTTCCAGCAGTTCCGCCAGATGTCGGGTGGCCGTGGCTTTGGAGACCTTGGCCACACTCTGGTATTGCGCTGCGCTGATACCGTGCTCGAAACCGCGCTCACCACCGTCGAGCAAACGATTGAGCACTTTGATCTGCTCCGCCGACAGCCCGGATTCCCGGTGCGCCTGCCAGAAGCGTGATTTTCCCAACACACTTTCAATCCGCGCAATGGCCTGTTGCAGGCTGCGCAGCAGGGTTTGCAGGAACCATGCGAGCCAGTCGGTGATGTCCAGCGTGGCTTTCTGGCTGGATTCGAGAATCCGGTAATAGCCCGCGCGGTCGTCGAGAATGCTGGCGGACATCGCATAAAAACGAATCGCCTGCGCTTCGCCCTGAGCCAGTGCCAGATCGGTGAGCGTGCGGGTAAGACGGCCGTTGCCGTCATCGAACGGGTGCAAGGTGACGAACCAGAAGTGCGCGATGCCTGCCCGCAGTAAAGGATCGAGGCCTGCCTGGTGCTGACTGGCGTCGAACCACTTGAGAAAACTGTCGAGTTGTCGCTCAAGCCCTTGTCGCGGTGGCGCCTCGAAATGCACGGTCGGGCGGTCGATTCGCCCGGAAACCACCTGCATTGGCTCATCGCCGCGTAGAGCGCCGACATTGATTGCTCGCGAAAGGAAACCACTCTCCTGTTCTGGAAACAGCCATGAATGCCATTCCAGCAATCGTTCCAGCGTCAGCGGTTCGGCAAAACGTTGAGTGGCATCGAGCATCAGTTGCGCCAGCCCCTCGCTGCGCTTGCTGACGTTGTCGCCATCCGGTGATTCCAGCCCCAGACGTCTTGCCAATGAAGAGCGCACGGATTCAACATTCAACTGCTCCCCCTCGATGGCCGAGGAGGTCACGATGTTTTGCAGCAAAGCGTCCAGCTCTGTCTGCGCGCTCAGTGAATGGCTCACCGATCCCGCCATGCCCATCAATTGACCTTGTGCCTGAACACACTCGCGCAACAACGGTGCCAGGCATTCCGCCTGCCAGTTGAAGTCCGGCCAATCAGGCTGCTGCCAGATCCAGTGAGTCGCCATTAATTGCTGATCCTGAGTGCGTGAGCCGATTGGAAACGCTATTCGGCTCATTTCGTGAGCCGAATATGACGCCTAATCGGCTCATCGTCCACTGGTCGCCGTGATTCCCACCGCAAATCCAGATGTATCCGATTGTTAAAAAACTGCCGAATCGCTAACCTTCGCGCCTTCTACGACCCGACAGTCACGGGTCTTTCAGACGAAACGCAGTTTTCACCGCTGTGAAGTACCGAGGATCGGGTGCAAGGTTTCGTTCAGGCATGGCAGGAGGCATCACATGCGTTCACTTCTTTTGCTGCTGATCGGGTTGGCCTGCGTACCCGCGCTGCTGGCGGCGCCGAGCGCGGAGCTGTCGGAGCCGGTGGGCGGCTGGCGCTATCACGGGCTGCTCGATCGCACGGAAAACCCGCAAGTCGCCTATCCCACGCCGCCGATCGATCGCGGCATCCAGCGCAATCGCACGATGATTGAAGGCCAGCTCAAGGCGATCGGCCATTTACGTCCGCCGCACAGCCTGGCGGTGAATGGCAATCCACTGAATCTGTACACCGACGACCAGGGCCGTTTCGCCCGGCCGTATGCGTTCGGCGCCGGTTCCAACAGCGTCGAGGTGATCAGCGCCGACGGCCAGTCGCTCAAGCGCGTTCAATTCTACGAAGCCAATAACCTGCGCACGCCGGCGCGGATCCGCGTGGTGCTCGGTTGGGACGACCCTAAAGCCGAACTCGATCTGCACGTCATTACGCCTGACGGCCAGCATGCCTTCTGGGCGCGTCCGGCGATGAGCAACGGTGGTGGCCTCGATCCGGACGGCGTCGATGGCCCTGGCCCGGAAATGTTCACCATGACCGCGCCGTTGCACGGCACCTATCTGGTTTACGTCAACTATTGGGGCAACTTTGGCAACGGCGGCTATAACTTCGAGGAGACCAGCAACCAGAACGAGGTCATCACCTCGCAGATCACCCTGGTGCTGAACGAAAACACCGTCGACGAAAAACGCGAAACGTTCATCGTACCCCTGCGGGCCATCGGTGATCTGCTGCTGGTCAAGACTTTCAACTATTAAGCATCCCGCACCACGGATGAACTGCCGAGCTTTGGGAACATGAGCGAGAAGATGAGCGATAACACTGCGACCCCGGCTACCGATGCGCCCGCCGCCAAACCTTCCCGGCGCTGGCCGCTGCTGGCGGTCGGGCTGTGCCTGGTGGCCGGCGTGGCGGGCGGGCTCGGCTGGCTGATGCACAAACCGAAGGCGCCGCCGGCGGAACTGGCCAGCGACAAGCTTGGCTTGAGCCGCCCGGACGCACTGCTGGAAACCCGCTCCCTGAGCCAGTTGCCCAAGGACTTGCTGACGGTGCCGTTCCTCAAGGCCACGCTCACCGAGGATTTCGTCTTCTATTACGAAACCCACGCCGACCGTCTCGGGTTGATCGGCAGTCTGCGGCGGATCATCTACGAGCATGACCTGAAGCTGCAGGACAGCCTGATCGAGCAGCTCTTCGATCAACCGGCAGACGTGGCGTTGTGGCGCGGCGCCGATGGCCGGCTGAAGGATTTCCTGCTGGTGATGGATCGCGGCGGGCTGGCCAAGGTGCTGGAGCCGCTGGCGAAAGTCGCCCTGGATGATTCGCAACTGAGCGTGCTCAGCACCCTGAAAGTCGGCGGCGATGAAGTACCGCTCTATCAGCTGACCTACAACGCCGGCAAATCCCTGTTGTTCGCCTCCCGTGGCGACAAACTGGTGGTGCTGTCCAACCCGACCAAATTCTACGACCCGGAAAGTGGCGCTTCCGAAGAGTCCGGCCACGTCTCGCCGCAAGCGCTGGCGGCGCTGCTCAACGGCGAAAAACTGTTCCCCGAAGCATTCGGGCTCACGGCCAAGACACCTGAAACCAAACAGCGCCTGTCGGTCAATTCCAGCGTCTTGGCCATGGGTTACCAGCGTTTCATCCCGAACTTCGCCGGCCTGCGTTTCGACATGGACGACAAGGGCTGGCACAGCTATCTGGCCATGGATGAGCTGGAGAACCAGCCGGACTTCGATTTCAAACCGGTCTGGCAAGCCATGCCGCTGGGCGCCAGCGCCTGCGTGGCCTTGCCGGTGGCGGCCGAGCCGCAGAAGCCGCTGCTGGTGAAACTCGGCGCCGAAGAAGCCGTGGCGCAGAAACTCACCGAACACGTGGCCGGCGCGGCGGGCCTGTGCTGGTACGCCGATTCGCGGCTGTACACGCCGTTGCTGGTGGCCAGTCTGAACGACGAAGACAACGGCAAACTCGACGCTGATATCGGCACGCTGTTCGATTCGATGGTCGGCGCTTACGAAGGCAAGGTCGACGAGCACGCGTTCCCGGTGGTGGAAAAACAGGAAGGCCAGAGCCACCTCTGGCAGCGTCAGGTCAGTTCCAACTTCGGCCCTTACGCGGCCAAGGATGCCGAGAACCCGGACGCGATCACCGGCCGTGCCTTCATGAAAGTCAGCCTGGCGCGCCACGGTTCGACGCTGCTGTTTTCCCTCGACGACAAACTGGTCGACAAGGCCCTCGGCACCCTCGACAAGCGCTTCCCGCCGATGGCCGACGTGCTGCCCAAAGACGTGCTGATGCCGATCTACTTCGGCCCGGATTCGATGGCGCAACTGATCCAGCAGGAAACCCTCGACAGCCTGCCGCAGGACATGGAGCCGGTGTTCTACAACGCCGCGCAAACCTACCTGATCCCGAAACTGCGCACCCTCGGCGGCATGGGCAAATACGCCCTGACGTTGCCGGAAGGCAGCGAGCCTGACGGTCACTGGCAATGGCTGCCGCTGGAGTGGAAAGCGCTGTGACCGGACTCATTCGCAGCCTTGGCCTTCTGGCGCTGTTGCTCAGCGCCGGTGCCCGAGCCGTTGAGACTCCAGCCCTTGATCCGCAGCAATCCCAGGTGTTTCGCGCCTGGTTCGTGCGCATCGCTCAGGAGCAGTTGAGCAAAGGCCCGAGCCCGCGCTGGTATCAGCAGGACTGCGCGGGGCTGGTGCGTTTCGCCGCCAACGAAGCGCTGAAAGTCCACGACGATAAATGGCTGCGCAGCAATGGCGTGTCCAACCGCTACCTGCCGCCGGAGCTGGACCTGAGCGCCGATCAGCGCAAGTTCGCCCAGCAATGGCAGCAGGGCGGCGGCAAGGTCGGGCCCTACGTCAACGCGATCAAACTGATTCAGTTCAACAGCCATCTGATCGGCCGCGACGTGTCCCAGGCACGGCCCGGCGATCTGATGTTTTTCGATCAGGGCGACGACCAGCACCTGATGATCTGGATGGGCCGCTACATCGCCTATCACACCGGCACGACCACCCCAACCGACAACGGCATGCGTTCGGCAAGCCTGCAGCAACTCATGACATGGAAGGACACCCGATGGATACCCGACGCAGCCAACCCCAACTTCATCGGCGTCTATCGACTGAATTTTCTCTCCCAATGACCGGTGCCCGCATGCTGCGTTTACTGCCTTTTCTGTTGCTGTTGACCCTACCGTTTTCGGCCGTGAATGCCGAAGACACCGTGGAGCCAAGCGGCTATACGCCGGTGTCCGGTGAGAGCTTTTTCCTGCTGGCCGACAGCAGTTTCGCCGCCGACGAACAGGCGGTGGTGCGCCTCGAAGCACCGGGTCGCGACTATCGCCGTTTCCGCATGGAACCGTACGGCGGCGCCGATATCCGGGTGTACAAGATCGACAAGCCGCTGGACTTCCTCAAGCGCCAGAAGAACCTGCACCGCGTGGTCAGTGACGGCCAGTTCAAGGGCGAAGGCCTGTCGAACACCCTCGCGTACCTGTGGGATAACTGGTACCGCAAATCCCGTCGGGTGATGCAGCGTGCGTTCTCTTACGAGTCGCGCCAGCAAGTCACCGAGGAGGTGCCGGAGCTGAAGATGGGCAATGCCATCGCCGCGCCGACGCCGTACGACGCGCAACCGCAGTTCGCCCTGATTCCGGGCCTGCCGGTGGTCAGCCAGTTCCGTTATCCGCTGTGGCAAGCGAAGCCGATCCAGCCGCCGACCGGCGTCAATCTGGCCGGGTCTTCCAGCGAGTTCGTCAGCGTCGCGCCGGGTAACGTCTACATCCCGTTGGGCAATCTGAAACCTGGCCTGTATCTGGTCGAAGCGCTGATCGGCAAGTACCGCGCGACCACCATGGTGTTCGTTTCCAACACCGTGGCGGTGAGCAAGATTGCCGGTGATGAATTGCTGGTGTGGGCCGCACGCAAACACGAAGGCAGCTCGGTGCCGAAGGTCAATGTGCTGTGGACAGACGGCCTCGGCGTGATGAGCAGCGGCGCCACCGACACCGATGGTCTGCTCCGCCTGAAACACGTCAGCCCGGAGCGTTCGTTCGTGATTGGCGAGGACGAAGAGGGTGGCGTATTCGTCTCGGAAAACTTCTATTACGACAGCGAAATCTACGACACCAAACTCTACGCCTTCACCGACCGGCCGCTGTATCGTCCGGGTGATTGGGTGTCGCTGAAAATCGTCGGCCGTGAATTCAGGAACGCGCGGGATTCGGTATTGCCGGGCGCGGCGGACGTCAATGTCAGCGTGCTCGATGCTACCGGCACCGAGTTGCAGCGGCTCGATCTCAAACTCGATTCCAAGGCTGGCACCCAGGGCCGTTTCCAGTTGCCGGACAATGCGGTGGCCGGTGGTTACGAGCTGCGTTTCAACTACAAGGATCAGGCCTACAGCAGCGCGTTCCGGGTGGCGGAGTACATCAAGCCGCACTTCGAAATCTCGCTGAATCTGGCCAAGCAGGATTACCGCACCGGCGAACCGGTGAAGGGCAGCCTGGTGCTGCTTTACCCGGACGGCAAACCGGTGGCGAACGCCAAACTGACCCTGAGCCTGCGCGCCCAGCAACTGTCGATGGTCGACAACGAGCTGCAATACCTCGGTCAATTCCCGGTGGAGCTGACCAGCACCGAACTGACCACCGACAGCAAGGGCAACGCGACCCTAGACCTGCCTGCCGCCGACAAACCGAGCCGCTACATGCTCACCGTGTTTGCCAGCGATGGCGCAGCGTATCGGGTCAAAACCACCAAGGAAATCCTCATCGACCGCGGTGCCGCCAGCTTCCGCCTGACTGCGCCGCAGCGCTTCAGCGCGGTGGGTGACAAGGTCGCGTTCAGCTACGCCAACGAGGGCGGCAGCCAACAGGCCCAGGCCGTTGTGCCGAGCAGCTACAGCTGGGTTCGCCTGGAAGACCAGACCACCGGCGAAGGCAAACTGGCGGCGAAAGACAAAGGCTTCAGCGTGGCGTTCGATCGCCCGGGCACCTACAACCTGTCGCTGAAAGATCAGCACGGCCGAGTGCTCGGTGCGACTGGTCATTCCGTCACTGGTGACGGCGTCAAGGCTGTGCCGGGCACCGTGGAAATCGTCTTCGACAAACCCGAGTACAAGGCAGGCGACGAAGCGCTGGCGCTGATCACTTTCCCGGAACCGGTCAGCGATGCGCTGCTGTCGCTGGAGCGTGACAAGGTCGAAGCCACCGCGCTGCTGACCAAGGGCGGCGACTGGCTGAAACTGGAAAAACTCAGCAACACCCAATACCGCGCACGCATCCCGGTGAAGGACAACTTCGCGCCGAACCTGACGTTCTCCGTGCTCTACACCAAGGGCGGTCAGTACAGCTTCCAGAACGCCGGGATCAAGGTTGTTGCGCCGCAGATCGACGTGGCAATCAAAACCGACAAAGAGACCTATCAGCCGGGCGATACCGTGACGGTCGACCTGACCACGCAGTTCGCTGGCAAGGCAGTGCCGGCGCATCTGACGGTCAGCGTCGTGGATGAAATGGTCTACGCGCTGCAACCGGAAGTCGCGCCGACCATCGACCAGTTCTTCTACCACCCGCGCCGCAACAACGTGCGCACCAGCGCCAGCCTGTCGTTCATCAGCTACGACGTGGCGTTGCCGGGCAGCCCGGGCGCACCGGGCAAAGCCAACCGCAGCGAGCGTGGGGTGAAAGTGCTGGAGCGGCCGCGTCGCGAAGATGTCGACACCGCTGCATGGCAACCGGAATTGCTGACCGACGCTGATGGCAAAACCCGTTTCACCTTCAAGATGCCGGACTCGCTGACCCGCTGGCGCATCACCGCGCGAGCGATTGCCGATGACGGTCAGGTCGGGCAGAAGAAGCAGTTTGTCCGCTCGGAAAAACCGCTGTACCTGAAGTGGAGCGGCCCGAGCAAATTCCGCAAGGGCGATCAGCCGCAACTCGGCGTGTTCGCCTTCAGTCAGGCCGAAAAACCGGTCAAGGCTGAGCTGGTGACGCATTACGCCGGCGCCGAACAGCGCCTGCCGGTGACCCTCAACAACGGCATCAACTACCTGCCGCTACCGGCCTTCGCATTGGCCTCCGGCGAATGGACCGCCGAACTGGTGCAGGACGGCAAGACCGCCGACGCCCTCGCGGTACGCCTGACCGCCACCGGCGAAGGCTGGCAAGTGACGCAGACCCAGAGCCTCGATGTGGCCAGCGGTGACACACCGCTGAGCCTGCCGGCAGACGCCACCGACATTCGCCTGCGTCTGGATGACAGCCCGCAAGCGCTGTTCCGTTCGGCCCTCGACGATCTGCTCAGCTATCCGTACGGCGGCGTCGAACAGACCGCCAGCCGCTTGCTGCCGCTGAGCATCGCCTATCCGTCGCTGGCGTCGAGCCCGCAGATCCGCGACCGCTTGCGTCTGATCATGCAGAACAGCCGTCTGCGCCTGGTGCAAATGGCCGGGCCGTCGGCGAGTTTCACCTGGTGGGGCTTTGATGGTGAGCCGGATGCGTTCCTCACCGCTTACGCCTATTACGCCGACTGGAACGCCAGTCAGGTGCTGGATCTGACCTTGCCGCCGGAGCACTGGCAGCGGGTGCTGGAGGTCTACGCCAAGCAGGCGCCGAACACGCCGTTGCTGCAACGGGCACTGATCCTGTCGTTCGCCAAGCAGATGCATCTGCCGGTCAACACGCTGCTCAGCGGTTTGATGGACGATCTGGCGAAGGCCGGGGAAGGCAATGCCGAAAACCTGATGGACGACGGCGAAGACAGTCTGGTGATGGGCGATCCGGATTCGGCGCTCGGTCTGGCGGCGGCGCGGGTCTTGACCGCATCGCTGGCCACCCAGTCGAAAGTTGCTCTGCCGGATGCGTTCAATCGTCAGTTGGGCGCTGCGCAACAGCGCTTGTCCGTCAGTTCGCAGCCGTTTGCCGAAGCGCTGAACCTGTCGCTGCAACCGTTCGATCAGGCTCGTGCCACGGCGTTGTTGCAACGCCTGTTGCCGCAGCAATCGACCCTCGAACGTGCGCTGGCGCTGACCTGGCTGCAACGCAGCATCGCCCAGGCATCGCCGACCATCGCGCTGGCCCCGGGCGAAGGCTGGAAGAAAAACTACGGCGCGACCGGCGAGATGTATTGGACGTGGCAGGGTGCTGCGCCGGTGCCGAGCGTGTTGTCGGTGTCGGGCACTCAGGAGCGTCCGTTGCGTGCCGCGCTGAGCTTCCAGACCCAACAACCGGCGGTCGATCCGATGGCGGTGACCATCACTCGTCGCCTGTCGCGTCTGGTGCCGGGTGACGAAGCCTTCACTTTCAAACTGGAGCCGGTCGGCACCAAGCCGTTGTCCAGCGACAGTCTGTATCTGGACGAGGTGATCCTCACCAGCAAGGCACCAAAACCGTTGCGCTACGGCATGCTCGAAGTGCCGTTGCCGCCGGGCGCCGATGTCGAGCGCACCACGTGGGGCATCAAGTTGCAGGGCAAGGACGGCACCGAGCCGACCGCGCTGGAGAAGGCGCGGTTCGAACCGGGCCAACTGGCCTACGCGGTTCCGGTGGATGCACTGAGCGGTGAATTGCGTCTGCGCCATCTGGTTCGGTTCTCGCAGAAGGGCCAGTTCAACCTGCCGCCGGTGCGTTTCACTCAGGTCTACGCGCCGCAGCATCAGGCCCGCGAAGCGAAAGCGGCCCTCGGTCAGGTCACGGTCAACTGACATGACCCGGCCGCTGGTCTGGCTGCTGATGTGTGTGATTCCTGCGCTGGCGACGGCGCAGGATGAACCGTTGCGCGTAGCCTACAAGGGCGAATTGCTGTCGCTGAACACCACGCAACTGACCGCCCGCGAGCCATTGCCTTCGTCGCTTGATACGCCGCTGGGCAGTTTGTGGAAGATGTTCGTCTACGCGTGGCTGGTGGATACCGGCGCGCAGGAACCGGCTTATGAATGTCGCGGGCAGTCGAAGGAAGAAGTCTATTGCTGCACGGCGGGCGGGAAGATCGAGCGTGATCAGGCGCTGGTAAAATCCTGCGGGCTGTATTTCGAGCCGGCGCGGTTGGGCATAACCGCTGGCGATTGGAGAACCTATTGGCAGGCGCGACAGGCGCCGTCGTGGTTGCTGGATTTGCCATCGGTGCAACCGGCTACTCGGGTGTCCGTGGCTGACCTGCTGAAGGTTTTGTCTCTGCTGCCGGCTCAGGATCAGATGCGCCGTGTGCTGCTCGACGTGGTGCTGAATGCGGCGGACGGCAATGTCGTCGGTGAACTCGGCGGGCGCTTGCGGGTGAAAACCTGGAGCTGGCTCGGCGATCAGGACCCGCAATCACGTCAGGGTGGATTCGCTGGGTGGACGGCGGATGGCTCGCCGATCTGGGCCGGTGGCCGGGGCTCCAGTCAGATGGTTCTGCGGCATTACGGTTCGGCGTTGGCGACGGTGTTGCCCGCATCATGGCCAGCGGAAGCGGGGCGATGCGTTGAGGTCGGACTGTTCTCGCGTTATCCGGTTTCGCGGGTTCTGGTCGGTGATCGAGTGGTGAGCTCCGGCCCGTTGCAGGGCGATTACCGCGTCGAATTCGTTAATGGCAATACGCTGGATATCCACAGCGATGGCGAGCTGTTTCTGCTCAACGACAAGCTTGTGGCTCGGCTGGATCGCGAAGAGTACGTCGCCCGTGTGCTGGAGCGTGAAGCCAAACCCGAGCCGGCCGAAGCCGCCAAAGCGTTGGCCGTGGCGATCCGCACGTATCTGCTGCAAAACGCCACGCGCAACGGCGAATGCCTGAGCATCGACGACAGCAGCACCCGCCAACGCGTCGCCCCGCGCCCGGCTTCCGCCGAATCCCGCAACATCGCCGCATGGACGTCGGATCTGGTATTGGCCGGCAGCACCGTCACCTATCACTCCGATCAACCTGGCCCCGACAAACTGGCCTGGCAACAAGCCGTCGAGCAAGCCAATGCCGGGCAGCGTTACGACGCGATCCTGCTGCACGCCTATCCACGAGCGAGCCTTAGCCGCTGGGACAACCCGGTGGCGTCCTGCGAAGCACTGCCCGCCGCGCAGGACTGGCTGCAAAAACAGCGGCGCGGCTGGCGTCCCAGGCTGGAAAGCGAAACCGGCTACAACGAAGTCAGCACGTTCGCCGTCTGCAAACTCGCCTTCGGCCGCCCCTTCGTCGACCGCGAACGCCAGCGCATCTATGTGCGCGGCGTGCTGTCCTTGCAGGACCGCCTCGACCTGACTCACGAATACCTGCACCTGGCCTTTGAAGCACATCCCAACGGCCAGGATGAAACCTATATCGAAGGGCTCGCCCGTCACCTTTTGCTGGAATAGACCATGACACTCCGTTATCCACAGGTCTTGCTGTTGCTCTGCGCGCTTAATGCATTGCCAATGGCGATGGCCGCCGACAGCGTCAAACTCGACACCCCGGTCGGCGGCTGGCGCAGCGGCGCACCCGAGGGCGAAGGCGAAAACTTCCGCCAGACCGTCAACTATCCGGCCTCCTCGGTGAATACTCCGCTCGGCCAGGCCAACACCGCGCGCATCAGTGGCGAAATCAAAGCCACCCCGAAAAACAAAGAGCCCGGCCGCCTGATCGTCAACGGCGTCAGCATGCCGCTGAAAATCGACGACAGCGGCCGCTTCGACCGCCCGTTCTCCTTCCCCAACGGCAGCAACAGCGTCGAAGTCCGTAGCCCCGACGGCCAGCAACGGCACCGCACGCAATTTCTCAACACCAGCGGCGGCGCTACTCCGGCGAAACTGCGGGTGTTGCTGGCGTGGGACAGTGACGGCACCGACCTCGACCTGCACCTGATCACACCCGACGGCGCGCACATCTGGTACGGCGATCGCGTCGCGCCCAATGGCGCTGCTCTGGATGTCGACGTGACCACCGGTTACGGCCCGGAAATCTTCGCCATGCCGGCGCCGATCAAGGGTCAGTATCTGGTGTATGTGAATTATTTTGGCGGTGGGTATCGCGGGGATGATGAGGGTGGAGAAGAGGCGGTGCAGCCGTTGACTACCGCGCAGGTGACGGTGATTACGGAGGAGGGGACGCCTAGCGAGAAGATGGAGACTTTCATCGTGCCGATGCGGGCGGTGGGGGAGTTGACGTTGGTGAAGTCGTTTAGTTATCCCTGAGCAGGAGCCTGCTCAGGGTTGCATTAGAAGCCGGGTGGAATGTAGCCGGGCACGAACGGAACGTTGATGCACTTCCCGTGAATGATCTTCCCGTCTTCAATCCTGAACAGCACGATCTTCTTGGCCTTATTGACGGTGGCCTCCAGTTTGCAATCCGAACTGTGACCGACTGTCTCGTAGTACTCGGTGTAAACCATGCCGTTGCCGGTATGGTTCATTGAAGTCCCGGCCGCTTCTGTAGTGGTCCAGCTGGAGGATTTGAACCAGGTGAGAACCGCCAGATTCTCACCGTTGGCACCGGTCTGTTTTTTCATCGAGTCGGGTTTGCCGAACAGGTCGAGTGCTTCCTGGACATCGCGTCCTTCCCATCGAGACTGAGCAATCAGGTGGCAGCCATGCAGCAGCAATAGTGTGGGTGTCAGCAGCACCGCCAGTAACGTTTTAGTCCATTGATTCATCATGCGTTCCGCCGCTTACTTGTTACCGAGGATCGAATCCAGGTTGTCCATCATCTGCCCCTTCTCCTGAATCGGTGCCAGCTTGAAGAACATCTGTTGCATGCCCTGAATCATCTGCAAGGGCTCCATCTTGCCCAGCGCGATCATGTCCTTTTTAGCGGGGGAGCAAACAAACTCGGCGGCGCGCTGTACCCAGAACTCCTTCGGCTGCTGCCATTGGTCGTTAACTTTCAGGTGCCGCATCATGTAGGCAATGCGATCTATGGATTGCCCATTAAGAAAGCGGACCTTGTTCGTCGAGCACTGCACTTCGAGGTTGTAGGCATCGATCATCGGTTTGCCGGGTTCTTCATACACCAGCGTCACGGCCACCAACTTCGCACCCTTGGTATGGTTCGACGGCACCACTGAAGTGCTGTCGGCTACATACATGATGTTCTTGTTGGGAATGCCGTTGCCGTAAATGATCCACCAGTCACCGACGGGGTTCGGTTCTTCTGCCTGCGCGCAAATAGTGGCGGTCAGAAGTGCGGTTGCTAGAACAAGGGATTGATTGAGTTTGAAAAACGACGACATGGTGTTGCTCCATTCCTTGGTGCTTTTGCAATGCACAAAAACAGAATGGAAATTTAGTGGCGAGGTTGGGTGAGGGGCAATTAGGGCAGATGTGCTAATGGCTTATTGCGATGGTTCAATAATCGCCTGAGCCGTCTACTCATTGCACGTGCCAAGCGGACAGGCAAACTCGCATTTATTGTCTGCGTCAGGCCGCTATTTTCGGGCTGAAACTGCTGGAGATCAGGCGATTAATCGCGATTTCAAGAGCTTGATCATCGAATAGTTTATTTTTGCGCACCGCAGCTCCACCCCCGCCGTCCCAGTTTCTCAGTGCTTCACGTACCGCAGAAACGGTCGGAACAACCCCTTCCTTAATCAGCAACCAATCGACGGTCGCGAGTAATTCCATTCCGAAGGGGGATTCAAAGCCATCGATTAATTCAGCTGTGCGCTCTAAAGCTTGGGAATATTCCCTGGCTTCAGTCTTTAGGTAGGTCTGCAAAAAAGCCTTGCGATCTTGATCAAACCAAATCACATCGGTGATTTCCGCATCACTGATACGCTTGTCGCAATGTAGATAGCTACCATCCAGATTGTTGAGCAGATGCTCCAGTCGATTGGCGTATGGCCCGAATTTATGAGCGATAAATTTCAGGTTTAGCGGGTTCTCTGTACTTGGAAGTTTTTCAATTGCCCGCTCAAGAAACCAAGCCAGTTTTTGAATCTCGAGCAGACTGCATTCCATGCCCAACACCCAATAGCGTCGAACCAGTTCAGCGATAAGGGCACGGGCCGGCGTGAGCGTCTCTACACCGTTGCGCTTGGCGACATTCAGATATTGATTGGTCGGCTCGAACACCAGCACGTCGACATCCAGATCCCCCAAAACCTCAACGATCTGTTCGCGGACTTCAGGCCACTTCAATCCACCGTTACCAGCACCCAGTGGCGGGATAGCGACTGATTTCACGTCATTCTCAATTAGAAACCGACGCAGGTCGTGCAGACCTTCTGTTATCCAGGCCATTTGCGAAGGTGAACGCCAGTGACGTTTGGTCGGGAAATTGACGATCCAGCGAGGTCCTTCAAGTTCGTTGGTGGCGGTCACGTGCATCTTGCCGGTTTCAACTTCCTTGGCCTTGCACGCCGCTGCGTACAGACGATAGTTCTGCGCAAAGCGTTCTTTGAACATCAGCGCGATGCCTTTTCCCATCACGCCCACGGTGTTCACCGTGTTGACGAGGGCTTCGGTCTTGGCTTCCAGCAGGTTGCCTTGGGTAAATCTGATCATTGGAAATACCATTTGGGACGCGCATGGACAGACAACGTCAGGCCTCGAGCGGCGACGTCTTGTTCTATGCGTTCTTTCATTGCATCGGTGTGGCACATGATGCCCAGTAGTCCCGTAATCGGTAAGTGATGGTGGATCAGCGCTTCCGCTTGATAACGCTCAATTTTACGAGGGTCATCAGGATCGCGCTTGAAGTCGCGCCGTTGAAGGATAGTCCAATCGATCTGGTCGAGATTCGCCAGATCGCTGTAATAGTCTGTCCAACTCGGATAGGCATGTGCGTTTGTAAAGACAAACGGTAGGCCGAGCTCTTCAACGCGATGGAGGCTTGAGACCAGAATGACGATCTCGTCATTGCTGCGTTGCTGCACGCTCCACCCGGAGTGGATGTTCTGCATCATCACCGAGAAGGGCGTGAAATAGAAGGGCACGTAGTCGGCCAGGACGCCTTCGGGTGCGATAGGCACCTGACGGGAACGGCGCTTGTCGATCAAGTCGACGTTGCCGATGTTCACGTAATGAGGTGCCTGTACTTCCGAGTTTGCGCAATGCAGGCCGTTGTCCAGAATCCAGGGCAGGTTATCGCGATGGACGATACGCCAAATCAGAGCTTTCTCTGGATTCAGGCTGGTGTAGTTCATTGATAAAACATTCTCTGATTCACGCTGGTCTGCACATTAACATCCGCTGCCTGCAATTTAGCTACGCAAAGTGCATCGACTTCTTCGCTGGGGGTAAAGATTTTGAAGAAGGCCTCAGGTTTAACAACCCCCGGTGCGAGACACTCGGCCATGCAGATGCTTTTGCAATGAGGGTCCAGGTAATCGCGACTGCTCATGACATCCCACTCGATGGCTTCGAAACCCTGTTCGTAATCAAGTAGCTGTATTGAGTCGCCTGCTAACGGGTGGCGTGGAATGATTTTCCAGCCGTATTGCCTGGCCGTTGATCTGTAGACCGAGATCAGTACAAATTGGGCCTCTGGCCTGTTGCGCTGGACGCTTCCGTCAAATGGATTCTTCGCAAACCAGTGGAAGGGCACGTAATTGTCGAGCTGCAGAGCCTGCCGCTTTTTCAGGATTTCAGCATCTGCGACGTCTTTGAAACCCGAGAGGCCAGCGCGAGGTTTCAAACCATCCTTGAAAATTCCATCCAGGTTTTCAACTGAAGTGAGATGGTAGAGAAGCTTCTGATCCTTGATGCTTTTAACGTCCGACATAGTGGTCTCCTTGACCTGCACATCAACCTAAACTGGATTCAGTTCCGGCCTCGCCCCGTGCTGATGTAACCCTCGATCCGTAGGGGTTGGTAGAACAATCGCTGCGATTCTAGTGTGCCATCACTTTTGGCCACAAGCCCACTAAGGAAATTGGTTAGCAGGGTCAAGCAGCAACACGCCCGAACTCACTCTTCATCAAAATAATCGCGATCCAGCGTCGGCAACCGCAACAAACGCGATGTCACGCCCACCTCATGATCCATCATCAGATGCACCAGTCGCGTCCCGTCTACCAGCACAATACCGTCCACCGATTTGGCGAAGTCGACGGCGTGCGCCGTAAAACCAGAGGTGGTAATGAACACACCGCGCTTGGCCTTTTGTCCTGCGAGCGCGCCATAGAACGCCTGTAACTCAGGTCGGCCAACCGTGTTCTGCCAACGCTTGGCCTGTACGTAAACCTTCTCCAACCCCAATTTATCGAGCGAGATAATGCCGTCGATGCCGGCATCACCGGAACCTCCGACACGTTGCAAGTCGTTGCGACTGGCGCCGTAACCCAAGCGATGAAGAACATCCAGCACGATTACTTCAAAACGGTTAGGGCTTACTTGCAGCAAGTTGTCCAAAAGGTCGGCCGCCGTGGCATCGCGTAATTCCTTAAGCGCTCGCTCCAGTCGGTCGTCGGGGCTCTCGGTGGCGGAGGCTAGATCGGGCTCCACATTTGGTTGGTCATCCAGTGGCTCGGCGTCAGGCGCGACTTTCAGCTTCACATTCATGTAGCCGATTGCTAAGTGCTCCACATCCGTGGTCGACAGTGGAAATGCATGCTCCTTGGCGTACTGCACGCCTGCGTCGGTCAACTTCCAATAACCGCGTTTGGCACTGCTGGAAAGACCTGCGCGCTTGAGTCGATCGTGTGCCCAGCCTGATCGGTTCTTGTAGGTAGCCTGACCACTGGCGATCAGTTCTTCGCGCTGAGCTTCACTCAGTTGCAGCATTTTTGCTGCTGATTCATGAGCGTCCCGAGCGATTGCACCCTCGGGTTTTGTGGCGAGAAAGCGAAGGATCGGCTCAATGAACTGATCGTAGGTTGGAACGGACATGGGCGCATCCCTGTGCTGAAAGTGTTTTCGTGCCGATCGGATGGCGATTGTAAATCAACGGTGGATATGGAGGGCTTCGCGACTAAAGCGTCTGCAGGTGAAAGCGTAAGTCGCTATGTCAGTTTCACCATCAATCCGCAAAAACACCGCAAAGCGCATTGCCTTGGTAACCATGAACGATCGGTCCCAACATCATGAATGGGCCGCAAGCGTAGAAAGGGGATGGGACTTTTTGCTGCGAGTCGAGCAGAACGGCTTCGTTTCCGAACTCGTCGTTGCCGAAGGACTGCTCGAAATACGATGTGCACACCGGTAGTTTCAATGGCACCGGAATGATCAGTGCCCAAACGGTGATCCCGCACCATTCCCGTGTAGGCGTCGACGTGACCGTTCTGCTGATTTGCGGTGTGATTGATCGATAGCTTTGCGCTTTGTAAGCGTCTGTCTTGACGGTTGTTTTTTCCGGGAGCGATACGATTGCTCCAACACATCCTGAAAGACAAAGGCACGAGGCGGCTGTCAGGCCAACTGATTTCATGTTTGAAGTGATGGTTTTGGGCATCAATGTTGAACGTCCTTGTGGGGTGACTTGAGCAATCTAAGTTGCCGTCGCTTCCAGCAGGCGGGGCTCTGTTATGCGATGAGTTGTGCAAGCACCATTACACAGCGCTCTGCCCGTAAACCGACCCCCGGCCGGTTTTTCAGCAGGCATTAAAAAGCCGGCTTGTGGCCGGCTTCTCGGGGACTGGCTTGGTTTATTTTTGGTAAACCGCGCCAGCCTTCAAAACGTACATCCGGATCTTGCGTCCGGCTGTGGGACTTGGTCAGACAGTGGTCTGCCGCGTCAGGCGTCATCCGGGCCGCTTGGCGGGCCGATGCGCGAATGTGGGGCGCAGGATACTGAGTTTTGTTGGGGATTCCCAGTGCGAAGTGCGGGATAGAGCGTTCTATCCATGAAAAATCCCGTATTTGTACCGACTATCCGGGCCGGTTGCCCCTCACGACAGAAGCTGGCTCAGAGAAACGGCACCACCGGCCGCCGCTTGCCCAGCGTCGACCACCAGAACACCCACCCCAATACATGAATCCTCTGCTCCTCGATCTGCGCCGCGCGGAAGATCTCGTCCGGGTATTCGGCGCTGTTGTGGCTGCGCAGGCGCAATGCGTTGCCGGGCATGCGGTGCAGGTATTTGATGCGCAGCATGCCGTCGTGTTCGATGGCGTAGATTTCGCCGTCCACCACCTGGGTGAGGCCGCGGTCGATGGCGAGGGTGGAGCCGTCTTCGATTTTCTCGGCCATGCTGTTGCCGATCATGTGGGTGCAGATGGCGTCGGTGTGGCGGATCTCCAGTGTTTCTAGGTGGCTGCGGGGCAGGCGGATGGTTTGTTCCGGGTCTTTGATGACATGGGTTTTGTCGGAGCCGGGGGCGACCGGGGTTTCTTTGTAGAGCGGCAATTCGATGTCGTTGGTTTCGAGCACCGTGTAGACGCCGCGAATGGCATGCGCATCGAGGATGTCGCCCGAGTCCGTATGCAGGTGCGGGGCGTCTTTCGGGCCTTCGCCGGTCTTCAGCCATTGGCTGTTGACGGACAACAGGCGCGCAACTTCTTCCATGCGGTACGCGGGTACGCCCCGGGTGTACCAGTTATGAACGTTTTGGGCTTCCGTGCCCCAGAACTTTGCGAATCCCGTGGTGGTGATGTTCGCAGCTTCCAGGAGTGCCTTGAATCTTGGACCGCTAGTGTTCTTTCTCATAAACACGAGTCTACGACCGGCCTAGAGCGGTTTGAATAAACCTTGCGTTCAAAATCAGGGCAAATTTTGCGACGGGATGTAAGACGTCCTTGTGGGAAATTACACACACCAAAACTTTTCTGTAGGTCGCTATAAACAGGCTGTTTAAGCACTTATCTGGCAGGCACAAAAAACCCCGGATCAACCGGGGTTTTCTTCAAGCGTGTCGCAGGTCGCGAGACTTAGCCTTTGTAGGCAGCAACCGACTTGGTGATCGCGGCGCGGGCAGCGTCAGCGCCGTCCCAGCCTTCGATTTTCACCCATTTGCCTTTTTCGAGATCTTTGTAGTTCGCGAAGAAGTGCTCGATCTGCTGGATCAGCAGGGCTGGCAGGTCGGTGTATTCCTTCACGTCCACGTACAGCTGGGACAGCTTGTCGTGTGGGACTGCGATGACTTTGGCATCGCCGCCGCCGTCGTCGGTCATGTTCAGGATGCCGACTGGACGCGCGCGGATCACCGAACCTGGAGCAACCGGGTAAGGGGTTACGACCAGCACGTCCAGGGGATCACCGTCGTCAGCCAGGGTGTTCGGGATGTAACCGTAGTTGGCCGGGTAGAACATCGGGGTGGCCATGAAACGGTCAACGAACAGGCAATCGCTGTCTTTGTCGATTTCGTATTTGATCGGCGCGTGGTTGGCCGGGATCTCGATCGCGACGTAGATGTCGTTCGGCAGGTCTTTGCCAGCCGGAATCTTGCTGTAGCTCATTGGGCGTTGCCCCCGTTAGTTGACCAAAAACACTTGGCCGGATTGACCAAAAAGTGGCGGCGATTATAGGCATATTCTGCCGTGGACGCCATGTACCGGAAGTCGTGCAGACCTTTACTCGTGAGCCTGATAGACCGGGTCGCTGGCCTGAAGTTGCTTCAGGCGCGCCAACGGATCCTGGCGGTAGAAAAGCCGCAGCTGCGCATACACCTGTGGATAAGCTTCGTGCAGCAGATCCGGAGCGCTGAAGAAGTACTCGCTGGTGACGGCGAAGAACTCGGCCGGGTTCTCGGCGGCATACGGGTCGATGGCGGTTTCGGCGTCGGGATGGCGGTCGAGCTGGCGATTGAGGTCGTCGTACGCCGCCTGCATCACCTCGGCCCAGTCGCTGACCCGCATGTCGGCATGCAGCGGTGGCAGGCCGTTGGCGTCACCGTTGAGCATGTCCAGCTTGTGCGCCAGTTCGTGGATCACCAGGTTGTAGCCTTCCCAGCCACCACTGGCCATCACGCCGGGCCAGGCGAGGATGATCGGCCCTTGTTGCCACGCTTCGCCGCTGTGTTCGCCGTCCCACTCATGCTCGACGCCGCTGGCATCGCGATGGCGCTGGGGGCTGAGGAAGTCGTCGGGGTAGAGGACGATTTCATGAAAACCCTGATACCAGTTCAGATCGCCGAGATGCAAAAGTGGCAGTTGCGCCTGGGCGGCGAGCAGCAGGCGTTGTTCCTGATGCAATTCGACACCGGGCAGGGCGGTCAGGTGTTTGTCTTCGAGGAACAGCACGCTGGTTTCGCGCAGCCACTGGTCTTCAGCGGCAGTGATGCCATCGAGAAAACTCAGGTGATGGCGCACCCGCTGCCACATATCGTCGGCAATCGGGTACTTCGCCAGAATGCGCCGGCGTCGCCAGGCGCTCAGCGACCACATCGGCTTAGTGCGATTGGGCTTTGGTGCCGCCGAAACGGCTGCGAACCACGCCGATGATCATCGGAATCAGCGACAGCAGAATGATGCCGACCACCAGCAGCGACAGGTTCTTCTTGATGAACGGCACGTTGCCGAAGAAGTAGCCCAGCGTCACCAGACCGCCGACCCACAGGACCGTACCGAACACGCTGAAACCGAAGAACCGCGGGTAAGGCATCTTCGCGACACCGGCGACGAACGGGGCAAAGGTACGGATGATCGGCAGGAAGCGCGCCAGGGTTACAGTCTTGCCACCGTGTTTGTCGTAAAAGTCGTGGGTCTGTTGCAGATAGTCGCGGCGGAAGATCTTCGAATTCGGATTGCTGAACAGTTTTTCACCGGCCGTTCGTCCGATCACGTAGTTGGTGCTGTCGCCGAGGATCGCCGCGAGCATCAGCAAGCCCGCCAGCAATACCGGATCCATACCGCCGCCCGCAGCCACTGCGCCGGCGATGAACAGCAGGGAATCACCCGGCAGGAATGGCATCACCACCAGACCGGTCTCGCAGAAGATCACCAGAAACAGGATGGCGTAGATCCAAGGCCCGTAATTATTCACCAGCAGGTCGAGGTAAACATCGAGATGCAGGATAAGGTCGAGCGGGTTGAAATCCATGGAGGCACCTGTGGTGATGGCCTGACTCGGCAGACCTGTGCGGATGACTTCGTGTAAGCCTACAAGCGGGTGTAGTTTTTCTTACAAGCCGGAAAGATCGGGATTATACGGGCAGAGGGGTGAAAAGCGCGTTGGTTTTGTAGCGGGGGATGTCGGTGTGAATAAATGTCGGGTTGGCATTCATTTTGGGGAGGGAGTCTGCTCCCTCCCCGCAGGGCACCCCGCGATCAGAGTTCTTCGCTGATCGGCAGCACGTAGTTCTTGAACTCGGTGTCTTCCTTGAACCCGATGGATTCGTAGGTTTTCTGCGCCACTTCATTGTCGGCGCTGGTGGAGACGCGCATGCGCACGGCCTGGGTTTCCTTGGCCATTTTCTTCGCGGTGCGGATCAGGTTGTCGGCTACCAGCTGGCGGCGGGCGTCTTCGGCGACGTAGATGTCGTTGAGGATCCACACGCGCTTGAGCGACAGGGAGGAAAAACTCGGGTAGAGCTGGCAGAAGCCCATGAGCTTCTTGTCGTCGTCATCGGCCAGGGCCAGGTAGATCACCGATTCCTTGCGTCGCAGGCGCTTTTCGAGAAAGGCCCGGGACGAGTCCGGGTAGGGCAGGGAGCCGTAGAACTCGCGGTACTTAACGAACAACGGGGTCAGCAAATCCAGGTGTTCGAGGGTCGCTTGGATAATCCGCATGGTAGGTCTCGTCCTTCAAGTGGCTGTCTTCACGTGGGGCTGACGGCAACGGGAAACCTTGGGCGGCCGTGCGTCGATCCTGCCTCAAACCGGCGCAGAAAGGCAATGCGGAAACGGTTCAGGCTGGGGGCGGATCGAGTAGGAAATTACTCTTCATGTCTGCACCGGCTTCCGATTCCAGCGTCCGAACCTGCGCTTCGTCCTTCAGATTGACGCCCGACAGCTGTCGCCGACAGGCTTCGCGCATCAGGTACAGCAAGCGATGCGCCGCCATGCCGTAACTGAGCCCTTCCAGCCGCACATTGGAGATGCAGTTGCGGTAAGCATCCGTGAGGCCGACCTTTGGATTGTAGGTGAAATATAAACCCAGGCTGTCCGGCGAACTGAGGCCCGGACGCTCTCCAATCAGCATCACGACCATTTTCGCGCCCAGCAACTGGCCAATTTCATCGCCAATCGCCACCCGGCCCTGTTCCACCAGTACCACCGGCGCGGTCGACCATTCGTCGGCGCTCATCTGTTCCTCCAGGCGGGTGAGAAACGGCAGGGTATGCCGATGCACCGCCAGCGCCGACAGACCATCCGCCACCACAATCACCAGATCCACACCGCCCGGATGCGCCTGGGCGTATTCGCGCAGGGTCTGGGCCGATTGATCGCTCAATTTGCGCCCCAGGTCCGGGCGTTGCAGGTAGCTGTTGCGATCCACCGCCGCGCTGTGCAGCAGCAGGCTGTCGCGCTGGCGCTCGGTCAGTTGGGCGCTGAGCCCGGCGTGATCGAACGGCAAATGCACCGCGTCCCGAGCCTGGGCGTGGGCGAACTGGAAATCCAGCTGTGCACGGGTCGGCAGGCTGGTGCCGGTGCGGCCGAGGGCAATGCGCGCCGGGGTCAGACGACGCAGCTCCAGCCACGGGTTTTGCGGATCGACGGGCGGTTTTTCCATCTGACTCATCCCAGTTGCGCCAAGGCCTGGCGGAAGGCCGGCGGCAGGTTGTTGCCAAAGCGGACCTTGCCGTCCGCCTGGGTGAAGATGCCCATGTTCGCCAGCCACTGTTCGAATTCCGGCGCCGGTTTCAGGCCAAGTGTCTGGCGCGCATAGAGCGCGTCGTGGAACGAGGTGGTCTGGTAGTTGAGCATGATGTCGTCGGAGCCGGGGATGCCCATGATGAAGTTGATCCCGGCCACGCCGAGCAGGGTCAGCAGGGTGTCCATGTCATCCTGGTCGGCTTCGGCGTGGTTGGTGTAGCAGATGTCGCAGCCCATCGGCACGCCGAGCAGCTTGCCGCAGAAGTGGTCTTCGAGGCCCGCGCGGATGATCTGTTTGCCGTTGTACAGGTATTCCGGGCCGATGAATCCTACGACGGTGTTCACCAGAAACGGCTTGAAATGGCGCGCCACGGCGTAGGCCCTTGTCTCGCAGGTCTGTTGATCGACGCCGTGGTGGGCATTGGCCGACAGGGCGCTGCCCTGGCCGGTTTCGAAATACATCAGGTTCTGCCCGAGCGTGCCGCGATTGAGGCTCAGACCCGCTTCATAACCTTCCTGCAAGATGTTCAGGTTGATGCCGAAACTGGCGTTGGCCGCTTCGGTGCCGGCAATCGACTGGAACACCAGATCCAGCGGCACACCACGGTTGACCGCTTCTATAGAGGTGGTGACGTGGGTCAGCACGCAGGCCTGGGTCGGAATGTCGTAGCGCTGGATGATCGCGTCGAGCATTTCCAGCATTGCGCAGATCGAGGCGATGCTGTCGGTGGCCGGGTTGATGCCGATCATGGCGTCGCCGTTGCCGTACAGCAGACCGTCGAGAATGCTCGCCGCGATGCCGGAAGGTTCGTCGGTCGGGTGATTGGGTTGCAGCCTTGTGGATAACCGCCCACGCAGGCCGAGGGTGCCGCGAAATTGGGTGACGACGCGGATCTTCTGCGCCACCAGCACCAGATCCTGCACGCGCATGATCTTCGACACGGCAGCGACCATTTCCGGTGTCAGGCCGGGGGCGAGGGCGCGCAGGCTCTGCTCATCGGCCGCTTCGCTCAGAAGCCAGTCGCGAAAGCCGCCAACCGTGAGATGGCTGACGACTGCGAAGGCCTGTTTGTCATGGCTGTCGATGATCAGTCGGGTGACTTCATCGGATTCGTAGGGGATCAGCGCTTCCTGCAAAAAATGCGTGAGCGGGATGTCGGCCAGCGCCATTTGCGCGGCCACCCGTTCGCCATCGTTGAGCGCGGCGACGCCCGCCAGGAAGTCCCCGGAACGTGCAGGGCTGGCCTTGGCCATCACTTCCTTGAGGCTGTCGAAGCGATAGGTCTGGGCGCCGACGGTATGGGCAAATGCAGCCATGGGGCGCGTTCCTCCTGAATGAATGCTTTTAGTGCGGGCACCGAGCCCGAGGCCCGATGCCGGTGCAGCTCAGTTAGCGTTTAGATACCTTCGAGCATAGCGTCTGCCGGTGCTTCGGAGCGTTGCTTGGCGGTCAACTGGAAGTACAGGTAGCCGGCGGCCATGAAACCCAGGAACACACAGCCGATCAGCGTGTTGAACCAGGCCATCGCCACCAGGCACACCACCGCCAGGAACAGCGCGATGGCCGGCACCACCGGATAGCCCGGTGCGCGGAAGGTGCGCTCCAGATTCGGCTCGGTTTTGCGCAGTTTGAACAGGCTGAGCATGCTGATGATGTACATCACGATGGCGCCGAACACCGACATGGTGATCATCGCCGCCGTCAGGGTCATGCCTTGCAGGTTGACCAGACCGTCGCTGTAGATCGCCGCGATGCCGATCACGCCGCCGGCCAGAATCGCCCGGTGCGGGGTCTGGAAACGCGAGAGTTTGGCCAGGCCTTTCGGCAGATAACCGGCCCGGGCCAGGGCGAAGAACTGCCGCGAGTAGCCGAGGATGATCCCGTGGAAACTCGCTACCAGCCCGAACAGGCCGATCCACACCAGCATGTGCATCCAGGTCGAGTTGTTGCCGACCACCGCTTTCATCGCCTGCGGCAGCGGGTCGTTGATGTTCGACAGTTGACGCCAGTCACCGACGCCGCCGGCCATCACCATTACGCCGATGGCCAGGAATACCAGGGTCAGGATGCCGCTGACATAGGCCCGTGGAATCGTGCGTTTCGGGTCCTTGGCCTCCTCGGCCGCCATGGCCGCGCCTTCGATGGCGAGGAAGAACCAGATCGCGAAGGGAATCGCCGCGAAAATGCCCGGAATCGAGCCCATCGTGAACTCATTGGCACCCGACCAGCCGTTCAGCACGAAGTTGCTGAAGCTGAAGCCCGGTGCGACCACGCCCATGAACACCAGCAATTCGGCGACGGCGAGCACGGTCACTACCAGCTCGAAGGTCGCGGCGATGCTGACGCCAAGGATGTTCAGGGCCATGAACACGAAATACGCGCCGACTGCCGCGAGTTTCGGATCGAGCCCCGGATATTGCACATTCAGATAGGCGCCGATGGCCATGGCGATGGCCGGCGGGGCGAACACAAATTCGATCAGGGTGGCGATGCCGGCGATCAATCCGCCTTTCTCGCCGAACGCCCGACGGCTGTAGGCAAACGGCCCGCCCGCGTGGGGGATCGCGGTGGTCAGTTCGGTGAAACTGAAGATGAAGCAGGTGTACATGGTCGCGACCATCAGGGCCGTGACCAGGAAACCCAAGGTTCCTGCGGTGCCCCAGCCATAACTCCAGCCGAAGTATTCGCCGGAAATCACCAGGCCGACGGCAATGCCCCAAAGGTGCAGGGTGCCGAGTGTGGGTTTGAGCTGTGTGGTGGAAGTCATAAGTCCTCTCTGTCTTTTTTATTGTTCGATCTGTTGGACTTTCGGGTGCAGCGGTTGAGTGAGTGGATGCTGTTCACGCAGCGGCAGTGTTCACGCAAATCCTGAATGACGGGTACGCAAGGCCCGTGCCAGAGCGGCCAGGCCAGGAAGTGTCATCGGGATTAAAAGGGCGACACCGATATTTCGGTGCCGCCCTTGGTTTTTAGAAGAAGCCCAGCGGATTGATGTCGTAGCTCACCAGCAGGTTTTTGGTCTGCTGGTAGTGGTCGAGCATCATCTTGTGGGTTTCACGGCCGACGCCGGACTTCTTGTACCCGCCGAACGCGGCGTGCGCCGGGTACAGGTGGTAGCAGTTGGTCCACACACGACCGGCCTTGATGGCGCGGCCCATGCGATAGGCGCGGTTGATGTCGCGGGTCCAGAGGCCGGCGCCCAGGCCGAACTCGGTATCGTTGGCGATCGCCAGGGCTTCGGCTTCGTCCTTGAACGTGGTGATGCTCACCACCGGGCCGAAGATTTCTTCCTGGAACACACGCATTTTGTTGGTGCCCTTGAGCAGGGTCGGCTGGATGTAGTAACCGGAAGCCAGGTTGCCTTCGAGTTTTTCCACCTTGCCGCCGGTCAGCAGCTCGGCACCTTCGCCCTTGGCGATTTCCAGGTACGAAAGGATCTTGTCGAATTGCTGCTCGGATGCCTGGGCGCCAACCATGGTGTCGGTATCGAGTGGGTCGCCACGTTTGATCTGGCTGACTTTCTTCATCACCGCTTCCATGAACTGCGGATAGATCGACTCCTGAACCAGTGCACGGGACGGGCAGGTGCAGACTTCGCCCTGGTTGAAGAACGCCAGCACCAGGCCTTCGGCGGCTTTTTCGATGAAGCTTGGCTCGGCCTGCATGATGTCTTCGAAGAAGATGTTCGGCGACTTGCCGCCCAGCTCAACGGTGGACGGAATGATGTTTTCGGCAGCGCATTTCATGATGTGCGAGCCGACCGGGGTCGAGCCGGTGAAGGCGATCTTGGCGATGCGTTTGCTGGTGGCCAGGGCTTCGCCGGCTTCTTTGCCGAACCCTTGCACCACGTTGAGCACGCCCGGCGGCAGCAGGTCGCCGATCAGTTCCAGCAGCACGCTGATGCCCAGCGGGGTTTGCTCGGCAGGCTTGAGCACCACGCAGTTGCCGGCGGCCAGGGCCGGGGCGAGTTTCCATGCGGCCATCAGGATCGGGAAGTTCCACGGGATGATCTGGCCGACCACGCCCAGCGGTTCATGGATGTGATAGGCGACGGTGTTGCCATCGATCTCGGCGGCGCTGCCTTCCTGGGCGCGCAGGCACCCGGCGAAATAGCGGAAGTGGTCGGCAGCCAGCGGGATGTCGGCGTTGAGGGTTTCGCGGATGGCTTTGCCGTTGTCCCAGGTTTCGGTGATCGCCAGGGTTTCGAGGTTCTGTTCGATGCGGTCGGCGATTTTCAGCAGGATCAGCGAGCGGGCCTGGGCGGAAGTGGAACCCCAGGCATCGGCAGCGGCGTGGGCGGCGTCCAGGGCTTTTTCGATGTCTTCGGCCGTGGAGCGCGGGAATTCGGCAATCGGTTGGCCATTTACTGGCGAGGTGTTGGTGAAGTACTGACCTTTGACAGGCGCGACGAACTCGCCGCCGATGTAGTTACCGTACTTGCTCTTGAACGAGACTTTGGCGCCTTCAGTACCGGGGTGAGCGTAACGCATGATGATGTTCTCCTTGGCTTTGTACTTATTAGAGAAACGCGCATGAGCGCTTGCTATAAGCGTAGAGCAAAGGTCGGGCCACTGCCGTGCAGGTCAGGCAAATCAAGGCTTTGCGAGATTTGTGTCGGACAAGTGGCAAGCGTCTGTGGCGGTATCGGTACAGCCTGGGTGACAGTTTGTACCGCTTCTGGCACAACCCGTGACCGGGCGGTCTTGCCAGCATTGCAAAGACCGGTTGGCTGGAGGATGCTGGTCACCACTTCACGCATGGGCCGATGAGCCTCGGGGAGAATAATAAGAAATGCACGACAACCATTTGAGTCGCCATGCCCAACAGGTTCTCACCGTCACCCAGGGCAAGCCGCACCTGCATGGCCCCGGTGCCGACCCCTCGATTGCCCGCTCGTGGCTGCGTTGTCTTGAGGACTATCACCTCGACCCGGCCCTGACCATGGCGCCGACCGTGCTCGAACACGGTCGAATCCTGGAAAGCCGCGAACGCTTGCAACAGGTGTTGCAGATCGCCGGCAATGAAATGAGCAGCCTGCATCAACAACTCTCCGGCGCCGGCCACGCGGTGCTGCTGACCGACGCGCGCGGGGTGATCCTCAACTGCGTCACCGCTCCCGCCGAACGCAAGATTTTCGAACGCGCCGGCCTGTGGCTGGGTTCCGACTGGAGCGAGGCCTGCGAAGGCACCAACGGCATCGGCACCTGCCTGGTGGAACGTCAGGCCCTGACGATTCATCAAGACGAACACTTTCGCGGTCGTCACACCGGCCTGACCTGCTCGGCGAGCCCGGTGTTCGACCCGCACGGCGAGCTGCTGGCGGTGCTCGATGTTTCCTCGGCTCGGCATGACGTCTCGCGCCAGAGCCAGTTCCACACCATGGCGCTGGTCAATCTGTCGGCGAAGATGATCGAGAGCTGCTACTTCCTGCGCTGCTTCGATAACCAATGGTTGTTGCGTTTCCACCTTCAGGCTGAGTCCGTCGGGCTGTTTAGCGAAGGGTTGCTGGCGTTTGACGGGGAAGGGCGGATCAGTGCGGTCAATCAGAGTGCATTGAACCTGCTCGGGCACATCCGTGGCGGCTTGCTCGGTAAACCGGTGGAGGCGTTTTTCGATTGTTCGCTGGATGAGTTGCTCGGGCGCGCCAGTGCCAATGCCAGCGCCAGTTGGCCGCTGCGTACTCGCGATGGGCGGCATCTGTTTGCGGTGCTGCGCGGCGAAACCCGTCGGCCGCTGCCAGCAGTACCGGTTCCGGCGCCTTTGGAAGCGCCGCGTCTTGCGGGCATTTGCCTTGGTGATGCGGCGTTGCAGTCGGATTTCCGCAAGTCGCTGCGGGTGTTCGAGCGTGACGTGCCGCTGCTGATCAACGGCGAAACCGGTTCTGGCAAGGAAGCATTCGCCAAGGCTGTGCATAACGCCAGTCAGCGCGCCGGCAAAGCGTTCGTCGCCCTCAACTGCGCGGCAATTCCCGAAAGCCTGATCGAGAGCGAACTGTTCGGTTATCGCGGCGGCAGCTTCACCGGCGCGCGCAAGGACGGCATGCGCGGCAAGCTGCAGCAGGCCGATGGCGGCACGTTGTTCCTCGATGAAATCGGCGACATGCCGCTGGCTCTGCAGACTCGCCTGTTGCGGGTGCTGGAAGACCGGCAGGTGGTGCCGATCGGCGGCGAGCCGGAAGCGGTCAACGTGCGAATCATCAGCGCCACCCACCGCAATTTGCTGGAGCGGGTCGGTGATGGCAGTTTCCGGGAAGACCTTTACTACCGGCTCAACGGGCTGGAAGTGGCGCTGCCGCCGTTGCGCGAGCGCAGTGACAAGTCGCAGCTGCTGGATTTCCTGCTGGCCGAAGAGGCGGGCGGGGAAACGATCCTGATCGACGAACCGGCGCGCCAGGCTTTGCTCGGGTTCAACTGGCCGGGCAATGTGCGGCAGATGCGCAATGTGCTGCGCACGCTGGCGGCGTTGTGCGATGAGGGGCGGATCGGGCTGGATGATCTGCCGGCGATGTTTCGGCATGTGCAGCCGCTGTTGGTGAAAGCCGATGAAACTGCATCCGAACATCCGCTGGAAGATGCCGAGCGGCTGGCCTTGCTCAGTGCGCTGGAACACACGCGCTGGCATATGACCCATACGGCGCAGCAACTGGGCGTCAGTCGCAATACGCTCTATAGAAAGTTGCGCAAGCACGGGATTGAGCGGCGTGTCAGTTAAAAGCCCCTCACCCTAGCCCTCTCCCAAAGGGAGAGGGAACTGACCGCGGTGTCTTTTGGCATACATCGACCTGAGCGACCGAGTCGATTATGGATTCGGGCTGGAGTTCACCGTGATGTGTCAGGTCGGCGTACCTCGAGAGAACACGACGGTCGGTTCCCTCTCCCTTGGGAGAGGGCTAGGGTGAGGGGTGCGATCTCAAGTCGGACACAAATCCAGACCTCCACCCTCAATCACCTAAAGAGTGCCATTTCCCCCTCCCTGCGCTAACCTGCGGCCATGTTTTACGAGGTCGACTATGCACATTCATATTCTGGGTATCTGCGGGACTTTCATGGGCTCGATGGCGGTTCTGGCCAAAGAGCTGGGCCATCACGTCACTGGCTCCGATGCCAACGTCTATCCGCCGATGAGCACCCAGCTCGAAGCCCAGGGCATTCAGCTGACCCAGGGTTACGACCCGGCGCAGCTTGATCCGGCACCTGATCTGGTGGTGATCGGCAACGCCATGTCCCGCGGCAATCCGGCAGTGGAATATGTGCTGAACAAAGGCTTGCCGTACGTGTCCGGCCCGCAATGGCTGGCCGACCATGTGCTGCAAGGTCGCTGGGTGCTGGCGGTTGCCGGTACGCACGGCAAGACCACCACCAGCAGCATGCTCGCCTGGGTACTGGAACACGCCGGCATGAGCCCGGGCTTCCTGATCGGCGGAGTGCCGCAGAATTTCTCGGTGTCGGCACGTCTGGGTGGTACGCCGTTCTTCGTGATCGAGGCTGACGAATACGACAGCGCGTTCTTCGACAAGCGCTCGAAGTTTGTCCACTACCGTCCGCGCACCGCGATCCTCAACAACCTTGAGTTCGATCATGCCGACATCTTCCCTGATCTGCCGGCCATCGAACGGCAGTTCCACCACTTGGTGCGGACCATTCCGAGCGAAGGCCTGGTGATCCACCCGACCACTGAACCCGCCTTGCAACGTGTGATCGAGATGGGCTGCTGGACCCCGGTGCAAACCACTGGTGCCGGCGGTCAGTGGCAGGTCAAGTTGCTGAAGGACGACGGCTCGGCGTTTGAAGTGATGTTCGAAGGCGTGTCCCAAGGCGTGGTCGAGTGGGAGTTGACCGGTCAGCACAACGTTGCCAACGCCTTGGCCACTCTGGCTGCCGCGCGCCATGTCGGCGTTGTTCCGTCGATGGGCATTGGCGGGCTGAGCGCATTCAAGAGCGTCAAGCGCCGTATGGAGAAAGTCGCGGAAGTGCGCGGCATCACCATCTACGATGACTTCGCCCACCACCCGACCGCGATTGCCACCACCCTTGATGGCCTGCGCAAACGTATCGGCGATGAGCCGCTGATCGCGATCATCGAGCCGCGCTCCAACTCGATGAAGCTCGGCGCCCACCGTGACGGTCTGCCGGACAGCGTGGTCGATGCCGATCAAGTGATCTGGTACGCCCCGGCCAACCTCGGTTGGGATCTGGCAGGCACCGCCGCGTTGTGCACCGTGCCGTCAATCGTCAGCGATTCGCTGGAAGGCATCATCGAACGCGTGAAGAGCCAGGCCCAGCCCGGCACCCACGTGGTGATCATGAGCAACGGCGGTTTCGGCGGCCTGCACGGCAAACTTGCCGAGGCGCTGAAATGAACACGCGTCTGGCGAGCAATGGCCCGGAACGCATCACGCTGGCGATGACTGGCGCGTCCGGCGCCCAGTACGGCTTGCGCCTGCTGGATTGTCTGGTGCGCGAGGATCGCGAGGTGCATTTCCTGATCTCCAAGGCCGCGCAACTGGTTATGGCCACCGAGACCGACGTGTCGCTGCCGGCCAAGCCACAAATGATGCAGGCGTTCCTCACCGAATACACTGGCGCGTCCGCCGGGCAGATCCGTGTGTACGGCAAGGAAGACTGGATGTCGCCGGTGGCCTCGGGCTCCGGCGCTCCGGCGGCGATGGTGGTGGTGCCGTGCTCGACCGGCACCTTGTCGGCCATTGCCACCGGCGCCTGCAACAACCTGATCGAACGGGCGGCGGACGTCACCTTGAAGGAGCGTCGCCAGTTGATTCTGGTGCCGCGCGAAGCGCCGTATTCGAGCATTCACCTGGAGCACATGCTCAAGTTGTCGAACATGGGCGTGACCATCCTGCCGGCCTCGCCGGGCTTCTATCACCAGCCGCAGACCATCGATGACCTGATCGATTTCGTGGTGGCGCGGATTCTCAATCTGCTGGGCATTCCCCAGGACATGCTGCCGCGTTGGGGCGAACACCATCTGAGCAGCGATGAATAAGCTGCTGGCGATCCTGCTGATCTTGCAACTGACCGGCTGCGCCACCGTGCGCACGCTCGATGCTGCCAAGCCCGGCGCGCCGGTGGTGTATTCCGGCACGCGGCTGGATCTGTATGCGATGAATGGCGGATGTTGCGCGATGGATCGATTCGGCGCCGAGGCACCGAGCTATCCCGGTGTGGATCTGCCGGCCAGCGCATTGCTCGATACGCTGCTGTTGCCGTTGTCGTTGCTGACGGTCATCGGTGTAGGGTTTCAGGCGACTGGCGGGCTATGAAAATCAATGGCACGACCCCGCAGGGGCGTGCCATTGAAGCTCCCTATAACGTGATCGTTTCGGGCGGAAAGACGATGTCGTCGGAGAATATGTCCTGTCCCGCCGGCAATTCGATAACGCGCTTGCCGGCGTTCGCCACTTCATCGATCAACCCGTCATATTCGTCCCGGTTCAATTCTCCTGCCCGCGTGCGGGACTCGATGGCGTCGGCAGGGTTTTGATCCGATCCCGTGGCGTGCTTCAACGCCTGCAAATGGATATCTTCCACTGTCGCCGCGCGGGTCATGCCCGAGTTGACCAGCCAGACGCGCCTCGACGTGAAGCCGATCGACGACATCGATACATGGCCTTCCATCTTCATGCTCGGGAACCACGTTTTGCCATCCGCAGGGCTTCGTTCGAGCCGCGTCGGGTTGTAGACGCGATTGTCCTGCCCAGCAACGACTTCCACATTGCGGGTATCGAGCAGGTAGCAAAACCGGATGCGTTGAGCGGGGGGCGTCGAAGTGCCGCTGGTTGTCTGGTGCGCCTCTATGCCTGTCACTCCTCTGGTTTCATTCGCAAAGTCCATGGCGCTCTTCAGGCTGAACATTGCACTGACGGGTGTCTCGCTCGTGGTGCCCACAGCCGATACCACGCGTGGGACCATGGCCCCGGGCCGGGCTATTTCGAAAGGTGTCCGGTCATCCACTTTGAACACGGCAGGAATGTCGGTTCTGTACAGATAATTGTGCGTATTGCGCTTGAAGCCGCTGAGCCGCAACAGCTCCTGAAAGAAGGGTTCGGTCAGACTCGCCTTCAGCAGGCTGGTGCCTTCTCCCTGATTTCTCAGCTGGATGATTTCAGCATCGATTTCCGGCAGAAACGGTTCGAAGAGTTTTTCGTTGGTTACCAGCCGGGTGCGATCCTGATAGGTCTTGACCCATCCAGGCATTTCATCATTGATCAGGTTCTTGAACTGCCCTGTCGGCGACAGCTCCTTGCACAGTCGTATTAGTTGCTGGACGGAAAGATTGTAGGGCTGGAACCGGGCGAGGATTTGCTCTCGTGTTTTAAGCGGAGAATCAGGGTTGGTCCACAGCCGCAGGTAGTCGAACAGTTGTTCACGCTGGGAGGGGTATTCCCGTTGTTTGACCCAGGCAGGCGGTTTCTGATGGCGCGCAACCTCCCGACGAAAGCGCACGATGTCGGGTCCTTCGATCCGATAGAGGTTCCAGATGTCGATGTCCCGCCAGAAGGGGCGCAGAACATTCTCTTTGTAGATCGGATAATCGGTGGCTTTGACGACAATCAGGCTGGCGCCTTCACGAAACGCCAGTTGGGTGAGAGGTCCATGATTGTCATTCAAGCCAGGCTTGCGTTGCATTTCGACATAACCATGGAAATTCGACTTGTCGAGATCCCAGGTGTAGTGGCGCTGATCACCGTAGGCAAGCGTGGCGTCCGCTGTCCCGGACGTGTCGGGTGTTGATGTGCGTGGAGAGGGCGAGCCGGGTGTTGGCGGGCTTGGCAATGGCGTTTGTGGGCCAGATGGGCTGCGGTGCAAGGTGACGGACTGGAGGTGTTCTGCCCATTGGGCGGGCGTGCGGTGCTGATGGTTCAGGAGGCTGTTGAACAGGTCGCGATCCATGTCCATGCCAGACCAGCGGTACAGCTCGTCAAACAGGTAGGCGTTTTCCATCCGTTGTGTCCGAACGGTAGCCCATAGAGGTTTCTTCCCGGTGCTGTGCGCTTCGCTGCGGAAACGGGTGATTTCTGCGCCCTGTATCCCGTAGAGATCCCAGATATCGCGGTCTGTCCAGGCTGTTAACAGTTCGGCTGGCTGATCGATTCGCGAAGCGGAAGGCTCGACACTGACAAACGAGCCGCTTTCGTCCATGAATGCATGATGCAGCGGCGGTCCCACCTCTTCGGTCCGGCGCATTTTTCGGTGCAGGACCACATAGCCATGGTGATTGTTGGCCTTCTCGTTCCATACGTAATGTTGGGTATCGACGTAAATCGGTGCAGTGTTCGGCTGCGTCCTGGCCGGTCCCGGCAGGTGGGGCTGTGCTGCGTTATCGTCGGTATTGTCTGCCTCCCGGTGTACCGTGGACTCGAGGGCCTGACTGATAACCCGCGGCTCAGCGACCCGCCAGGTATTGCTTTCGGTGTCGAATTGCAGGACGGGGCCCGAGGGCTGCGCTTCCTGTGGGCGCATCGCTCGGTAGGTTCCTAGGCCTTCGTCCCAGGCCACCATGACCGTCGTGGTCGTGGTGTATTGCACCTCGGCATAAATGCGTCCCCTGTGAACCCGCAACCCTTCGGTGTTGACGGCGGGTAATCGCGTTCGCAGTTGCGCCGGTAACTCGTAGTGACGGATCGATCCGCTCGCGTGTGGGTCGCTGGATGAGCTTCCTTGAGTGTCTCCAGCCGGGTGGGTCAGATCCTGAATCTGTATCGCGGGCAATGTGTCACTTGAAGAAAGGGGGGCAGGCGCCTCCGTGGGGCGGCTGGCGCTGTCTGTTTCCGGGGATCGAATCAAACCCGGGAAATCATGACGCTGGGTCGGCGATGTTTCCGGAGTCGACCTGTCGAGGGTGGGTGGCGTTTTGCTGGTGCCTTTCGACGTTTTTGTTTGCGGTGCCATCAAGGAGTCCTTTCATTGATTGCCTGACGTGCTGTGGTGTCATCCCATGGCGGAATGGCCGTAGACGCAGGTGTGCTGGAGGGCACGTTATCCATGAAAGGGAAGGGGCACGTGGTAGATAGCTACGACATGCGGGTTGATTCGATTCACTTTATTTCGAATGTCGGCCAGTTCACGCAAGATCCTCGGGCTTCATTGGAAATGGTTACCCGGGATCCGCGTTGAACCGCTGTGGCGAGTGAGCTTACTTGCCGAGTTTTCTCAGTTCGTCCGACTCGACAATCCGCACACCATCCTGCTCCTCCAGCGCCAGACGCCACATGGCGCGGGCCAGTTGGCAGGCTTCGATGCCACGGTATTTGCCGGGGATCAATTTAGAGAATGGCGCGGCGAGCTGTTCGCCCAGACGGGGCTCGCTGCGTTCGCCGAGCAACAGCGATGGCCGGCAGATGGTCAATTGCGGCCAGTCCTGCGCGCGCAATGCGTATTCCATTTCGCCTTTTACCCGGTTGTAGAACACCGAGGACCGGCGATCGGCCCCCAGGGCGCTGATCACGATCAGGTGCCGTGCTCCCATCTCCCGGGCGCGCTTGGCGAACGCCACCACCATGTCCAGATCCACGGCGCGAAACGCCTCTTCGGAGCCGGCCTGTTTGATCGTGGTGCCGAGACAGCAATAGGCGATGTCGACCCGACCGGCCAGTTGCGGCAGGAAGGTCTGTGGATCGCCGACCGGGTTTTCCAGATGCGGATGTTCAGCCAGCGGCCGGCGTGAGGGGGCAAGGACGCGGCTGATCGTCGGCTCGTTGAGCAGGCGGTCGAGCAGATGTTCACCGGTCAGTCCGGTGGCTCCTGCAAGCAAGACATGCTGAGGCGTCAAGTACATAGTGTCTCTCCCTTGATACTGTTCAGCTTAGTTGCTCTTTATCGCTCCGTCGTTCAACGCAGCACTTTGCAATGCTTTTCTCGCTTGCTGTTTACGCAGCAGTTGCCAGTGCGCCAGCACGGTTTTCGGCGCCCAGATCTGCGGTTCAGAGGCTTCGAAGTTGTCCGCCAGTTCCCGTTCGGCGACGGTGGCCTTGGCCAGTTTGAAGGCTTGCTCCAGGTCGTCGGTCTGGTTCAGCGCCTGGGCAAACAGGGCATCGCCGAAGTAGGTGAAGTTGGCCTCCTCGGAGCAACCGAACGACACGCGATCGGCGCGCGAGGCGGTCATGATCAGCGTGCGCTCGTCCTTCAGCGCCGGAATGAAGCCGCCGGAATAGCACGAAGAGATGACGATGATCTTGTCGCGATTCTTCAGCGGTGCGAGCACGGCGGCGAGTTCGTCGGCGGGCAGGTCGGCCAGTTCCATGCGCGGCTGGTCGAGCACCAGTTCGTGTTCGGCGGTGCCGTGGCTGGTCAGGTAGATGAACACCAGGTCTTCCGGGCCGCTGCGTTCGGCCAGGGTCAGGGCTGCGCGGCGCAGGTTCTCGCGGGTGGCCATCGGCCGGTCGCCGAGGTGGTCGCGATGGTTGACCAGGCGAATCTGGCCAAACGCGCCGAAACGGCTGGTGAGCATGTTGGCCACGTAATCGGATTCGCGCAGGAACACGCTCTGCTTGCCGTCGCCGCCGAGGGTCAGGGTGTACAGCTCCACTGCCGGGGTCGAGGCCGGCACATTGGCCAGCGCTTCATCGAGCAGGCGACCCTGGGCCAGCAGGCCGAGTTCTAGGGTGTCCGGCAGCAACTTGCCGTCGGCATCGCGTACCCGCTGGCCGTTGATCCAGGTGCCGCTGAGCACGCTGCCATCGGTGAGCACCAGGGTGCCGCGTCCGGAATAACTGTCGCTGTCGAATCCACCGACGTAGAAGCTGCCATCGGACAGGTTCAGGCGACCCTGACCGCTGAAGCGCCAATCATTGAAGTAACCGATGTAGTGGCTGCCGTCGGCGCCGATCAGTTCGCCCTTGCCGGTCAGCGCGCCTTCCTTGAACTGCCCGAGCCAGACATCGCCATCGGCGTTTTCGTAGCGACCCTTGCCGTGCAGTTGATTGTTCTTGAAGCCGCCGACGTAGATGTCGCCGTCGGCACTGTTGAAGGTGCCGTTGCCTTCGAGCTGGCCGTTGACGAAGTGGCCGGTGAACTGATTGCCGCTGGCATCGCCGCGCTGGCCTTCGCCGTTGGGTTTGCCGTGGGCGAACTGGCCCTGATAGGAACTGCCGTCATCCAGCTCGAGGCGACCGAGCCCGGAATACTGGTCGGCCTTGAATTCGCCGCGATAGGTCATCGCGTTTTCTTTAAGGGTGCCTTCGCCGTCACGTCGGCCCAGCTTGAAACCGCCGGTGTAGCTGCCGGCCGTGGTGGTCAGCGTGCCCTGGCCGTCGAACAGCCCTTGCTGGAAGTTGCCGCGATAGACCTCGCCATTGCTGCCGTGCCATTCGCCCTGACCATGCCATTGCCCCTTGTCGAACGCCCCGGCGTACCAGCTGCCGTTGGGGTAGTCGACCCGGCCCTGGCCTTGCAGCAAACCATCGACCAGTTCACCGCGATAGCGGCCGCCGTCGGGCAGGCGTGCATCCGGCGGCAACAGCGATTCGCCGTCGCCACACGCGGCCAGCAACAGGGTCAAGGCAAGGGGAGCAAGAGGAGCGAATGAGCGCATAGCGGGATCCGGGCAATTAGGCGACCGAGTATGCCGCAGCTATGTGACCTAATACAGCCGGCGGGGAGGAGCGGATGCGAAACAGCGTGAGCCGCTTCGCATCCAGGCGCTTAAACGAAGCAGAGCGACAGCGGTTCGGCGATGTAGGCCGGTTTGTCCGAGCCTTCGATCTCCAGGGTGGCGGTGGCCTTGAGCAGCCACTGGCCAGGTTTTTTCTCGGTCACTTCACCGAGGTCGACCTTGAGCCGGACCTTGGAGTTGACCTTGACCGGCTGGATGAAACGCACGCTGTCCAGGCCGTAGTTGACCACCATCTTCACGCCTTGCGGCAGGATCAGGATGTCTTCCATCAGTTTGGGGATCAGCGACAACGACAGGAAACCGTGTGCAATGGTGCTGCCAAATGGCGTTTGCGCGGCTTTGATCGGGTCGACATGGATGAACTGGTAATCCCCGGTGGCTTCTGCGAACAGGTTGATACGCTCCTGATCGATGGTGAGCCATTCGGAACGTCCGAGTTCCTTGCCGACATAATCTTTGAGCTCTGCAACTGGAACATAGGGCATTGAGACTCTCCTTGGGTTCATCGGTTTTATAGTTTTTCAGGTGGGGGATTTGACCGCCCTGCGAACCACTGTAGATCATCATGGCGATTTGCTCAGGTCAACCGACCATGCTTTTGGCGAATGCCGATCCATAGCGCAGGCGTGCTTATAATGCGGGCGACTTGCGAGGCGAAAAGTAAGACGGAGATGACGGATGTTGCTACGCGGCCTGACCATGCTGGTGCTGTTTCAATTGCTCGGCACGGCCCTCAATCATTTGCTGTTGCCGGTGCTGCCGGGGCCGATCATCGGCCTTTTGCTGTTGCTGGTATTCCTGATCGTACGCGGTGAAGTCGGCGAGCCGCTGAACCTCGCCGCCGGCAGCCTGCTGCGTTATCTGCCATTGCTGCTGGTGCCGCCGGCGGTGGGCGTGATGGTGTATGCCACGGCGATTGCCGCGGATTTCTGGGCCATTGTCGGTGCGCTGGTGGTCTCGCTGATTCTGTCGATGGCCTTCGCCGGCGTGCTGATGCAACGGCTGGTCAAGCGCCACGCGCCGCATTCGGAGGAGTCCTGATGCTGTTCGACTGGCAAGGTGCCTGGGCTTCGGTGATTCACCATCCCCTGTTCGGCATCGGCATCACCCTCGGTGCCTATCAACTGGTGCTGGCGGCGTTCGAGAAAACCCGCTGGATCTTTCTGCAACCGGTGCTGGTCTCGATGCTGTTGGTGATCGGCGTGCTGGTCGGCTGCGGCCTGACCTACGCCGAGTACCGCAAGAGCACCGAGATCCTCAGTATTCTGCTGGGCCCGGCGACCGTTGCGCTGGCAGTGCCGCTGTATCTGAATCTGCGACGCATCCGGCAATTGTTCTGGCCGATTTTTACTACGCTGGTGATAGGCGGCGTGGTCGCCACGGGCATGGGCGTGGCGCTGGGCTGGTGGTTCGGTGCCGATCACATGATCCTGATGACCATGGCGCCCAAGTCGGTGACCTCACCGATCGCCATGCTGGTGGCCGAACAGATCGGCGGTGTCGCGGCACTGGCGGCGGTTTTCGTGTTGATCACCGGGGTGATCGGCGCGATCTTCGGGCCGGCGCTGCTGACCCGTCTCGGTGTGCACAGCCCGGAGGCGCGCGGCATGGCGCTGGGCATGACGGCACATGCGGTCGGCACCTCGGTGGCGTTGCAGGAAAGCGATGAGTGCGGCGCCTTCGCGGCGCTGGCGATGAGTCTGATGGGCGTGGCCACGGCGGTGTTCCTGCCGTTGGCGGTGTCGATGGTGGTGTAAGGAAATGTCTATGAGTCTGCCGCTTTTTCCGCTGAACACGGTGCTGTTTCCCGGCTGCAATCTGGATCTGCAGATCTTCGAAGCACGCTACCTGGACATGATCGGCCGCTGCATGAAACAGGGCGGCGGGTTCGGCGTGGTGTGCATCCTGGAAGGCAGCGAAGTCGGCGTCGCGCCGGAAGGTTTCGCCATGGTCGGCTGCGAAGCGCGCATCACCGATTTCCAGCAGCAGGACAACGGACTGCTGGGCATCCGGGTGCAGGGCGGGCGGCGCTTCATCGTGCAGAGCACCGACGTGCAGCGCGATCAATTGATCATGGCCGAGGTCGAGTGGCTGGACGAAGAACCCGAGCAACCGCTGCAGGATGAAGACGCCGATCTGGTGGCGCTGCTCAAGGCTCTCGCCGAGCACCCGATGGTCGAGGCGTTGAACATGGGCATCGAAGCGGCGGGGCAGCAATCACTGGCCAATCAGTTGGCGTATCTGCTGCCGTTCGCCGAGGAAGACAAGATCGATTTGCTGCAACTCGACGACCCGCAGCAGCGACTGGATGCGATCCAGGCGCTGCTCGATGAATTGCAGGGCGAGTTGTTCGCTTAAGACTCGACCCGGTTATACGGGCCAGACGATGTCATTGGCGAACCAGTCCCGGCCACCTGGAAATGCAAGAATCGGCTTGCCGGCCCTGGCCACCGCATCGATCAAAGCGTCGTATTCATGTTGATTGGAAATGCCGCTGTGGGTCCGCGCCTCGATGTCATTGCCGATGTAGCTGGTTTGGGCTTGAGCGGCGACATCGTCGACCTTGGCGGCACGCGTGAAGGTCGAGTCGAGCAGCCACAGACGCTCTGATTCGATACCTCGCTTGGACGTTGAAATCAGGGCTTCGAGTTCGTCATCTGGAAACCAGGCATTCTTTTCCCGTGCCGCCAGATTGAGCAAATGGTTCTCTTCGTTGAGGACCACCTCCATCCTTCGGGTATCGATGACGTAAGAGAAGATGAACTGCTGATCGTGGCGGATCGTCTCGTAATTGCGTTCGGTGTCCAGTTCTACGTCCGATGCATCGGACCAGTCGTTGTCGGAGTTCCCTGACTCGTTGTCCGATTCACCCGGTTTTTTGCCGGGATATTTGTTTCTCTGGCTGTTGTAGCGCAGGTACTGCGGATCGGGAGCCTCGGTGCCCCTGGCGCCATATCTCTTGACCAGCTGATGGCTGACCGTGGCACTGATCGGTTTTTCGGTCGTGGCGCCGCGCGGGTGTTTCAGGCGAGGCAGCATGCGTCCGTCGTTGTAGAACTCGAAAGGCGTGCGTTCATCGGCCCTGAACAGACCCGGAATATCCGTGCGATACAGGCAGTCGCTGCTGTTGCGCAGGTAACCGAGTCGGGTCAGAAAGGCGTCGAGAAATTCCCGGGTGACGCTTTTGTCGAAGTCGATCAGGTCGCTGCGCAGTGTTCCGTTCCGCACGGGCAGTAGCAGCGGTTCGATTTCTTCATACAGTTGATCGAAGCGGGTCGGATCGTTCTCGTCCCGAGAGCGTAAGTGATGCTGCTCGGCCCACTCCGGCATCACCCGGGGATCGGCGGTCAGATCACTGTGCAACCGGATGTGTTGTCGTGGCGACAGGTTATAGGCGCGCAAAAACTCGACGCGCTGGCCGAGCGTCATCAGTGGATGCATCGTGAGCAACGAGTCGTTCAGCAGTCGGGTGGTGGCTTCATGCGCCGACAAAGGAGAGGTCTGCGCTTGTTTGGCTGGCTCCGGCGTATCAACGTCACTGACCTGGGAATGGGGGCGTTTCGAGGGGGTATGTGAGGCCGGGCTCCAGGTCGATTCACCGGTATTTCTGTAGAGCGCCGGCCCGGGAGACAGCTTTTTGTACAGATCCATGGCCCGAAAGGTGCCCAGGTTCGCATCGAATTCCACATACACCGTGCCGCTGTCTTTCACATCGACGAACGCGCGTCCGACGATGTAGCGCAGACCCTCCTCGTTGGGCGGTTGCAGGTTGCGCAGCAATCCGGGGTTCAAACGGTAACTGTCCAGTCCGGTCGCCGTTTCACGGGAGGCGACCGGCAGGTCAGACACTTCGATTTTCGGTGTGTCCGCGAGGGGCGGGGTGTGTCCCGGGTTTCGCGGATGCGCGGCTGTCAGGTCTGGCAACGAATGCGGTAGCTGTGGGTCTGGCGCTTGCGGTCGCAATCGTGGGAGTTCAGCAAGCGAGTCGGCGGGCGTATTACCCTTGGAAAAGCCTGGCGGTGAGGGTGGTTTTGGTCGCATGGTGTCATTCCTTGACGATGATCAGGTGCTCGACAGGTATCGAGCGGGTCGGAGCGGTTTCGCTGCTCCAGACGTTGGTGGCAACGTTGTATGAAATCTTGCCGGCAGCGGTTTCGCTCAGGCGAATGTGGTGAACGGACACTTCGTCGGACTCAAGCTCTTCACGCCGTTGATGCTCACGAATGTCCTGGGCGATGGCCTGAACCGATGGGTAGGCTCGGGCATTGATGGCGCACAGACCGATCACCTCGAACAGTGCATTGATCCGATAACGGTTTCCCGAGGAGACCACGACTTCGATGGTTTCCAGTGGCGTCAGCGGATCGTTGCTGTCCGGCAGTTGAATCCGGATGCTGCCGATTCTGAGCAGGTTGTCCTTGATGGAAAGATCGCGGTGGCTGATCTGCTCTTGCAGATGTTGCGTGTGAATGAACCAGGTGGAAGAGCCCGAGACGTTGGCATCCGCTTCTGCGGTGGACAGCCGGATGGACGTGGCGCTGGCGGGAAACAGTTCATAGCTCGACGATCGTCCCTCCAGCCAATAGGTCGTATTGTGCTCGGCTGCCTGAAAGTCTACCCGCTGCGAGGTTGCCTTCAGCGTGCGCTTCTCGACAGAGGGCCTGACGAAAATATACCGGCCGGCTCGCTCGCGCAGCGAGGTGCGGCTTTGCACTACGGTATAACCCGGGTTCCTTGCGTCGTTTAGATACGTGGGATGCGGAAAGTCGAGGTGATAGGAAATCCCGTCTCGCATGACCAGCGTCATCGGGTGAATCATCTGCCAGCCGGAGGCCAGGATTCCGGCTCCCATGTCGCGTTTCTTGCCCGGATTTTCTCTTGCAGCACCGTGCAACGAAAGCAAGCCACCACCCTGGTGGAATGTGATGGTGTAGTGAATGTCCGAGTAGCTGAGCTGCGTGAATGCGTTTGGCCTTGTTTTTGTAACCGTATAAATCGCCCTGACTTCATCGATTTCCGTGCTGTCGCGGTCGACGTACAGAGTGCTTCGGGTCGGTGTTTCGTTCAGCGTTGCCCACAGGATCGAGTGATAGACCTGGCGCGAGACGAAGTAATACGAGTGCGGTTTGTTCGAGATTCTGCAAGGGCGATCATTGACCGGCACCGGCGAGGATTTCGTTGTGCCGACGGTCAGAACGGTCACTTTCACGGTCAGGTCGGCCAGGTCCGGGGTATCGGCAGGCCACGCCGGCAGCAAGTGGTAGCCGTCCTGTGTAATGAACGTCCATTTGTCGTTGCGCAAGGTGCGTTTGCCATCGACCGTCCGGTACACCGCCTCCAGCACCAGTTCCCGGCTTGGCGACCGGATGTCGTCGTCGCGCAGGGATTCAATGACCAGCGCGTCATTGCGCACGTACCAGCGCTGGATGGCTTCGAGTGTCACGCCCAGATAGACCTTGCTCGGTTCCTGACCATCCTCTTGGAGGGAAACCTTGAGACAGTTCGGGGCAATTTCATAGGTATCGCTACCGCTGCCGCCGTCGACCGTGCCTTGAAGACCGCTGACGGAGATGCGGTCATCGCCGGCGCCTGCGTCGACGCGGTCATCACCATTGGCGGCAATGGTGTCGGCGTGGTCGGAACCGGTCACGCGGTTGAGCGCGCCGGCCAGTGTCTCGACCTTTTCGATGGACTTGAAGGTTGAATGCAGCACCGGTTCAGCCGCTGGGTCTGCAGGACGCACCGCCAGCCTGCCGTTTTTCAGGTCGATGTCAAAACCGATATGGCGCGGCGGTTTGGCGACAGGGTCTTGGTTTTTGTGTTTGCCTTGCAGCCAGAGCAGATCGGTGCCGTCACCGCCGGACAGCTCACTGACGGTGGTCGGGTCTTCAGACAGCGCTTCGGATGCCGACTGAAACAGAAAGGAGTCATCCTTGTTGCCGCCGTCGAGGGTTTTACGGCCGCTGGCATAGCTGAAGAAATTCGGCTTGTCCTCAACGCCTTGCACCGTGTCATGGCCGCCGCCCAGGTTCCAGAAGACCCCTTTCGCCGGGTCGCTTTTGGTCCGCGCGATGACGGCGTCCGAGCCTGATACGCCCTTCCTCGCATCGCAGGTATCGTCCGTATCACTGATGACGGGGAGATTTTCGGTGATATAGGGTGTTTCTCCTTTGGCCTCATCCCATTGGAAGCGATAAAGACGAGTTGGCTGCAACGTGACCTCGTAACGGCCATTGACGATCGCATCGACACTTTCCTTGAATTCATTGTCGAGCCAGCCAAGGCTGCGGGTTTTCAAGGCTTTGGCATAATCGCTCGTGGTCTTGGCGACCAGGTAGCGCTCCATCAGAGCCTTGTCCTGGCTTTGTCCGGTGAACGCGAACCAGCCGGCACGCCAGCGTTCGTGCACGGTCAGCTCGATGTAATCGTCGATATCGTCGACCATGCGCGCGGCACCGTAGATTCGGGCACCGACAATCATGATCGCCGCCGCTGCAATCCCCACCGGGCCAGCAGCTTGAAAGCCCATCAGTGCTGCGCAGCCAAGGGCAATGGACAGGGCACCGCTGAACACGCTCAAGCCGCCGGTGACGTACAGATCCTGAGCTTCCTTGCCTTGGGCCTTGGCCGCATCGTTGAAGGATTTGATGGCGGTGTAGATATCGAAGGGCAGCGTCAGCACGCTGGCGATCAGGCCTGCGCCCCGGCTCAGCCATTTGCCCATGGCGGTCTTGCCGAATTGTTCGAGGGCCATGGAGCCCTGGCGGATCATCTGTTCGCCGGTCTTGTTCAGCGCGTATTCGAGGCCCAGTGAAGTGATCTCGGCGAGAGCGCCGCCCACATTGATCAGCACTTCTCCCATCTGACCTTTCTTGAGGCCGTCGATGGCGCCCATGTAGGCGCTGTACAAACCGTAGGCCTGCAGCCCGGCGCCCATACTGGTCATGCCGCGACTTTTGGCCTTGTCTACCCAGCCCGGCAGGTGTTCGGGCAGCGGGCTTCTGTGGATATCCAGCTGTTGAGTGGCGGTCAGCAGTTTGCCGATTTTCTGCATGGGGTGCTCAGTATCACTGGCGGATATTTCGCGCAGAAGCGGTGCTGCGTCGGGGGAGCGCAGAGTGGCGATTTCGTAGAGTAATTCCGGTACCCGTTGATGCTCCTGACCATCGACTGACTTGATCCGCTGCTCAACCTGGGCGGGATCGAATTGCAGCCCATCGATAAAGGCCTGATCGGGCTCGGGGAAGTACGTGTTGGCTGCTGTAATGGCCTCGCCGTTGACCCGGGCACCCAGCGCCTGAAGTGTCTGGCGGCTCACGGTCAGCTCGCCGAGTCGCATGGCCCCGAACAGTTTGTCCAGATCACTGAGGTCGGGAACTTTACCGGGCGTTGTATCGGTTTCGGCCGCTGTTGAATTTGATGGAGTGATAATGTCGGAAATTGTTATGGAGGCTGTAAGAATAGTTTCAGGATTGATGTTAAAGGGTTTGGCCAAAATCAATACTCTTTGATGAAGTGTCGGGTGACTTTGGCATGAAGGATGGTTGTGTTTGGTTGTTATTGTTTTGCTGATTGTATTGTTGTTTTTTGTATTGCCTTTGAAGTGGTCCGTCGGGTGTTTTTGATTTAGCGTTGAACCCGACTCGCAGGAAGCGGGTTTCATGAACAAGGAGAACAATGTGACAATTTATGAAGATGAATGGGCGTTCTGGGATGATATTGCCGGGAAGTATATTTTTAAACATGCAGGCGTTGATCTGAATACCGACATTGTCCTCAAGGCCGCCGGCTACTACGCGGATTCCATGGTGCTTGAACGCCGCAAACGCAGACGTGTGAAGAACGATCCGGCCCAGGCTGCTGGTAAATGAAATCCTGTCTGTTGTTCAGTCCGTTTTTAACAAGAAGAGAACCTTCACATGTCTGATGCCAATAATATTATCTTCACGGGGCAACTGTTCGCGGATGGACTTCCGCTGGTGCTCAATTATCAAGTCATGGAACAACGTTTGAAGCAGCCGCGGATCACCACGGGGCAGAGGTTGAATGCGGAGATTTCCCTGAATGACGAAATCAGTTCGCCAATCGTGACACTCGCGGATCATGATGATGCCGAGCCGCTGTTATTGGAGTTTGTTCCGGATTATCAGGGGCGATATGCCCTTAATGTCAAAACGGCCGGTCGTTACTTTAATTGGCAGCTGCGACTTGATCAAAGTACAAGGCATCTTCTGGCCGCGAAAAGTGGCGGTAGTTACTTTGAGCTGGAAACGTATGCCGGAAAGCTCAAGTCGTTTGGTGACCTGCCGTCCAATCCGGTTTCTGTGGCGCTGTTCAGCGTAGAGAAGAAGATGCGCCTGTTTCAGCATGAGACAAAGGAAGGGCTCACCTACTTCCTGGACAAGAATCCGAACGACACCGGGCACAATGCTTACAACCCTTCGTCGGTATCGTTCGTTTTGAGGAGCAATCCTTCGCTGCTGTCTGCCGTCGCCTAGTACGAATAGCGCAGCATGGTATGCGGCAAGTGTCGCAGCACGAAGAAACCGAACAGGGCGACCAGCGCCGGCAACACCAGCCACCAGACTCTCTGCGGCATGGCGCCGAGCGGCGATTGCCGTTGGCTGAGCCAGAGCCCGGCGGCGCACACGCACGCGGCGAGCATGGCGCCGGCCAGCACATCCGTCGGCCAGTGTGCGCCCAGATACACTCGCGACAGGGCAATCGCCAGTGCCGGAATACAGCCGACCAGCAACCAGGTCAGTCGCAACCTCGGCGGCTGCCCGCGTCCGGCCAGCACAGCCAGAGTCAGGAACAGCGCGAACGATCCGGACGCATGGCCGCTGGGCATGCTGTAACTGGTGAGCGGGTCTGTCAGTACTTCCGGGCGCACCCGGGCGAAAAACATCTTGGTGCCGGTGTTGGCCAAGGCCGTGACGAGCAGGGTGCCGCCCACGAAGATTGCGTGGCGCCACTGGCGGCACAGCAACAGCAGCGCAGTCAGCAGGGCGCTGAACAGCAGCATGTTGCGGAATTCACCGATCAGGGTGAAGACCACCGCCACCTCATCCAGCGCCGGGCGGCGATGTTCCTGCACCAGGGTCATGACGCCCTGATCGAGGGCAGTCAGATACGGGTAACCGATGAACAGGCCGATCAGGATCAACAGGCTCATGCTGCTGATCCAGATCGTCGCCCGCCGATGGCGGCGCAGGCTGCTGTTGGCGCTCAGGCCGACCATCACCGCAATGCTGCCGGCGACGATTCCGGCCTGCAGCCAGAAACCTTCCGGCAACGGCAGGCGAATCGCCGCCCCGGTGGCCCAGCCCGGCAGCAGGTAGGCGAGGCTCCAGCCGGCCGCTGCCAGCAGACTCACGGCCGCGAAGCGCGGGAAGGGCATGTCGCACATCCCGGCGACCATCGGCAGCATCGGCCGCAGCGGGCCGATGAAACGTCCGACCAGCAGGCTGGCGATGCCGTACCGTTGGAAGTAGGTTTCCGCGCCGGCCATCCATTCCGGGTGATGGCGCAGACCCGGCAGGCGCCGGATATTCTGGTGGAAGTGGCGACCGAGGAAATAAGAAATCACATCGCCGAGAATCCCGCCGAGGAAACCCAGCAACAGGGTTTCGCTCAACGACAGCGCTCCGCTGCCGGCCAGCACCGCCACGGCAAACAGCAGCACCGTGCCGGGCACGATCAACCCGGCAATCGCCAGGCATTCCACGCAGGCCACGACAAACACAGCAGCGGCCAGCCACTGCGGATTGGCGGCCAGCCACCCGGTCACGCTATCGAGCCATGGGCCCATACAAACCACTCCATTTCATTGATGTCCCTGATCGGCGAGCCGAAGGGTGTGCATTCACAGCAAAAAATAATCGCGACCTTCGACCTGACCTCGACGCAGCGGGTTCCGCGTGCACCACTGGGCATAGGCGGCATCGACGAAGCGATACATCAAGTGTTCGTCACGGCCATGGGGAATGCCCAGTCGGGTGGTCTGAATGACGTGGGTCGGAGCCGGTCCGGTATCTTCCACCAGCAGGATTTCATGGTCGAAGCGCTTGGCATCCCACACCGGCACTTTCAGTCCCAGCGCCTTGCACAACAGCGTCTGCCCGGCACAGAGTTTCTGCGACGGACGCGGTCGCCCCTGGGCGTCGGGGTTGTTCAACAGCATCTGCGCCAGGCTGGCCGGGCCACTGATCTCGTCGACCCACGGATAGGCCGATTTGATCAGCACTGCATTGCCCGGACCCTGCGCGCTGAAGTTCAGCGAATCGCCGCCACGGGCGTAGTACATATAGATGTGGCCGCCGTCCAGAAACAAAGCCTTACGCTTTTCTGTGTAGCCGAGGGACGCGTGGCTGCCTTTTTCTTCGCAGTAATACGCTTCGGTTTCGATGATTCGGGCGCTGAGCCACAAATCGCCGACGCGGTGGCGGATGACTTTGCCGAGCAGATCGCGGGCCAGTGTCTGGGCGTCACGGTCGAAAAAAGCGTCCGCAAGGCCGACAGGCTGGCGCGCGGAGGTGGCGCGAACGGTCAGGTTGGACATGGCAAACAATGTTTATCCAGGCGAAGGAGGTCGTGATGATAACAATTCACGGCTTAATCCCGGCTGAACGTCGGCAAATCGCCGTCCATTTCGACCATCCGCCCGTCACCGCTGTTAGTCCCGGGACGCGACAGCTATAATCTGCCGCTTTCCTCTTTGCCAAGACCCCAGCAGACCATGACTGAGTCCGTTCTTGACTACATGACCCGATTGGGTCGCGCCGCCCGCGAAGCTTCCCGCGTCATCGGCCGTGCCAGCACCGCGCAGAAAAACCGCGCCCTGCTGGCTGCCGCCAATGCCCTGGACGCCGCCCGCGCCGAGCTTGCGGCAGCCAATGAACAGGATCTGGCGGCCGGTCGCGCCAACGGTCTGGAGCCGGCGCTGCTGGAACGTCTGGAACTGACCCCGGCGCGCATCGACGGCATGATCGTCGGTCTGCGTCAGGTCGCAGCGCTGCCGGATCCGGTCGGTGCGATCCGCGACATGAGCTTCCGTCCGTCGGGCATTCAGGTCGGCAAGATGCGCGTACCGCTGGGCGTGATCGGGATCATCTACGAATCCCGTCCCAACGTGACCATCGATGCCGCGAGCCTGTGCCTGAAGTCCGGCAACGCGACCATCCTGCGCGGCGGTTCCGAAGCGATTCATTCCAACCGCGCGATTGCCGCCTGCATCCAGCGCGGTCTGGCTGAAGCCGAACTGCCGGCTGCCGTGGTGCAAGTGGTGGAAACCACCGACCGCGCCGCCGTCGGCGCGCTGATCACCATGCCTGAATACGTCGACGTGATCGTGCCGCGCGGTGGCCGTGGCCTGATCGAGCGCATCAGCCGTGACGCCCGGGTGCCGGTGATCAAGCATCTTGACGGCATCTGCCACGTCTATGTCAGCGAACACGCCGACCTGCCGAAAGCCCAGCGCATCGCCTTCAATGCCAAGACCTACCGCTATGGCATCTGCGGTGCGATGGAGACCTTGCTGGTCGATCAAAGTGTTGCGAAGGATTTCCTGCCGTCGATGGCGAAGCAGTTCCGCGAAAAAGGCGTCGAGCTGCGCGGTTGCGAACGCACCCGGGCGATCATCGAGGCCGTAGCGGCAACGGAGGAAGACTGGAGCACCGAGTACCTGGCGCCGATTCTGTCGATCCGCGTGGTGGATGGCCTGGATCAGGCCATCGAACACATCAACCATTTCGGCTCCCACCACACCGACTCGATCGTCAGCGAAAACCTCGCCGACACCCGTCAGTTCGTGGCTCAGGTCGACTCGGCGTCGGTGATGATCAACACCCCGACCTGCTTCGCCGATGGATTCGAATACGGATTGGGTGCCGAGATCGGCATTTCTACTGATAAGCTGCACGCCCGTGGCCCGGTGGGCCTGGAAGGACTGACCTGCGAGAAGTACATCGTGGTCGGTGATGGCCAGTTGCGCGGCCAGGCGACGGTCTGACTTGTCCGACCTCGACCTGAAAGCGCCGAAACCCGGCAAGAGGTCCCGTCCCCGGCGCATTGGCGTCCTGGGTGGGACGTTCGATCCGGTGCATATCGGCCATTTGCGTGGCGCGCTGGAAGTTGCCGAAGCGCTGGGGCTTGATGAGCTGCGCATGATGCCCAGCGCCCGGCCGCCGCACCGCGATACGCCGCAGGTGTCTGCGCAGGACCGGCTGGCAATGGTTGAATGTGCGGTGGCCGGTGTGCCGCCGCTGGTGGTGGACGCCCGCGAATTGCAGCGGGACAAACCGTCCTGGACCATCGATACCCTGGAGTCGCTGCGTGCCGAAATGGCCGCCGAGACCCAGGTTTTTCTGCTTCTGGGCTGGGACGCATTTTGCGGCCTGCCCACTTGGCACCGCTGGGAAGAGTTGCTCCAGCATTGCCACATCCTGGTGCTACAGCGCCCGGACGCCGACAGCGAACCGCCGGATGCCTTGCGCAACCTGCTGGCAGCGCGTTCGGTGAGCGACCCGCTGGCCCTGAAGGGGCCGAGCGGACAGATTGCATTCGTCTGGCAGACACCGCTCGCGGTTTCCGCCACCCAGATCCGTCAACTGCTGGCCAGCGGTAAGTCGGTACGTTTCCTGGTGCCCGACGCGGTCCTGGCCTACATCGATGCGCACGGTCTGTACCGTGCGTCGAACTGAACAAGGCGTGCTTCACTGACACGAATCCACGTGTCGCCAAGCCGCCGAAAATATGAGCAAAACGAGTTTTATATGACTGACAAAGACCAAACCAAAGTAAAGCGCAAAGGCACATTCAAGAGCGCCCCGCTGCCAGAACCGGTCAACACCAACGAACCGCTGAAGGGCGACGAGCTGGTCAAGGTAGCCGTTGCAGCCCTGGAAGACGTCAAGGCCCAGGACATCCAGATCATTGATGTGCGCGACAAGCAGAGCATCACCGACTACATGATCATCGCCACCGGTACTTCCAACCGCCAGATCAACGCGATGCTGGACAAGGTTCGCGAAGAGGTCAAAAAGAACGGCGCCAAGCCGCTGGGTGAAGAAGGCAAGGGCGACAGCGACTGGGTGCTGCTGGACCTGGACCTGGTGATCGTGCACATGATGACCGCCTCCGCGCGTCAGTTCTACGACCTGGAGCGCCTGTGGGCCGGTGCCGAGCAAAGCCGTGCGGCGGACGCCAAGCACCACAGCCCGGAAAACACCCACGAGCACTTCACCAAGCTCAACAAAGACCAGCTGTAAGGGATTGCTGTGCGACTGCGACTGATCGCCGTCGGTTCACGCATGCCCAAGTGGGTGGAAGAAGGCTGGCATGAATATGCCAAGCGTCTTCCGTCCGAACTGGCGCTGGAACTGGTGGAAATTCCGCTCAATACCCGTGGCAAGAACGCCGACGTGGCCCGCTTCATCCGTCAGGAAGGCGAAGCCATGCTGGCCAAGGTCGGGCCGAACGAGCGGATCGTCACCCTCGAAGTTCATGGCAAGCCGTGGAGCACCGAGCAACTGGCGGTGGAACTCGATCGCTGGCGCCTGGACTCGCGCACGGTCAATTTCATGGTCGGTGGTCCGGAAGGGCTGGCGCCGGAAGTCTGTGCCCGCGCGGATCAGCGCTGGTCGTTGTCGCCGCTGACGCTGCCGCACCCACTGGTGCGCATCCTCATCGGCGAGCAGTTGTATCGTGCCTGGACGGTGCTGTCCGGCCACCCTTACCACAAGTAATCCGCCCTCATGTCTCAGCCGATCCGCATCAAGGACCACGAAAAAGACGCCCGTCTGGTGCGTGGTCGCGTCGTGTTCGGTGCAATTGCGGTGGTGGCGCTGATCTGCGTGCTGATTGCGCGGCTGTATTACCTGCAGGTGATTCAGTACGAATATCACTCGACCCTGTCGGAAAACAATCGGGTGCATGTCCAGCCGATCCCGCCGACCCGTGGCCTGATTTTCGACCGCAACGGTGTGGTGGTGGCGGACAACCGTCCGAGCTTCAGCCTGAGCATGACCCGCGAGCGCTCCGGCGACTGGCAGCAGGTGCTCGACGTGATCGTCGAGGTCTTGCAGCTGACGCCGGAAGACCGGGTGATCTTCGAGAAACGCATGCGTCAGGGTCGCCGGCCGTTCGAACCGGTGCCGATCCTGTTCGAGCTGAGCGAAGAGCAGATCGCCCGGATCGCGGTGAACCAGTTCCGTCTGCCGGGCGTCGAGGTGGTCGCGCAACTGGTGCGTCATTACCCGCAGGGCGCGCATTTCGCGCACTCGGTGGGTTACATGGGGCGGATCAACGAGAAAGAGCTGAAGACCCTCGATCCGGTCAATTACAGCGGTACCCACCACATCGGCAAGACCGGCATCGAGCGCTTCTATGAAGCCGAGCTGCACGGTCAGGTGGGTTACGAAGAGGTCGAGACCAACGCCCGTGGCCGCGTCCTGCGCGTGCTCAAGCGTACCGATCCGGTGCCTGGCAAGGACATTGTCCTGAGCCTCGACATCAAGTTGCAGGAAGCTGCCGAGGCTGCGCTGGGCGGTCGGCGTGGCGCGGTGGTGGCGCTCGATCCGAAAACCGGCGAAGTGCTGGCGATGGTCAGCCAGCCGAGCTTCGACCCGAACCTGTTCGTCACCGGCATCAGCTTCAAGGCCTACGCCGAGCTGCGCGATTCGATCGACCGGCCGCTGTTCAACCGCGTGCTGCGCGGCCTTTACCCGCCCGGTTCGACGATCAAGCCGGCGGTGGCGATTGCCGGTCTCGATGCGGGTGTGGTGACGGCGTCGAGCCGGGTGTTCGACCCCGGTTACTACATGCTGCCCAACTACGATCACAAGTACCGCAACTGGAACCGTACCGGCGACGGCTTCGTCGACCTCGACACGGCGATCATGCGGTCCAACGACACCTACTTCTATGACCTGGCACACAAGCTGGGCATCGACCGGTTGTCGGCCTACATGAACAAGTTCGGCATCGGCCAGAAGGTCTCGCTGGATATGTTCGAAGAATCTCCCGGCCTGATGCCGTCCCGCGAGTGGAAACGCGCGACCCGGCGTCAGGCGTGGTTCCCCGGCGAAACCCTGATTCTCGGGATCGGCCAGGGCTACATGCAATCGACCCCGCTGCAACTGGCCCAGGCCACGGCGCTGGTGGCCAACAAGGGCGTGTGGAACCGCCCGCACCTGGCCAAATCCCTCGAAGGCGTGAAACCGGTGGATGAGAATCCGATGCCGGACATCATCCTGCGCGATCCGTCGGACTGGACCAAGGTCAACCATGGCATGCAACAGGTGATGCACGGCGCACGGGGTACGGCGCGTAAAGCGGCCATCGGCGCGCAATACCGGATCGCCGGCAAGTCGGGTACGGCGCAGGTCGTGGCGATCAAGCAAGGTGAAAAGTACGACCGCTCCAAGGTTCAGGAACGCCACCGCGACCACGCCTTGTTCGTCGGTTTCGCGCCGGCGGATGACCCGAAAATCGTGGTGTCGGTGATGGTCGAGAACGGTGAGTCAGGTTCCGGCGTCGCTGCACCGGTGGTGCGGCAGGTCATGGATGCCTGGCTGCTGGATCAGGACGGACGGTTGAAGGCCGAATACGCCAGCCCTATCAGTGCGGAGGCTACGGCCCGTGATGAATAATTTCGATCGCATGCTCTCCAGCGAGGATGTGATGCGTCGCCGGGCGACGCTGTTGCAACGTTTGCATATCGACGGTCCGTTGCTGGTGCTGCTGCTGATTCTCGCGGCCGGCAGCTTGTTCGTGCTGTATTCGGCCAGCGGCAAGAGTTGGGATCTGCTGGCCAAACAGGCCACGTCGTTCGGCATCGGTCTGGTGTCGATGATTGTCATCGCCCAGTTCGAGCCAAGGTTCATGGCGCGCTGGGTGCCGCTCGGCTACGTGATCGGGGTGGTGCTGCTGCTGGTGGTGGACATCATGGGACACAACGCCATGGGTGCGACCCGCTGGATCAACATTCCCGGGGTGATCCGCTTCCAGCCCTCGGAATTCATGAAGATCCTGATGCCGGCGACCATCGCCTGGTACCTGTCCAAACGCACGCTGCCGCCGCAGCTCAAGCATGTCGGCATCAGTCTGCTGTTGATCGGCGTGCCGTTCGCCCTGATCGTGCGTCAGCCGGATCTCGGCACTTCGCTGCTGATTCTGGCCGGCGGCGCCTTCGTACTGTTCATGGGCGGGCTGCGCTGGCGCTGGATTCTCAGCGTGCTGGCGGCGGCGATTCCGGTATCGGTGGCGATGTGGTTCTTCATCATGCACGACTACCAGAAGCAGCGGATCCTGACGTTCCTCGACCCGGAAAGTGATCCACTCGGCACTGGCTGGAACATCATCCAGTCGAAAGCCGCCATCGGTTCCGGCGGCGTATTCGGCAAGGGCTGGCTGCTGGGCACCCAGTCGCACCTGGACTTCCTGCCGGAAAGCCACACCGACTTCATCATCGCCGTGCTCGGCGAAGAGTTCGGCCTGGTGGGTATCTGTGCGCTGTTGCTGATCTATCTGTTGCTGATCGGTCGCGGCCTGGTGATTACCGCCCAGGCGCAGACGCTGTTCGGCAAATTGCTGGCCGGCGCTCTGACCATGACGTTTTTTGTTTACGTTTTCGTCAACATCGGTATGGTCAGTGGCCTGCTGCCGGTGGTGGGGGTGCCGTTGCCGTTCATTAGCTATGGCGGAACTTCGCTGGTGACGCTGCTGTCAGCGTTTGGGGTTTTGATGTCGATCCATACCCATCGCAAGTGGATCGCACAGGTTTGAATAAGGTGAAGAGTTCAATGCAAGTAATGCGTGACTGGGCGACACGATACGCACCGTGGCTCGGCCTGGTAGGCATCCTTGGCAGCGCGCAGGAAGCGTTGGCCGGCGATTACGAAGGCTCGCCCCAGGTGGCCGAGTTCGTCGGTGAAATGACCCGCGACTACGGTTTTGCCGGCGAACAGCTGATGGCTGTGTTCCGCGAGGCCCAGCGCAAACAGGCGATTCTCGACGCCATTTCCAAACCGGCCGAACGGGTCAAGCAGTGGAAAGAATACCGGCCGATGTTCATCACCGACGCGCGCATCGCCCGCGGTGTGGACTTCTGGCGCCAGCATGAGGCGACCTTGGCCCGCGCCGAGCAGGAATACGGCGTTCCGGCCCAGGTGATCGTGTCGATCATCGGCGTTGAGACCTTTTTCGGACGTAATACCGGCAATTACCGGGTGATCGATGCCTTGTCCACGCTGGGTTTCGACTATCCTCCCCGTGCCGAATTTTTCCGCAAGGAGCTGCGTGAGTTCCTGCTGCTGGCGCGTGAAGAGCAGGTCGACCCGCTGACCCTCAAGGGTTCCTACGCCGGGGCGATGGGTCTGCCGCAGTTCATGCCGAGCAGTTTCCGCGCCTATGCGGTGGATTTCGACGGCGACGGCCACATCAATATCTGGAACAACCCGGATGATGCGATCGGTAGCGTCGCCAGCTATTTCAAGCGTCACGGCTGGGTCGCCGGCGAGCCGGTGGTCAGTCGCGCGGATGTACGCGGCGAGCAGGTGGATGAAGGCCTGACCACCGGCATCGAGCCGACGAAAACCGTCGGGGAGTTGCGAGCGCTGGGCTGGTCGAGTCATGATGCGCTGCGCGATGACATGCCGGTCACCGCATTCCGCCTGGAAGGCGACAATGGCCCGGAATACTGGATGGGCCTGAAGAATTTCTACGCGATCACGCGTTATAACCGCAGCGTGATGTACGCCATGGCCGTACATCAACTGTCTGAACAGCTGGTACAAGCACGGGGCGTCAAGTAATGCGGGCATTGCCTATCAATAAACCCCTGAAGCTGGTGGCTTTCGCTGCGTTGGCGGTGCTGGTCGCCAGTTGTTCGACCAGCCGTTCGCCGAGCCAGAAGCCGACCACCGCCGTTCGCTCGCAGCCGGGCCTGGACATCAACCGGGCCCACAAGGACGGCGCGCCGTGGTGGGATGTCGACGTATCGCGCATCCCGGATGCCACGCCGACCCTGCACACCGGCCCCTACAAGGCCAACCCGTACACCGTGCTGGGCAAGACCTACTTCCCGTTGCAGGAATCCAAGACGTACGTGGCTTCCGGCACCGCGTCCTGGTACGGCACCAAGTTCCACGGTCAGAACACCGCCAACGGCGAGGTCTACGACCTGTACGGCATGAGTGCCGCCCACAAGACATTACCGCTGCCGAGTTACGTTCGGGTGACCAACCTGGACAACAACAAGAGCGTGATCCTGCGGGTCAATGACCGCGGGCCGTTCTACTCGGACCGGATCATCGACCTGTCCTACGCCGCCGCCAAGAAGCTCGGTTATGCCGAAATCGGTACCGCGCGGGTCAAGGTCGAAGGCATCGACCCGCAGCAATGGTGGGCCGCCAAGGGCCGTCCGGCGCCTTTGATGCTCAACGAGCCGCAAGTCGCGCAGAATAGCGCCCCGGTGATCACGGCGTCGGCCGGTACCGTCGAGCAATGGACTCCGCCGCCGCAGCAGCACGCCGCGGCCGTCGTGCCAGTCCAGCTCGATGCAAAAAAAAACGCTTCTGCACCAGCGTCTGGCCAGTATCTGCAGGTGGGCGCGTTCGCCAACCCGGACGCTGCAGAACTCCTGAGGTCGAAGCTCAGCGGGATGGTGAGCGCTCCGGTGTTCATCAGCTCGATCGTGCGCAATCAGCAGACCCTGCACCGGGTTCGCCTGGGACCGATCGGTTCGCCGGGTGAAATTGCCCAGGTACAGAACAGCGTGCGCCTGGCCAACCTGGGTTCGCCAAGTGTGGTCACCGAGTAAACGTAGGACTTGATTGACGGTTCACCAGCGATTGGGGGGTGAACCAGGTTGTTGGCTCGTCGAAGAACAAAAGCCCGGCAAGGGTGACTGGAGTGAGCAACTGAACACGCGATGGCCCGTTAGAAAGCCATCTGATTAATTTTGCCCGCAAGGGCAGTTTCCATTAGCGATTTCGAGAGACGGATGAACATCACCACCTTTGCCAAACGCCTGTGTCTGCTAGTCCCGCTGCTCCTCTCGCCTGCCGCGTTCGCGGCCGAGATGATGCCGTCGCCACCACAACTGGCCGCCAAATCCTACGTGCTCATGGATGCCAACAGCGGCAACGTGCTGGTGGAGAACAACGGTGACCAGCGCCTGCCACCGGCCAGCCTGACCAAGCTGATGACTGCGTACATTGCCACGCTGGAAATCCGTCGCGGCCAGATCGGTGAAAACGACCCGGTGACCGTCAGCGAAAACGCCTGGCGCACCGGCGGTTCGCGGATGTTCATCAAGGTCGGCTCACAAGTCACTGTCAGCGACCTGCTGCACGGCATCATCATCCAGTCCGGCAACGACGCCAGCGTCGCGGTGGCTGAACACATCGCCGGCAGCGAAGATGCGTTCGCCGACCTGATGAACAAGACCGTCGCCGATCTGGGCATGACCAATACCCACTTCATGAACCCGACCGGTCTGCCGAACCCTGAGCACTACTCGTCGGCTCACGACATGGCGATCCTGGCTCGCGCGATCATCCACGAAGACCCGGCTCACTACGCGATCTACTCGCAGAAAGAGTTCTTCTGGAACGGCATCAAACAGCCTAACCGCAACCTGCTGCTGTGGCGCGACAAGACCGTCGACGGTCTGAAAACCGGTCACACCGACGAAGCCGGCTACTGCATGGTGTCCTCGGCCGTACGTGACGGCATGCGCCTGATCGCCGTGGTGTTCGGCACCAACAGCGAAGTGGCCCGTGCCGCCGAGACCCAGAAGCTGCTGACCTACGGTTTCCGCTTCTTTGAAACCCAGACCTTCTACCAGAAGGGCACTGAACTGGCTCAGGCCCCGGTGTGGAAAGGTACCACCAGTCAAGTCAAGGCCGGCCTGGCACAAGACCTGACCATGACCCTGCCGAAAGGCCAGCTGAAGAAGCTCGCTGCCAGCATGACCATGAACCCGCAACTGACCGCGCCAATCGCCAAGGGCGACGTGATCGGTAAAGTCGAAGTGAAACTGGACGACAAGGTGGTGCACAGCGCCGACCTGATCGCCCTGGACGCTGTCGAGGAGGGTGGTATCTTCCGCCGCATGTGGGATAGCATCCGTCTATTCTTCTACGGCTTGTTCAACTGATTCGAGTTGACCTGCATGGCCCCGTTCCGGTCCGGAGCGTGGCCTTGTTCGTTACCGGGCTTACGCTTACGAGGCCGTTACGCCATGACCGATACCGAAGTAAAGGCGCCAAAGATCGAATTTCCCCAGGTTGATTATCCGGTTAAGGTGATCAGCGATACGGGCGTCGGCAACAAAGACAGGATCATCGACATCGTCAAGAAACACGCCAAGATCAACGATGAGCGTGTCGACGAGCGTCAAAGCAGCAACGGCAAGTACACCACCATCCAGTTGCACATCGTCGCGACCGACCAGGATCAGCTGTACAACATCAACAGCGAACTGCGGGCCACCGGTTTCGTGCACATGGTGCTGTGATGCCGGGCACGCTGGGCTTTCGCGAGCTTGGCCAGATGGCTTACGAGCCGGTCTGGCAGGCCATGCAACGTTTTACCAACGAGCGTGGCACCACGGCCCCGGACGAAATCTGGCTGGTGGAACACCCGCCGGTGTTCACCCAGGGCCAGGCCGGCAAGGCCGAGCACCTGTTGCTGCCGGGGGATATTCCGGTGGTGCAGGTCGACCGCGGCGGTCAGGTGACCTACCATGGCCCAGGCCAGTTGGTAGCCTATCTGCTGCTGGATGTGCGCCGACTCGGTTTCGGCGTGCGCGATCTGGTCAGCCGCATGGAGCGCTGCCTGATCGAACTGCTGGCCAGCTACGGCGTGACCGCCGTGGCCAAGCCGGATGCTCCCGGCGTCTACGTCGACGGGGCGAAGATCGCTTCTCTGGGTTTGCGGATTCGCCATGGTTGTTCCTTTCATGGCTTGGCCCTGAACGTGGACATGAACCTGGAGCCGTTTCGACGGATTAATCCCTGCGGCTATGCCGGGCTGGCGATGACCCAGCTGAGCGAGCACGCAGGATCGATTGAATTTGCCGAGGTAAGTGCCCGGCTGCGCGCGCAGCTCGTCAAACACCTCGACTATGCTGAGCAGACGACCCTGACGGGCGGAATCGACTGATATGACTACTGATGCAGTGCAAACCATGATCCCGACGCTCGACGTGACCGAGCGCCCGGCCCCGCGTCCCAAGGTTGAAGCCGGCGTCAAGCTGCGCGGCGCCGAGAAGGTTGCACGCATCCCGGTGAAGATCATTCCGACCACCGAACTGCCGAAGAAACCCGACTGGATCCGCGTGCGCATCCCGGTTTCGCCGGAAGTCGACCGCATCAAGAGCCTGCTGCGCAAGCACAAGCTGCACAGCGTCTGCGAAGAGGCGTCCTGCCCGAACCTGGGCGAGTGCTTCTCCGGCGGCACCGCGACCTTCATGATCATGGGTGACATCTGCACCCGTCGTTGCCCGTTCTGTGACGTTGGCCACGGTCGTCCGAAGCCACTGGACGTCAACGAGCCGGAAAGCCTGGCCATCGCCATCGCCGACCTGAAACTCAAGTATGTGGTGATCACCTCGGTTGACCGCGACGACCTGCGTGACGGCGGTGCCCAGCACTTCGCCGACTGCATCCGCGAAATCCGCAAACTGTCGCCGAACGTGCAGCTCGAGACCCTGGTCCCGGACTACCGTGGCCGCATGGACATCGCCCTGGAAATCACCGCGGCCGAGCCGCCGGATGTGTTCAACCACAACCTGGAAACCGTACCGCGCCTGTACAAGGCTGCGCGTCCGGGTTCGGACTACCAGTGGTCGCTGACCCTGCTGCAACGCTTCAAGCAGATGATGCCGCACATTCCGACCAAATCCGGCCTGATGCTGGGTCTGGGCGAGACCGACGACGAAGTCATCGAAGTCATGAAGCGCATGCGCGAACACGACATCGACATGCTGACCCTGGGCCAGTACCTGCAACCGTCCCGCAGCCACTTGCCGGTGCAGCGTTTCGTGCACCCGGACACCTTCGCCTGGTTCGCCGAGGAAGGTTACAAGATGGGCTTCAAGAACGTCGCGTCCGGCCCGTTGGTGCGTTCTTCGTACCACGCCGACGAACAGGCGAAACTGGTCAAGGCCGAGCTGCTCGGTTCCTGATTCAGCGCTGAATAAAAAATGCCCGCCGGGGTTTATCGCCCGGCGGGCATTTTTTTGCCTGGCTTACACTCGTTACTGACTTTTCCTGCAATTTGCGGCGCGGCCGAGCCTCTTCTGTTTGTCGCCGTTCCTGACTACTGTGTGAGCATGACTTCACACAGGGAGATCCATGGATGACCGTTCGACCGACCCACACCCTTTTTCCGCACAAGCCCGTGCCCGCGCTGCCGTCGGAAGGGCTGATAGGCGTCATTGCGCCCGCCGGCCCCGGCACGCTGGATACCGAAAAGGCCGTTCAGTGGATGCGCGCCCGGGGTTACGGTTTGCGGGTGTTCCCTGGCGTCTACGAGAAGGATGGCTATCTGGCCGGCAGCGACGAGGTGCGGCTCAACGATCTGCACGCGGCGTTCGCTGACGAGGAGGTGGATGCAATCATTTGCCTGCGCGGTGGTTACGGCACGCCAAGGTTGCTGGACCGGATCGACTACGACTTGCTGAGCCGCCATGCCAAGCCCTTCGTCGGTTACAGCGACATCACAGCTCTGCATCTGGCCATCAGTCGCTACGCCGGGTTCGTGACCTTTCACGGGCCGTTATTGAATGCCGATCTGCTGGGTGACAAGGAACCGCCGACGGTGACGTCGTTCTTCGCCATGCTGCGCGGTCAGTTGAAGGCCGGCAGTGTGCTGAGTCATCCGGCGGCTTATCCATTGACCACAGTGGAGCCCGGCATTGCTCACGGGCGTTTGCAGGGTGGCAATCTGGCGATGATCGCCGCGACCCTGGGCACGCCTTACGAAATCGATGTCGAAGGGGTGATTCTGCTGATCGAGGACATCAACGAGCCGCTGTACCGGATCGACCGCTTGCTGACCCAGATGCGTCTGGCGGGCAAGTTGGCCAGATTGCGTGGCGTGCTGGTCGGGGATGTGGCGGGCGTGGATGTCGAGGCCTTGAACCGCTTGCTCAAGCAGACCTTTGAACCCCTGCGGATTCCGGTGCTTTCAGGATGGCGTAGCGGGCACTGTAATCCGAACCTGACGCTGCCGTTGGGGGCGCTGGTTCGACTGGACGCAGGGAAGAAGGAGTTGATGCTGGAACAGGATGTGGTGATTCGCTGATCGAGCCGCAAAAAAAGACCGCCGCCTGAAGAGGCGGCGGTCTTTTGGTTTTTACTGGTTACGCAGGCTTTCCAGCAGCTTGTGCGTCGGATAACCGTCCGCCGGCCAGCCGAATGACTGCTGCGCAGCGCGAATCGCCTTGCGCGTATTGGCACCGATGATGCCGTCGGCGGTGCCTGCGTCGTAGTTGCGCGCGGTCAGCAGGTTTTGCAGTTCGATCCGTTCGGTGCGGCTCAACGGCAGATCGTCTTTTGGCCAGCTGCCATTGATAAGGCCGGCACCGTTGAAGCGCTCGGACAACAGGCTGACGGCCAGTGCGTAGGACGACGAGTTGTTGTATTTGAGGATCGCCCGGAAGTTATCGAGGAACAGGAACGCCGGGCCGCGGTAGCCGGCCGGCAGCAGCAGGGCGGCGGACAGTTGCTCGGAGCCGGCCGGCACCTGGCCGCCGTTCGGCAGGATCACACCCAGTTGCCGCCATTCGGCGACGCTCTTGCGAATTGCGCCGTCGGCCAAGGTGTAGTTGAAACCGCTCGGCAGCTGCACTTCGAAGCCCCACGGCTGGCCACGCTGCCAGCCGGAGCTTTGCAGGTAATGCGCGGTGGAGGCCAATGCGTCAGCGGGGCTGCCCCAGATGTCGCGGCGACCGTCACCGTCGAAATCCACGGCATGAGTGTTGTAGGTGGTCGGGATGAACTGGGTCTGGCCCATGGCGCCGGCCCAGGAGCCGAGCATTTTCTCCGGCGTGATGTCGCCCTGTTGCAGGATCTGCAGCGCCGCAATCAGCTGCGCATGTGCAAAGCCCGGGCGGCGGCCTTCATAGGCCAGGGTCGCCAGCGAGTTGATCACCGACTTGCTGCCCTGGAACTGGCCGAAGTTGCTTTCCATTCCCCACACCGACACCAGTGCCTGACGATCGACGCCGTAACGCTGTTCGATGCTTTGCAGAATATCGGCGTACTGGCTGATCAGCGCCTGGCCTTTGCGCACGCGCAAGGGCGAAAGGGCGCCGTCCAGGTATTCCCATACCGGCCGGGCGAACTCCGGCTGGCTGCGGTCGGCGCGAATCACGCTGGCATCGAAACTGACATTGGCGAACGCGCGGTCGAACAGGTCGGCACGAATGCCGGCAGCCAGAGCTTCCTTGCGGAAACCGGCCTGCCATTCGGCAAAGGTCTGGGTCGGTTGCAGGTCGAGGTTGTCACCGGACGGCACTACCGGCGGGATGACCGCTGGGGCTGTGGCAACGGGAACGGTCTGAAGCGGTTGAGCGTCGGCGGCGGTGGGTTTTTCCGCGCAGGCGACGAGCAGTACGAAGCTGGAGGCAGCGATCAGTTGGCGCAAGGGCCAACGACGGGAAAGACTGAGGGGCATGCACAGGTCCAGGGGATACGAATCAGGTGCAGACCTTAACATGAGGAAGGGGTGCTGTGCTTCAAGCGGCCAGAAAGTAAGAAGCCTCCCAGCTGTCAGACTGGAAGGCTTCGCGGCGGTAGCTGCCCTTACCCTTGGTTGGTCGTTCCTGGCGGCTGCGGAACAGGGGTTGGGCGACGATGGATTTGGCCTTGTTGTGGCCATGTTTCGATGGCTTTTTGCTCATGAGAATTCTCTCGATTGAGTGGGTCTTTGCGCGGCAGATAATCTGCCGATCTCGAACGTCTGTCTATAGGACCGAGGGCGGGATGTTCTGTAGGAAATGGCCTGGATAAAAAACGGGATCGCAGAGCGCGATCCCGGATTTCATTCGGCAGGCAATGTCAGACGCTGACCGGCCATCAGCAGCGCCAACCGGCTCAGGCTCATCCACGGCGAACCGGCCGCCTGGCCCTTGATCTGCGCATCGATGCGCTGGGCTTCGAGCAGCAACTGCGCCCAGCGTTGCGCCGAGTAGCGTTGCAGGGCCTTGCTCATCAGCGGTTTGCGCTTGTCCCAGACCGGCGGCTTGGCCTGACTGAAGCACTTGTCCAGCGGTGTGCCCTGACTGTATTGCAACGAGATGTTGGCCAGCAGGCGCAACTCACGGGCCAGGGCCCAGAGAATCACCGGCGGCTCGACCCCTTCACCGCGCAGCCCTTCGAGCATGCGCAGGGCGTGGGCTGGTTCGCCGTTGAGCACCGCGTCGGTCAGGCCGAACACGTCGAAGCGCGCACTATCGGCCACGGCCGCCTGCACGGTTTCGACGGTAATCTGCCCGCCCTCGGCCATCAGCTTGAGCTTTTCGATCTCTTGCGCAGCGGCCAGCAGGTTGCCTTCGACCCGCGCGGCAATCAGCTCGACCGCGTCCTGGCTGGCTGACAGGCCGGCCTGGGACAGGCGCTGACGAATCCAGCTCGGCAACTGGTTGGCGTCCACCGGCCAGATCTGCACGAACTGGGTCTGCTGACCTTCGACCAGCGCCTTGCCCCACTTGGTTTTCTGCGCGCTACCGTCCAGCTTCGGCAGGCTGATCAACAGCACCGTGTCTTCTGCCGGGCGCGAGCAGTATTCGATGAGGGCGGCCGCGCCCTTGTCACCGGGCTTGCCCGAAGGCAGGCGCAGTTCCAGCAGGCGTTTTTCGGCGAACAGCGACATGCTGGCGCCAGCCTGCAGCAACGTCCCCCAATCGAAATTGGCGTCGGCGGCAAAGACCTGGCGTTCGTCGAATCCTTGCTGACGGGCGGCAGAGCGAATGGCGTCGGCAGCTTCCTGGCACAGCAGCGGGTCATCGCCGCTGATGATGTAGACCGGCGCGAGAGCGCCTTGCAGGTGTTTGCCGAGTTGGGCGGGAGCGAGCTTCATAAGAGAGGGCGAACGGGGCGCCTGAGCGCCCCGAACGTCTTACTGCTGCGGCAGTTCGAGCGGCGACTGGCGCGGGGTTTCCGCTTCAGCCTTCTGTGCCGCTTCGAGGGCGTCGGCTTCTGCCTTGGCCCGTGCATTGGCGGTTTGCTGCAGAGCGTCCAGCTGTGCCGGCGTCAGCTGTTGCAGACGCAGCATCATGCGCTGTACCAGCTCGCGGCGGGTTTCACGGCGGGCATCGTTGGCTTCCTGGTCGGAACCCACCAGATTGTTGCCGTCGTGGATGAACACTTTCTGCACTTCAAGCTTGTCGCTTTTCAGCAGCAAATCTTTTTCGCCACGGATATCGTAGGTAAGGACGGTGCTGACCTGGTACTCGCCGGTACGACCGGCGCCGGCGTAGCTGAGAATCCGCTGGGATTCCTGCTCATCGGCCAGATACAGCTTGTACGGTGCACCGGTAACGACCTTGACGCCGCTGGACTCCAGCACCTGACGCAGTTGCGTCACGGTTTCGCCGTAGGCGTTGCGGGCGCTCAGGTCGAGCTCCTTGATCGATAGCTCATTGGTGCCGGTGCCACGCAGCTGGAAACCGCAGGCGCTCAACAGGACGGCGAGGCCCATCACCAGCAGATTGCGTTTGATCATTGTGTTGCTCCCCTTGAAACCATGTGGGCCGACTCTGTGGCCCGAAAGGTTTTACTGGACGCCAGGCTCACCTGACGCCCGATCCAATTAGCTGGCGACGATATTGACCAGTTTCCCGGGCACTACGATCACTTTGCGAATCGTCAGGCCGTCAACGAAACGCAGCACGTTTTCGTTGGCGCGGGCTGCCGCTTCGACTTCTTCACGGGTGGCGGCGGCCGGCATTTCGATCTGGCCGCGCAGCTTGCCGTTGACCTGGATCACCAGGGTCAGGCTGTCCTGCACCAGCGCGCTTTCGTCCAGCACCGGCCAGCCGGCGTCGATCACCGGATCGGCGTGGCCCAGACGGTTCCACAGCTCGTGGCTGATGTGCGGCGTGATCGGTGCGAGCAGCAGCGTCACGGTTTCCAGACCTTCCTGAACCAGTGCGCGATCCTGTTCGGTCGCTTGCGCGGCTTTTTCCAGCACGTTCATCAGCGTCATCACCTGGGCGATGGCGGTGTTGAATTTGTGGTTCTGGCCGACGTCGTGGCTGGCCTGCTTGATCGCCTGGTGGATCGCGCGGCGAATGACTTTCTGCTCGTCATTCAGGCCGGCGATGTCCAGTTTGCCCGGCAGACCCTGAGTGACATGGGCCTGAGCCAGACGCCAGACGCGCTTGAGGAAGCGGTGCGAGCCTTCCACGCCGGAGTCCGACCATTCAGCGCTCATGTCAGGTGGCGAGGCGAACATCATGAACAGACGGCAGGTGTCGGCGCCGAACTGGTCGATCATCGACTGAGGGTCGACGCCGTTGTTCTTCGACTTGGCCATCTTCTCGGTGCCGCCGATTTCCACCGGCAGGCCGTCGGCGATCAGCTTGGCGCTGATGACCTTGGCCTTGCTGTCGCGCTCGAGTTCCACGTCCGCCGGGTTGAACCAGGTGTAGGCACCGTTGGCTTCACGACGATAGTAAGTCTCGGCGACCACCATGCCCTGGGTCAGCAGATTCTTGAACGGCTCGTTGGAGCTCACCAGGCCTTCGTCACGCATCAGCTTGTGGAAGAAGCGTGCGTAGAGCAGGTGAAGAATGGCGTGTTCGATACCGCCGATGTACTGATCCACCGGCAACCAGTGGTCGGCCGCGGATTTTTCCACCAGACCGCCTTCGAAGTGCGGCGAGGCGTAACGGGCGTAGTACCAGGACGACTCGACGAAGGTGTCCATGGTGTCGGTTTCACGCTTGGCAGGCTGACCGCATTTCGGGCAGGCGCACTCGTAGAACTCGGGCATGCGCGCCAGCGGCGAACCGGCGCCGTCCGGCACCACGTCTTCCGGCAGAACGACAGGCAGTTGATCTTCCGGCACCGGCACGTCACCGCAGGCATCGCAGTGGATGATCGGGATCGGGCAACCCCAGTAGCGTTGACGGCTGATGCCCCAGTCGCGCAGGCGGAACTGGGTGCGCGAGGCGCCGAGGTTTTTCTTGATCAGGGCGACTTCCATGGCGTCGAACGCGCCAGCGAAGTCCAGGCCGTCGAACTCGCCGGAGTTGATCAGCGTGCCGTGCTCGCCGTAGGCGTCCTGCCATGGCGCCGGGTTGGTTTCACCGGAGCTGGTGCGCACCACGGATTTGACCGGCAGGTTGTACTTGTGGGCGAATTCGAAATCGCGCTCGTCGTGCGCCGGCACCGCCATGACCGCGCCGTCGCCGTAGTGCATCAGCACGTAGTTGGCGACCCACACCGGCAGTTTTTCGCCGGTCAGCGGGTGCTCGACGAACAGGCCGGTCGGCAGGCCTTTCTTCTCTTGGGTGGCGACGTCGGCTTCGGCGACGCTGCCGCCCTTGCATTCGGCGATGAACGCTTGCAGCTCAGGGTTGTTCTTCGCGGCGAGAGCAGCCAGATGATGCTCGGCGGCCACGGCAACATAGGTTGCGCCCATCAGGGTGTCCGGACGGGTGGTGAAGACTTTCAGGGTGCCGCTTTCGCCGATCGAATCGACGTTGTACGGGAACTGCACTTCCATCCCGCGCGACTTGCCGATCCAGTTGCGCTGCATGGTCTTGACTTGCTCGGGCCAGCCGGTCAGTTCGTCGAGGCTCTCCAGCAGCTCATCCGCGTAAGCGGTGATCTTGAAGTAGTACATCGGGATTTCGCGCTTTTCGATCAGCGCGCCGGAACGCCAGCCGCGACCGTCGATGACCTGCTCGTTAGCCAGAACGGTCTGGTCGATCGGGTCCCAGTTCACGGTGCCGTTCTTGCGGTAGATCACGCCTTTTTCGAACAGGCGAGTGAACAGCCATTGTTCCCAGCGGTAGTAATCCGGTTTGCAGGTGGTGACTTCGCGCGACCAGTCCACCGCCAGGCCCAGGCTGCGCAGCTGGGACTTCATGTAGGCGATGTTTTCATAGGTCCACTTGGCCGGAGCCACGTTGTTCTTCATCGCGGCGTTTTCCGCCGGCATGCCGAAGGCGTCCCAACCCATCGGTTGCAGAACGTTCTTGCCGAGCATGCGCTGGTAGCGGGAGATCACGTCGCCGATGGTGTAGTTGCGCACGTGCCCCATGTGTAGCTTGCCGCTGGGGTAAGGGAACATCGACAGGCAGTAGTAAGTCTCCTTGCCTGGCTGTTCACTGACTTCAAAGGACTTTTGCTCGTCCCAGAAGGACTGGGCGGCGGCTTCGATTTCACGGGGCTGATATTGTTCGTGCATGGCTACTTTTGTACTGGATAGGGGTGGCCTAATCCTCTTCAATGCGACGTTCGGGACGTGCCGGACGAGCTGGAAGTGGAGTTACAGGAAGCGCCGTAGCATACATGACCGCGCTCGGCCTAGGGAAACCCTGATTGCAGCCGTTTGACCGGCTGAAATTGCGGCGAGGGCCGTTGGTCGCGGCGTGCAGCCGGTTTGTGCAGCGAAGCTAAGCTCTAACTGGGGAGTGAGTCTTATCTTCAATGAGGTGAGGGATGGTGGAGTCACAGCAAAAAAACGTTACCAAACCCGAGTTGTACGAGCGGTTGATCGATCGTCTGGGTATGGCCCTGGACGCGGCAAAAACCGCTGGAAGGCTGCGCGACGAGCGCCCCCTGGAGCTGGAATTGCGTGGCTTGAGTCCCGCCGAGTTCAAACTGGTCAAGGCCTATCTGGATCGCAGTGAGCGTGAAACCCACGGATACCTGTCACAAGCCGTGAAACAACTCGATGCAGCCCATACGGCCAAGGTCATCTGGCTCAAGGACAAGGCGCCCGGCAGAGACACCGTCAAGGTGCGGACTCTGCAGGCCAAGTAAACGCATGGCAGGTCAAAAAGCGGATCTTTTTCAACGGGATCCGACCCTACTGGTTGTCGCGCTGCATCAACCCACTTAGGCTTCGGGCATCTCTGGAGATGCTCGATGCCTTTTCGTTATTTCATTAAACAACTTCTATTGCCGCCCGGCCTTCTTTTGCTGCTGTTGCTGGCGGCCTGGTGGCTGCGTCGCTCGCGGCCACGGCTGGCGGGGCTGTGTTTTGCCCTGGGGTTTGGCGGCTTTTGGCTGATGAGTCTGCCGGTGGTCGTGCAGTGGGGCGCCAAGGCGTTGGAGCGTGAGCCGCCGCTGGCCCGGGAAGCATGGACAAGCCTGGCGCAGCGCGCCGATGCGATTGTGGTGCTGGGCTCCGGTCGTGAGCGCGGCGATCTCGCCTGGGGCGAAGATCAGCCGACCGGTGTCGGGCTGGAGCGCCAGCGTTACGCGGCGCGACTGGCCAAGGCTTCGGGGTTGCCGATTCTGACCAGTGGTGGCCTGCATTACGGTACGCCGCCGACTGAAGCCAAATTGATGGCCGACTCGTTGCGTGATGATTTCGGTGTGACGGTGCGCTGGCAGGAAGGGGAGAGCCGCACCACGTGGGAAAACGCCGAATTCAGCGCCAAAGTGCTGTTGCCGGAAGGCGTCAAACGCATCGTGCTGGTGACCCAGGCCTGGCACATGCCGCGAGCGGTGTGGAGTTATCAACAGGCAGGATTCGAAGTGGTGCCGGCGCCGGTTGGTTTTCTAGGTACGGACAATGCCCGGCCGTTTGGCGGCTGGCTGCCTGAGTTCAAGTCGATCTGGCAGAGCGGGCAGTTGATGAACGAAGCGGTGGGGCAGATCGGTTATTCGATGTTCTATCGAGGGGGTGACAGCGCCGATTGACGCGGTGTCGTTGGTGGCGCCTTCGCGAGCAAGCTCGCTCCCACAGCGGTCATCTGTGGGAGCGGGCGATATCTCAGAGTGTCTTGGACATCCGATTGGTCATCAGCGCCCAGCCGAACAGCACCACGCACAGGATGATCAGCGGCCACGAGCGCCATTGCAGATACGGCGTCAGGTTGTGCATCGGCACCACTTCGCCGTACAGCACGCCCTGTTCGAACTGCGGGATACGCTCGGTGATCTGCCCGAACGGGTTGATCAGCCCAGTCACACCGTTGTTGGTCGCACGAATCATCCAGCGTCCGGCCTCAAGCGCGCGCATCTGCGCCATTTGCAGATGTTGCAATGGGCCGATGGACGTACCGAACCAGGTGTCGTTGCTGATCGTCAGCAGCAGATCGCTGCGTGCCGCCAGGCCTGCGGCGAACTCCGGATACACCACTTCGTAGCAGATGAACGGCGCGATCTGATATCCCTTGGCCTGCAACAAGGCCTGATCGGCAGGGCCGCGGGCGAAGTCGGACATCGGCAGGTCGAAGAATGCGATCAGCCCGCGCAGGATGTCCTGCAACGGTACGTACTCGCCGAACGGCACCAGTTTTTGCTTGAGATAGGTGCCATCGCCTTCGCCAACCACGGTGATGCCGTTGTAGAAGCGTCTCTCGTGGTGAACCATTTCGCGGATCGGTACGCCGGTGATCAGCGCTGATTTACGCTCGGCGGCGAAGTTGCCCATCATGGTCAGGTAGCCCTCGGCGGACTCCTTGAGCACCGGGACGGCGGTTTCCGGCCAGATCAGCAGGTCCACCGGTTTGGAGCGGAAACTCAGGTCGCGGTACAGCGCCAGTTGCGCATTGAGTTCGGCCGGGTCCCATTTCATGCTTTGCGCGACGTTGCCCTGAATCGCGGCAACGGTCAGCGGCGCGCCCGCCGGGCTGGTCCAGGCATGGCCCTTGAGCGCAATGCCCGCCGCCCATGGCCCGATCAGCAATACCAGGCCGGCAGCGATGAAGGCTTTGCGGCGGGTTTGCAGCAGGCGCGGTGCGTTGTAGATCAGTGCAGCGGTCAGTGCCAGGACGAACGACACCAGCCACATGCCGCCTACTGGAGCGAGCCCGGCCAGCGGGCCGTCGAGCTGGCTGTAACCGGAATACAGCCACGGGAAACCGGTGAGGAACCAGCCACGGAAAGCTTCCTGACCCACCCACAGCGCCGCGAACGCCAGGGCGTCGGCCACCGGCGCTTCGTTACGCCGCAGCCAGCGCGCCCACAGCCACGCGGGCAGGGCGAAGAACCAGGCAATGGCCGCCGTGAAGATCAGCATCAGGGACCCGGCCAGCAGCACCGAAGCGCCGCCGAAGTGGTGGATGCTGTAATAGATCCAGCTGGTGCCGGCGCCGAACAGGCCGAAACCGAAGCACCAGCCACGGCCCAGGGCTTGTCGCGGGCTCAGCTCGCGCAGGCCGGCATAGAACAGGCCGACCGCCAGCAACGCCAGCGGCCAGAGATCGAACGGTGCCAGAGCGAAGGTGGTGATTGCACCGGCCGCCACGGCCAGCAGGTTACCGGGCCAGCCGGGGCGGGTTGTCCAGCGCATTTCAATCCTTAGATTTTTTACCGGGCGATTGGGGTCAGTCGCAGCAAATGAATCCGACGGCTGTCGGCGTTCAGGATGCGGAAACGATAGGCGCCGATTTCAGTGATTTCGTTGCGTTTTGGCAAGTGCCCGAACGCGCTCATCACCAGCCCGCCGACGGTGTCGAACTCGTCGTCGGAGAATTCGCTGTCGAAGAACTCGTTGAAGTTCTCGATCGGCGTCAGGGCCTTGATCAGGAAGTCACCGCTGGGCAGCGGCTTGATGTAGCTGTCTTCTTCGACGTCGTGCTCGTCTTCGATGTCGCCGACGATCTGCTCGAGCACGTCTTCGATGGTCACCAGGCCGGCCACGCCGCCGTATTCGTCGATCACGATGGCCATGTGGTTGTGGTTGGCGCGGAATTCACGCAGCAACACGTTCAGACGCTTGGACTCCGGCACGAACGTGGCCGGGCGCAGCAGGTCCTTGATGTTGAAGCTGTCGCCGTTCTCCTTGAGGATCAGCGGCAGCAGATCCTTGGCCAGCAGCACGCCCATCACGTCGTCATGGCTTTCGCCGATGACCGGGTAGCGCGAGTGGGCCGAGTCGACCACGGCAGGGAGGAATTCGCGGGGTGTCTGGGTCGCCTTGATGCTGATCATCTGCGAGCGCGGCACCATGATGTCGCGAACCTGCAGGTCAGCCACCTGGATGGCGCCTTCGACGATGGCCAGCGCTTCGCTGTCCAGCAGTTTGTTCTGATGTGCATCGCGCAGCAGCTCAAGCAGCTCCTGGCGGTTCTTCGGCTCGTGGGCAAAAGCCTGGGTCAGTTTGCCCAGCCATGACTTTTGCCCGTTGCTCGATCGATCTTCGCTCATAGCGATTACTCTGAATCCTTTGTTGTAACAGTAGGGGATGTTTCGGTTTCGTCGTCCGCGTACGGATCGGGATAACCCAATTCGGCAAGCAACTCGCGTTCCAGTGCTTCCATTTCCTCGGCTTCCTCGTCATCTATATGGTCGTAACCAAGCAGATGCAAGCAGCCGTGAATGACCAGATGTGCCCAGTGGGCCTTTAGTTCCTTGCCCTGTTCGGCAGCTTCGCGCTCGACCACCGCCACGCAGATCACCAGATCGCCCAGCAATGGAATGTCGAGAAACTCGTCGGGCACTTCGGCGGGAAAGGACAGGACGTTGGTCGCGTAATCCTTGTGGCGCCAGGTGTGATTCAGTTCACGGCCTTCTTCCTCGTCGACCAGACGAATGGTCATTTCCGAGTCAGCGGTACGCTGGCGCAGGGCCAGTTCGCACCATTGGCGGAACTCGGCTTCGGTCGGCGCAGACGCTTCGGTCGCGATTTGCAGGTCAAGCTCAAGCATCGTGGCGGGTGTCCTTTGGCGCTTCATCAGCGACACGCGTCTCGAAGCGCTCGTAGGCTTCGACGATGCGTTGCACCAACGGGTGGCGCACCACGTCTTTGGGCTGGAAGTGGGTGAAGCTGATACCCGGCACATCTTTCAGGACTTCGATGACGTGATGAAGTCCGGATTTGGTGCCGCGCGGCAGGTCGACCTGGGTGATGTCGCCGGTGATCACGGCCGTGGAGCCGAAACCAATCCGGGTCAGGAACATCTTCATCTGCTCGACGGTGGTGTTCTGACTTTCGTCGAGAATGATGAAGCTGTTGTTCAGCGTGCGACCGCGCATGTAGGCCAGCGGCGCGACTTCGATCACCTGACGCTCGATCAGCTTGGCCACGTATTCGAAACCGAGCATCTCGTAGAGCGCGTCGTAGAGCGGGCGCAGGTACGGGTCGATCTTCTGCGACAGATCGCCGGGCAGGAAGCCGAGTTTCTCACCCGCTTCGACCGCCGGACGCACCAGCAGGATGCGACGGATCTGTTCACGCTCCAGCGCATCGACGGCGCAGGCGACAGCCAGATAGGTCTTGCCGGTACCGGCCGGGCCGATGCCGAAGTTGATGTCGTTGCCGAGAATTTCCTTCACATAGCGCAGCTGGTTCAAGCCGCGTGGGCGAATCATGCCTTTCTTGGTGCGCAGGGCGACGGAGGCTTCGGCGGGGGCGGGGTTGTCCAGTTGCTCGACGGCCGATTCCTGGAGGAACAGGTGAACCGTATCCGGCGACAGCTCTGAACCCTTGGTTTCCCGGTACAGGCGGCGAATCAGGTTTTCCGCGGAAGTGGTGTGCTTGGGCTCGCCGATCAGCTCGAACTGATTGCCGCGATTGCGGATCTCGATGGCCAGGCGCTGTTCGATCAGCCGCAAGTGCTCGTCGAACTGCCCGCACAGATTGGCGAAGCGGCGAGCCTCAAAGGGCTCGAGGATGAAACGATGTGGTTCGATGGGTGCGTTCAAGGTCGTATTTAGCCGCCCTGGGGCAATTAGGATGAAATCAAGGATAACGCCAGCGGCGTGGGTGCGAAAGCTCTTAAATTGATGCCGTTCCTGTGGGAGCGAGCCTGCTCGCGATGGGCATGAATGCGGTTCATCTGAAAAACCGCGTCATCGTTCATCGCGAGCAGGCTCGCTCCCACAGTTGAACAAAGGGTGTTACTGGATCAGCGAGCCGCGCAGCGAGTGCGGTTGCGCCGCGTCGATGTGGACGTCGGCGAACTGGCCGATCAGGGTCGGATTATCGCAGCGGAAGTTGACGATACGGTTATTCTCGGTGCGCCCTTGCAGCTCGCCCGGGTCTTTCTTCGAATAATCGGTCACCAGAATGCGCTGGACCGAACCGACCATTTGTCGGCTGATCTCGAACCCTTGCTGATTCAAACGGTGCTGCAAGGCGTTCAGGCGTTCTTTCTTCAGTTCTTCCGGGGTGTCGTCGGCCAGATCGGCGGCTGGAGTGCCCGGGCGCTGGCTGTAGACAAACGAGTAGGAAAAATCGAAACCGACATCGGCAATCAGCTTCATGGTCTGCTCGAAATCTTTCTCGGTTTCCCCCGGGAAGCCGACGATAAAGTCCGAGCTGATGCAGATGCCCGGTACGGCGGCGCGCAGTTTGCGCAGCTTGGATTTGTACTCCAGCGCCGTGTGGTTGCGCTTCATCGCGGCCAGGATCCGGTCCGAACCCGACTGCACCGGCAAGTGCAGGTGCTTGACCAGTTCCGGCACTTCGGCGTGGGCCTGGATCAGGCTGTCGGAGAATTCCAGCGGGTGCGAGGTGGTGTAGCGGATGCGGTCGATGCCATCGACCGCCGCGACGACGCGGATCAGTTCGGCCAGATCCGCCAGACGACCGTCGTGGGTCAGCCCGCGATAGCCGTTGACGTTCTGGCCCAGCAGGGTCACTTCACGCACGCCATGTTCGGCCAGGTGGATGATCTCGGCGATCACGTCGTCGAACGGTCGGCTGACTTCTTCGCCGCGGGTGTAGGGCACCACGCAGAACGTGCAGTACTTGCTGCAGCCTTCCATCACCGACACGTAGGCGCTTGGCCCATCGATGCGCGGCTCGGGCAGGTGGTCGAATTTTTCGATTTCCGGGAACGAGACGTCGACTTGCGGCAGCTTGCTGATGCGCGCGGCGTCGATCATTTCCGGCAGGCGGTGCAGGGTCTGCGGGCCGAACACCACGTCGACGTACGGGGCGCGATCACGGATCGCCGCGCCTTCCTGGCTGGCCACGCAACCGCCGACGGCGATCACCATGTCCGGGTTGGCCAGTTTCAGTTCGCGCCAGCGGCCGAGCTGGGAATACACCCGGTCCTGGGCGCGTTCGCGGATCGAGCAGGTGTTGAGCAGGATCACGTCGGCATCTTCGGCGCGCGCCGTGACTTCCAGGGCCTGGTGTTCGCCCAGCAGATCGACCATGCGCGAGCTGTCGTACTCGTTCATCTGGCAACCGTGGGTTTCGATGTAAAGCTTCTTGGCCATGGAATAGGGTCGTCACGTGGTTCAAAGAACCGCGCATTATAGGGAACATGTCCCCAGGTTCCTACCGCTGCGCGTCCGGTGGCTATGCTATAGTTCGCGCCCTCATTTTTACCCCGATGTCGTCCGCCCGCCATGACCAAACGCGAAGCTCCAATCTACAAGGTGATTTTCCTCAACCAGGGCCAGGTGTTCGAAATGTACGCCAAGCAGATCTATCAAAGTGATCTGTGGGGGTTCCTGGAAGTGGAAGAGTTCGTCTTTGGCGAGCGCACGCAAGTGGTCGTCGACCCGAGCGAAGAAAAGCTCAAGGCGCAGTTCGAAGGCGTGGTGCGCAGCTTTGTGCCGATGCACTCGATCGTGCGCATCGATGAAGTCGAGCGACTGGGGACGCCAAAGATCAGCGAAGCCCGTGGCGGTGTTGGCAATGTGATGCCGTTTCCGGTGCCGATGCCCGAGAAGTAAAACCGGGTTTTATGGAAGTGATCGTTCCCATGCTCTGCGTGGGAATGCCGCCTTCGACGTTCCGCGTCGGTGACGAAAAGCGCGGGAACTATCGTTAGTCAGGGCAGGGGCGAGAACGGCGTACGCCCGTCGGCGCTCTGCAGTTCCATCAGGTATTTACGGAAAATTTGCCCGAGCACCTGGGTCGCGGTTTCCAGGTCTTCGCGGGACATCTTTTCAGACACTTCGTCGGCGGTGTCTAGCGCGTCTTCGGCGCCGTTGACCGCGGCCATCTTCAGCACGATATAAGCCTGAATGTTGTTGGCCTGCACGCCTTCACCGTGGAAGAACATGGTGCCGAGCTTGAATTGCGCCTGGGCGTGACCTTGCAGCGAGGCCTTTTCGAAATAGCTCAGGGCTTGATTGAGGTCGCGCGGCGCATTCTTGCCGTCGTAGTAGAACTCACCCAACTCGTATTGCGCTTGCGCATCCCCCTCATCCGCTGCCTTTTGGCAGGCGGCGAGTGCCTGCGTGACATCTTGCGGCTGAGTATTGAGGGTGCAGCGACCCATCGCCGGGATCAACAACGAGTTGCCGCCTGCTTGTGCATGTGCGAGCAGCGGCTGAAGGAGCAACAGGCAGCCCAAGGCAAGGGTGCGGCCGGTGCGGTTCATGGGAATCGACTTACCTCTGAAGGGCGCGCGGACCCGTCGAGGGATCCAATAAGCGCGCATTATGAAATAAGCAGGGCCATCCTTACAAAGTCTTTACTCGATTTTCTGCTGCGCGGGAAATATATCGCCCACTTTATGGGAGATTTTTGGCAGGCGTGTCGGAAAAGGCGTGCGGATGTAGGAGAACGCTGACGCTGGCAATGGCCAACGTCAGCGGCGGGGCGTTTTACTTCAACTTGGCGAAGGCGCGTTCGGCGGCGTCGAGGGTCAGTTTCAGCTCGGCTTCGCCATGGGCGATCGAGGTGAAACCGGCTTCGAAGGCGCTCGGTGCCAGGTACACGCCACCTTCCAGCATCAGGTGGAAGAAGCGGCCGAACAGCGCTGCATCGCTGGCCATCACGTCTTCAAAAGTAACAATGTCGTCGGCACCGCTGAAGTACAGACCGAACATGCCGCCCGCCTGGGTGGTCACGAACGGAATGCCGGCGGCATCGGCGCGCTGTTGCAGGCCGTCGAGCAGGCGCGTGGTGTAATCGGTCAGTTCGGCGTGGAAACCCGGACGGCTGATCAGGCGCAGGGTGGTCAGGCCGGCGGCCATCGCCAGTGGGTTACCCGACAAGGTGCCTGCCTGATAGACCGGGCCCAGCGGCGCGATGCGCTCCATGATCGAGCGCTTGCCGCCGAAGCAGCCGACCGGCATGCCGCCGCCGATGATCTTGCCGAAGGTGGTCAGGTCCGGGGTTACGCCGTAGTAAGCCTGGGCACCGCCGAGGGCGACGCGGAAACCGGTCATCACTTCGTCGAAAATCAGCACCACGCCGTGCTTGTCGCACAGGCTGCGCAGGCCTTCGAGAAAACCCGGCGCCGGCGGTACGCAGTTCATGTTGCCGGCCACTGGCTCGACGATGATGCACGCCACGTCCTGACCGACTTCGGCGAGCATTTTTTCAACCGCGTCGATGTCGTTGAACGGCAGGGTCAGGGTGTGTTTGGCGAATGCCGCCGGTACGCCGGCCGAGCTTGGTACGCCCTGGGTCAGTGCGCCGGAACCGGCCTTGACCAGCAGACTGTCGGAGTGGCCGTGGTAGCAGCCTTCGAACTTGATGATGCTGTCACGGCCGGTGAAACCACGGGCCAGACGGATCGCGCTCATGGTCGCTTCGGTGCCGGAGCTGACCATGCGTACCATTTCCATCGACGGCACCAGCGAGCAGACCAGGTCGGCCATCTCGGTTTCCATCGCGGTCGGCGCGCCGTAGGACAGGCCGTGCTGCAACTGGTTGCGCACCGCATCCAGCACTTCCGGGTGGCTGTGGCCGAGGATCATCGGGCCCCAGGAGCCGACGTAATCCACATAACGCTTGTCGTCTTCGTCAGTGACGTAGGCGCCTTCGGCGTGCTTGAAGAACAGCGGCGTGCCGCCAACGCTCTTGAACGCGCGCACCGGCGAGTTCACGCCACCGGGAATGTGTTTCTGGGCGTTGGCAAACAGGGTTTCGGAACGAGACATGATCGGGCTCTCAGACTTTTAGTAATTCATTGAAGGCGCGGGCGCGGCGGGTCACTTCGGCGGTGCTGTCGGCGCCGAACAGGCCATGGACCACGGCCAGCAGATCGACACCGTGGGCCACCAGTGGCGCAGCGTTGTCGAGGGTGATGCCGCCGATCGCGCAGATCGGCAGGTGCAGGGTACGTTTGGCCTCGTCGAGCAGATCGAGGCTGCAACTCGGTGCACCGGGTTTGGTATTGGAATTGAAGAAGCGACCGAAGGCGACATAACTCGCGCCCTCTTTGGCGGCCTGTTCAGCCAGTTCAAGCTGTGCGTGGCAGGTCGAACCGATAATTGCTTTCGAACCGAGCAGGGCGCGGGTCGGCGACAGCGGGCCGTCGGTCTGGCCCAAGTGCACGCCGACGTTCAGGCGCGCGGCCAGTTCGGCGTCATCGTTGATGATCAGTTGCGTCTTGTAGCGTTCGCACAGGTCGCGCAGGGCCTCGGCCTCACGCAGGCGGCGGGCTTCGTCGCTGCTTTTGTCGCGGTATTGCAGCAGGGTGACGCCGCCTTCCAGCGCCGCCTCCACGTAGGACAGAAACTTGCCGGCCAGCAACTGGCTGTCGGTGATGGCATACAGGCCACGTAGTTTCATCGCGCAGACCTCAGGCTCGGAACATCAGGAACAGAAATCCAGCGGCAGACGACGCGGCACGAACTGGCCTTTGCCCAGCTGTTCGGCATCGCGCAGGGTGCGCCAGGTGTAATCCAGCGCAGTACGCACCGCGCTCGCAAGGTTTTCGCCCAGTGCCAGGCGACCGGCGAGGGTGCTGGCCAGGGTGCAGCCCGAACCGTGATAGCTGCCCGGCAGGCGCTGGCACTTGAAGGTTTCGCGCAGCCCATCACGGCTGTACAGGCGGTTGTGGATTTCAGTTTCGTCGCCGTGACCGCCGGTGATCAGCAGGTTCTTGATGAACGGCAGAAGTTTTTCAGCGCACTCGTCTGCGGTGCCTTCTGGCAGTTCGGCGAGGATCCGGGCTTCGGGAAGGTTGGGGGTGGCGATGATCGACAGCGGCAGCAGGCGTTCGCGCATGGCGTAGCCGACTTCGTCCTTGCCCAGGCGTCCGCCGCCGCCGGCACGCAGCACCGGGTCGCAGACCACTGGCAAGTGCGGGTGCGCCTGAAGCAGTTCGACGACGGTGTCGACCATTTCCAGAGAACCGAGCATGCCCAGTTTCACTGCCGCGACTTCGGAGTCGTTGAGCACGGCATTGGCCTGGGCCAGTACCCACTCACGGTCGAGGACGCGAAAGTCAGTGACGTTGACCGTGTCTTGCACGGTCAGGGCGGTGACGGCCGGAGCCGCATGGCAACCCTGAGCGAGCAGGGCTTCGATATCTGCCTGCAAGCCGGCGCCACCACTGGGGTCGTGGCCGGAGAGACAGAGGACAACGGGGCGTGAGCTGTAGATATTCATGGTGCGCGAGCTTACCACCAAACCTGTTTTCCGGGTGTTGTGGCGCAGCGCGCGGCCGATAACCCGGGTAGCGAGATCCACAGCGCTTGTCACAATCTGACCGAGCCAACAGCTCTAGCCCGGTGTTTTGCTCTGGAACGCCCGTTCTAGAGCCTTCCTTGGAAAAATTTCCATGGTGCTCAATGGCCATCAACGGCTATGCTAGAGTGGATCCAAACCAATAACAGGTAATACCGGTTTTACGTCATCTCAAAGGGAATGGGGGGCTTCCTGACACAACCGGCCAAGCCACGCTGGGGCTTCAATGCGCTATTTGTTGATGTTGCTGTTCTGCTTGCCCCTCCTGGCAAGCGCCGTCGAGTTCGACGAGTTCACCCAGAGCCTCCCGCTGGGTCGATCCCTGCAAGTGTTCGAAGACCCGAGCGGTCTGGCGAGCATTGCTGACGTCCGCGCGCAAGCCGCCGCTGGAAACTTCAAACCCCATGACAAAGCCACGCTCAATGCCGGTTATTCGCGCTCGGCGTTCTGGCTGAAGATCGACCTGCATTACCGCCCGACCAATCCGTCGGCGCAGCGCAGCTGGTTGCTGGAGCTGGCGTATCCGCCGCTCGATCATCTCGACCTGTATCTGCCCGATGCCGCCGGTGACTACCGTCTGGTGCGGCAGACCGGCGACGCTTTGCCGTTCGCCAGTCGCGAGATCCGCCAGAACAATTACCTGTTCGATCTGGCGTTCAAGCCGGATCAGCAACGAACCGTTTATCTGCGGTTGTCCAGCGAAGGCTCGATCCAGGCGCCGGTAACGTTGTGGTCGAGCACCGCTTACCTCGAAGACCAGCCAGTGCGCCTGTATGTGCTGGGGATCATTTATGGCGTGCTGCTGGGGATGCTGGTCTACAACCTGTTCATCTACCTCAGCGTGCGCGACACCAGTTACCTCTATTACATCTTCTATATCGCCTCGTTCGGCCTTTATCAGCTGTCGGTCAATGGCGCGGCGGTCGAGTATTTCTGGCCGGACAACCCGTGGTGGGCCAACGCCGCCACGCCGTTCTTCATCGGTTGCGCGGGGCTCTTCGGCAGCCAGTTCGCCCGCAGTTTCCTGCAGACGAAGAACCACAGCCGTTGGCTCGATCGTCTGTTGATCGCCCTGATTGTTTTTGGCGCCGTGGTGATCGGTCTGTCGTTGATGACCAGTTATGGCCTGGCCCTGCGTCTGGCGACGACCCTGGCACTGACCTTCACCGTGGTGATCTTCGCCGCCGGGATCCTCGCTTGGTGGCGCGGCCTGCGGGTGGCGCGCTATTTCATCATTGCCTGGTCGGCGTTCCTGATCGGCGGCATCGTCAACACCATGATGGTGCTGGGCCTGCTGCCGAATGTGTTCCTGACCATGTACGCCAGCCAGATCGGCTCGGCCATCGAAGTGGCGCTGCTGTCGCTGGCCCTGGCCGACCGCATCAACGCGATGCGCGAACAACAGGCGCAGACCCTGTTCGACGCCGGCCAGAAACTTGAAGTGCTGAACCAGCAACTGGCCCACAGCAACAAGCTCAAGGACGAATTCCTCGCGACCCTGACCCACGAACTGCGCACGCCCATGAACGGGGTGATCGGTTCGCTCGAGTTGATGCAGACCGTCGAACTCGATCCGGAACTGGAGCAATACCAGCAGACTGCCGCCGGTTCGGCGCGGGACATGATGCGCATGGTCAACGGCATCCTGACCCTGACCGAATTGCAGGCCGGCAAGCTCAAGGCGACGCCGGGCAGTTTCAGCCTGCGCGGGGTGGTCGAGGCGTTGCGGATTCAGTTCGATGGCAACGCTTCGAGCAAGTCGCTGGACTTCAAGGTCGACGTGCTGCCGACCCTGCCGGATCGCCTGCATGGCGACAGCGCCAAACTCGCGCAATGCCTGGAGTGCCTGCTGGACAATGCGATCAAGTTCACCCGCGTCGGCGGTCTGGCATTGCGGGTGACGGGCAAACCGTCGACGGACAATCGGCTGGCGCTGTCCTTTGCGGTGATCGACACCGGCATCGGTTTTACCGATCTGGGCGAGGCGACGATGTATCAGCGCTTCTTCCAGCTCGACGGTTCGATGACCCGCGAATACGGCGGGCTGGGCGTCGGTCTGGCGATCTGCCGTCAATTGGTGGAGTTGCTCGGTGGCAAGCTCACACACCGCTCCGAACCGGGGAGTGGCAGCCGCTTTCAACTGGATGTCGAGTTTGAGTTGCCGGAAGTGGAAACCGTGCCCGCGTTCAGCCGCGACACCGTGCGTGCGCCGCAGGATTGCACCGTGCTGCTGGTGGACGACAACAGCGTCAACCAACTGGTGATGCGCGGCATGTTGCTCAAGCTCGGTTTCCGCGTGCGCACCGCCGACCACGGCGCGGCGGCGCTCGACTGTTTGCAGCGCGAGCGCTTCGATGCCGTGCTGATCGACTGCCAGTTGCCGCCGCTCGATGGGGCATCGCTGTGTTGCCAGATTCGTGACCTGCCGGGATGCGCCCATCTGCCGGTGTTCATGATCGCGCTGGGGGCGGATCGCGAGCATTGCGCGTCGGGTGGCTCGATCGATTATCTGAGCAAACCGGTGAAATTCGAGGATCTGCAGGTTGCGATGCAGCGGCGGGTGTTGAGTTGCTGATAGGGTGAAAGCGCCGGTATTTAGGCCGATATGACACTTTGATCGGTTCGGGGGCGGTGCTTAACTGAAGCTCTGGCCGATCAAGGAGCCCCGTCATGAACCTGCATCAGTTCGCCGAAACTCACGAAGTCACCAACCAGCCACCGTCGCTGGACGGCACCAATCTATACCGCATCGACCTGCCGTTGCAGGAGTGGTCGCGGCGGTTCGGTGCCGGCTGGGCCGAGTCGCGGATCGACGCCTACGGCGCGCTGGCCGGCGGGCCGCTGATGGAGGCCGGGTTCCTCGCCAACCAGAACAAACCGGTGTTCGCCAGTCATGACCGCTATGGACATCGCATCGACCTGGTGGAGTTTCATCCGGCGTATCACGAGCTGATGCGCATCGCCATTGAACATGGCTTGACGTCGTTGCCCTGGGCTCATCCACAGGACGGCGCCCATGTCGCCCGCGCTTCCATGTCCTATCTGCACAGTCAGGCCGAAGCCGGCAGTGGTTGCCCGCTGACCATGACCTTCGCCAGTGTCCCCGCGATGCGTTTGCAGCCGAATCTGGCTGAGCAATGGCTGCCGAAAATCCTCGCCACCGAATACGACCCGCGCAATGTCGGCATGGCCCACAAGGCGGGCGTCACCATTGGCATGGCGATGACCGAGAAACAGGGCGGCACCGACGTGCGTGCCAACACCACCAAAGCTTATCCGGTCGGCGCCAGCGGCCCGGGCCAGGCCTATGAACTGGTGGGGCACAAGTGGTTCTGTTCGGCGCCGATGTGCGATGCGTTCCTGACGCTGGCGCAAACCGACAAGGGCTTGAGCTGCTTCCTGCTGCCGCGCCATCGCCCGGACGACACGCGCAATCAGTTCTACATCCAGCGCCTGAAAAACAAGCTCGGCAACCAGTCCAACGCTTCCAGCGAAGTGGAATTCCGAGGCGCGCTGGCATGGATGGTCGGCGAAGAAGGGCGCGGCGTGCCGACCATCATCGAGATGGTGGCGATGACCCGTTTCGATTGCATGGTCGGCTCCAGCTCGCTGATGCGTCAGGCGCTGACTCAGGCCAGCCATCACTGCGCCCATCGCAAGGTCGGCGGCAAACTGCTCAGTGAACAGCCACTGATGCAGAACGTGCTGGCCGATCTGGCGCTGGAAAGCGAAGCCGCGCTGGCGCTGAGCCTGCGCATGGGCAAGGCGCTGGATCATCTGGACGATCGCCATGAAGCGCAGTTCGCCCGACTGGTGACGGCGGTGGGTAAATACTGGATCTGCAAACGTGCGCCGGGGATGATCAACGAAGCCGCCGAGTGCATGGGCGGTGCTGGCTATGTCGAGGAGAGCATCCTGCCGCGGCTGTACCGCGAAGCGCCGGTGAACTCGACGTGGGAAGGCTCCGGCAACGTGCAATGCCTCGATGTGTTGCGCGCCTTGTCGAAAGAGCCGGGCGTACTCGATGTGTTGTTCAGCGAGTTGGGCGACGGTCATGGCGACAAGCGACTGGCCGCGCACATTCAGCAATTGCAGGCACAGTTCAAGGACACCAGCGACATTCAGTACCGCGCTCGGCAACTGACTGAAGACATTGCTCTGGGACTGCAAGCGAAGTTGCTGCTGGAGGCCGGGAATTCGGCGGTCAGCGATGCGTTCATCGCCAGTCGTCTGAACGGAGGCGGGCGGGCCTACGGCGCGTTGCCGCGCGGACTGGATGTCGAAGCCATCGTCGCCCGCTCTACGCCGCAAGGTTTCTGACCCAAGTCGCCCAAACACAACAAAACCCTGTGGGAGCTGGCTTGCCAGCGATGACGGCCTGTCAGTCAACATCGATGTTGAATGTGATGGCCTCATCGCGGGCAAGCTCGCTCCCACAGGGATCTTCATTGTTTGAATGATTAGGGTGAACCCACAACGCCACTGTTTCCGTGACGCCACGATGCAGGCAAGATGAAGCTCTGCAAGTCAGAACACAGGAAGCTGATCGTGACCGAAGCGTTTATTGTCGTTCAAACCGCCGAACAGGCCGTGGATCGTCTCGCCGAGCTGCATGAGCGGGCCACCACGGCGCTGAACTCGGCGCTCAAGCGTTATCTCAAGGATCGCGTCGAGCCCGACGCCGAGCAACGTGCCCTGTTCCGTTATCCCGAACTGCGTCTGACCTACCACTGCCAGGGCGAAGTCCCGCAGACCACCCGCGCCTACGCCAAGGTGCAGTTGCCGGGCACCTACAGCGTGACCGTCACCCACCCGGCGGCGTTTCGCAAATACCTGCTGGAACAGCTCACGCCGCTGATGCACGACTTCACCGTGACCGTCGAAGTCGGGGTCAGCGAGCAGAACATTCCATATCCGTACGTGGTCGAGCAGGGCGATGAACTGGCCGGCTCTGGCGTCACTGCCGCCGTGCTGGCACGGGTGTTCCCGAGTACCGACCTGTCCGCCGCCACCGATGGCATCGCCGACGGTCTCTACGACTGGGAAAACACCGATCCGCTGCCGCTGGCGCTGTTTGACGCCGCGCGCGTCGACTTCTCGCTGCGTCGTCTGGTGCACTACACCGGCAGCGACTGGCGCCATGTGCAGCCGTGGATTCTGCTGACCAACTACCACCGTTATGTCGACCAGTTCATCGTCCATGGCCTGGAACAACTGCGCCGCGACCCGCGTTTCGTACGCATGGTCTTGCCGGGCAACGTGATCATCGAAAAGGGCATGGATCACGGCGAAGCCTCGGCGATTGCGGCCGGTGTGGTCTGGCACCGCTACCAGATGCCGGCCTATCACCTGATCGCCAGCGATGGCCACGGCGTGACCTTGGTCAATATCGGCGTCGGCCCGTCCAACGCCAAGAACATCACCGACCACCTGGCTGTGCTGCGTCCGCATTGCTGGCTGATGATCGGTCACTGCGGCGGCCTGCGTCAGTCGCAGACCATCGGCGACTACGTGCTGGCCCACGCTTACATGCGTCGCGACGGTATTCTCGACCGGGTGGTGCCGCCGAACATTCCGATTCCGGCGCTGGCCGAAGTGCAACTGGCGCTGCAACAAGCGGCAGCCAATATCACCGGCGAAAAAGGCGAAGAGCTGAAAAAACGTCTGCGTACCGGCACCGTGCTGACCTACGACGACCGCAACTGGGAATTGCGCTGGGCTCAGGAACGACCGCTGATCAACCTGTCCCGCGCCGTGGCCGTGGACATGGAAAGCGGCACCATCGCCGCCCAGGGTTATCGCCTGCGGGTGCCGTACGGCACGTTGCTGTGTGTATCGGACAAGCCGCTGCACAGCGAAATCAAGCTGCCGGGTTCGGCCAACGCGTTCTACGAGCGTGCGGTCAGCCAGCACTTGAAGATCGGCATTGAAGCGGTGGATCTGCTGCGCACCGAACTCAATTCGCTGCACTCGCGCAAACTGCGCAGCTTCGACGAGCCGCCGTTCCGCTAACGGTTTGTCGTGGTCATTTGGCGGTCGGGGCACTAGCATTGTCAGCCCTGATCGCTAAATGTCTGCTCTCTTATGTCCCGTCCTCAACGTCCACCTTCCCGCCGCCCCGGCGCGAAGCCAGCTTCTTCAGCCCCGCGCCGTGTTGCCAAGGCACCGCCCGCTGAGCCGAAGCTGATCCTGTTCAACAAACCGTTCGATGTGCTGACGCAATTCAGCGACGGCGAAGGGCGGGCGACGCTCAAGGATTACATCGACATTCCGGGCATCTACCCGGCCGGACGGCTGGATCGTGACAGCGAAGGTTTGCTGCTGCTGACCAACGACGGCCAGTTGCAGGCGCGGATCGCCGACCCCAAGCACAAGCTGGCGAAAACCTATTGGGTGCAGGTCGAAGGCGTGCCGACGGCCGAGCAGTTGCAGCGTCTGCGCGACGGCGTCGAATTGAATGACGGCATGACCTTGCCCGCGCAAGCGCGGCAACTGGATGAGCCCGAGCTGTGGCCGCGCAATCCACCGGTACGCTTTCGCGCAACGATTCCGACAACCTGGCTGGAACTGGTGATTCGCGAAGGACGCAACCGCCAGGTGCGGCGGATGACGGCGGCGGTCGGGCTGCCGACGTTGCGGCTGGTACGGGTCAGGATTGGTGACTGGACGATCGAAGGGCTCGATCAGGGACAGTGGAAAGAAGTGCCGGCGCGCTTATAAGGCGCCGGACTCGATCAGGCCGATCACCACGCTCTTGATGATGAATGCGGCCACGCCCAGGCCCAGCACGAAAAACAGAATGAACGAGCCAAAGCGCCCGGCCTTGGACTTCTTCGCCAGATCCCAGACGATGAAACCCATGAAAATGATCAGGATGCTGACCAGACCGGTCATCATCCACTCTTCAAATACTGCTGGATCCATCGGGTTCTCCGGCACGCACGGGGCTAAAAGGGCGCGGCGAGTATACGCCAAGGGGGGCGGGGTGGCATTGATCTGGGTCTGATCCGACGACTGGCCCTCACCCTAACCCTCTCCCGGGGGGAGAGGGGACTGACCGAGGTGTCTGGCGTCATACATCGACCTGAAATTTCCAGTCGATTATGGATTCACAGCAGGGCGTTCAGGTCGGCGTACTTCTCGAGCAACCCACCGTCGGCCCCCTCTCCCTGCGGGAGAGGGCTGGGCGGGCGGCGTTCCGATGAGGGCAGCTCTTGATCAGCTACGCAGATGAGTCAGCGGCAATTCAGTGCTGTTGAGCACCTGATTCAGCACAAAGCTCGAGCGCACGCTGGTCACGCCTTCGATCCGGGTCAGGTGCCCCAGCAGCAGCTTCTGATAGTGATCCATGTCCGGCACCACCACTTTCAGCTGATAATCGGCATCGACACCGGTGACCAGGCTGCATTCCAGCACTTGCGGCAACGTGCGGATCGCCGCTTCGAAGTTCTCGAAACGCTCCGGCGTGTGCCGGTCCATGCCGATCAGTACGTAGGCGGTCAGGCTCAGGCCGAGCATCTTGCGATCGAGCAGGGCGACCTGGCGGGAAATGTAGCCGTCGTCCTCCAGTTGCTTGACCCGGCGCGAGCACGGGGAGGGCGACAGACCGATGCGCTCGGCCAGTTCCTGGTTGGAGATGCGGGCGTCGCGCTGCAATTCCGCCAAAATACTGAGGTCGTAACGGTCGAGTTTGCTCATCAAACGGTCCTTTGTCTTAACTATTGCGGCGGATTATCTATCCAGGGTTAAAAATTGCGCAAGTGATGTTTATTTGAGCAATCTTCGCAATCATCTGTCGCGGCGCCGGGCCTATTCTTATCACCAGAATCACTGCTCGGTAACACAGTCCACGCGGCCCGCCCAATCCGGCCTGCCGCGGCCGCCACCCCCACCGGGGTTGTGCCGGCCCCCGAGCTGCACACTGTCCAGAAGACGGCGTGAGGTGAGCCGATGTCAAAAGCGTCGAGCCAGGACGAAGTTCTCTAGAAGGGAGGCCGACGGGTCTCCCTTTTTTCTTGCCCGCGATTTGACTCTTCTCGCTCAATAAATAAATGACGTGACTGATAACCTGTAGCAGAACCCGGTGTGCCCATCCCCGGTCTTAGCTACACGCCCTCTTAATTTCAGGCTCTAGTCCGCAGTGAGGAATTTCATGAAGTCGCGCATCTGGCGTCTGGCCAGTGTTGGTTTGCTGTGTGTGAGTGTCGGTGCGCAAGCGCTGGCGGATGAGCCGCAGAATCGCGGCCCCGACGGCGGCGGACGCGGGCCGGAGCATCAGGGCAACAATCAGGGCCATGGCGGCGGCAATCAGCAGCACGGCCAAGATAATCCGCAGCGGCAGAACAACGACATCATTCGTGGCGACAACAGCCGCCAGTTCGAGCACAACGGCCAGCAGAATCACGGCCAACCGAACAACGGCCAGTGGCAGAACCAGAACCAGCCACGTCCGGCCTACAACCCCAACCCGGTGCGCCAGCCGCCACCGCCGCCGCAACTGCCGGCCAATGACCTGCCGATCCAGCCGCGCCCCGACACCGTGCGCCAGACCCAGGAACCCCGTCAGGGTTACTACCGCGACGAGCGCCCGCAGAACGGCTATCACCAGAACTGGCAGACCGGCAACCGCCCCAACGACAATCGCTGGCCGGGTCGCCCGGACGGGCATGGCAACGGCTGGGGCCCGGGCCCGCAATACCGGCCGGGCCATGTGATCGACCGTTTTCCGGATCGCGATTACCGTGTGCCGTATCGCGGCCAGGACTATTTCTACTCCGGCGGCTACTGGTATCGCCCGCAAGGCCCGCGCTACATCGTGGTTCAGCCGCCGCGCGGGATTCGCATCCAGTACCTGCCGGATTACGCTCGGGAAGTGTGGATCGGCGGTTCGCTGCTGTTCCTCGCTGCTGGCTCGTACTACGCGTATCAGGAAGCGACCCAGGATTACGTGGTGGTCGAGCCGCCGGTGCAGCAGCCACCGCAGCCGACCGGCAATGGCTATGACGTGGAAGCCTATCCGGCCAACGGTCAGTCACCGGAGCAGGTTCAACGCGACGGGTACGAGTGTTATCAGTACGCGGTGCAGCAGAGCGGCTTCAATCCGCGCACCGCGACTTATCAACCGGCACCCGAAGTGGTGCAGGCCTACCGTCAGGCCCAGGGCAATTGCCTGAGCAGTCGCGGTTATCAGGTCAACTACTGAGCCCGAGCGGCTTTGACCACTTCCTGCGGGTCGGCGTGCACCAGCACTTCGGCCCGTGGGTAGGCTTTGTGAATCGCATCCGCCGCCTGATCGCTGATGCCATGGGCGACTGACAGCGTCAGCTCCCCCGGCAATTCCAGGTGCAACTGCACGAACCAGTGATTGCCGGAAATACGCGTGCGCAAATCATGCGCACCCAAAACGCCTGGCACGCCGCACGCCAGTTCGAGCATGTGCTGACTGACATCCGTCGGCAGCTCTTCATCCATCAGCACCGAAAAACTTTCCCGGGCGATCTGAATCGCGCTCCACAAAATGTACGCCGCAATTCCCAGACCGAACCACGCATCCAGCTGATCGAACCCCAATCCGGCCAACACCAGCGCAATCAGAATGCTGCCGTTGAGCAACAGGTCCGAACGGTAATGCAGCGAATCCGCCCGCACCGCGTTGGACCCGGTCTGCTTGATGACCCGATGCTGCAGCATCAACAGCGCGACAGTCAGCAGCAGGGAAAACACGATCACACCAATGCTCAGCCACGGCGCGCCGAGCGGCTCCGGATTTTTCAAACGCTCATAAGCCTGAAACGCGATCAGCACCGCACTGCCACCAATGAATAACGCCTGTGCCATGCCCGCCAGAGACTCGGCCTTGCCGTGCCCATAACGGTGATCATCATCCGCCGGGCGCAGCGCGTAATGCACCGCCAGCAGATTGAGCAACGAAGTGACGCCATCGAGGGCCGAGTCGGTGAGGCCGGCGAGCATGCTCACCGAACCGCTCAGCCACCAGGCGATGGCTTTGGCGATGATCAGCGTACAGGCCACCGCCACCGAGGCGCGGGTCGCCAGCCGCAGCAGGCGGGCGTGTTCGGTGCTTGTGGTCATGGGTGCGTCTATTCCTTAAGCGGCAGGTTGCAGGCCGAACATCGCCAGTTGCTGGGTGCTGCCCTTGTGCTGGATCAGGCGCGGGTCGTCCAGCGGCAGATTGCGGCCCAGCTCCGTTTCGAGAATAGCCTGCAACTTCAAGTTATCGACCTGACCGTCCGGGCCGATGGCTTGCTTGAGCTTGGCCGGATCGACCTGCGCCGTATGGCCCGGTTCGAAGTAGATCGCGCCGGTGGCGAAGTCCACTGCAAACGCGATCACGCCGGGAAGGATATAGAACAACAGGCCCACGGCATCGAGCACGGCAATCGCCGGGTCGATCTTGCCGTCGATCTGGCCGCGCCGGTCTGGGTAGAAAATCGAACCGCACGCGGTGATCTGAGTGAGCAGGGTGGCAACCAGTACACCGCCGATCAGGCGAAAAGGTAAGCGCATGGGAATCTCCTGAGTCATCTGTTAACGAAGCGTCATCGTGTGAAGTTAAGACCCTGACGAACGCCTGGCAGTTCGCCGTTATACTCGGCCCTCTGTTTTGGAGCCAGTATGAATTCGTTGCCGATCGATGACGTTTTACCTGCCCTGCGTGAAGCCCTCGCGACACGCCACGAAGCCGTGCTCGAAGCACCGCCCGGCGCCGGTAAAACCACCCGCGTGCCCTTGGCCCTGCTCAATGAAGCGTGGCTGAACGGGCAGACCATCCTCATGCTCGAACCGCGTCGACTGGCGGCGCGTGCAGCGGCGGAGCGGCTGGCCAGCGAGCTGGGCGAGAAGGTCGGTGAAACCGTCGGTTACTGCATCCGCCTCGACAGCAAGGTCGGCCCCAATACGCGCATCGAAGTGGTTACCGAAGGCATTCTCACCCGGCGTCTGCAGGACGACCCGGCGCTGGAAGGCGTGGGCCTGCTGATCTTCGACGAATTTCACGAACGCAGCCTCGACGCCGATCTGGCGCTGGCCCTCAGTCTGAACGGTCGCGAGCTGTTTCGAGCTGAACAACCGCTGAAGATTCTGCTGATGTCCGCCACCCTTGAAGGCGAACGTCTGGCCGGGTTGCTCGACGACGCGCCGATCCTGCGCAGCGAAGGCCGGATGTTCCCGGTGACGATGCGCTGGGGCCGGCCGTTCCAGCCCGGCGAATACATCGATCAACGCGTCACGCAAACGGTGCTCGAAGCGCTGCACGATGAAACCGGCAGCCTGTTGGTGTTTCTGCCGGGGCAGGCGGAAATCCGGCGTGTTCATCAACAACTGGCGGACGCCATCGGTGAGCGCAGCGACGTGTTGCTCTGCCCGTTGCACGGCGAACTCGACCTGAATGCCCAGCGTGCCGCCATCGACCCGGCGCCGGCAGGCCAGCGCAAAGTGGTGCTGGCCACCAACATCGCCGAGACCAGCCTGACCATCAACGGCGTGCGCGTGGTGATCGACGCCGGGCTGGCGCGAGTGCCGCGTTTCGATCCGGGCAGCGGCATGACCCGCCTCGACACTCAGCGCATCTCCAAAGCCAGTGCCACCCAGCGCGCGGGTCGGGCCGGGCGTCTGGAGCCGGGCGTGTGTTATCGGCTGTGGTCGCAGGATCAGCATGAACAGCTGGCGGCTTATGGCAGCGCGGAAATTCTGTCGGCGGATCTGGCTGGGCTGGCTTTGCAACTCGGTCGCTGGGGCGTGGCGCCGAGTGATCTGATCTGGCTGGACGTGCCGCCGGCCGCCGCTTATGCACAGGCTCAGGATTTGTTGCAGCGCCTCGGTGCACTGGACGGTGAAAGCCTCAACCGTCACGGGCAGGCCATGGCTGAATTGCCGGCCCATCCGCGCATCGCGCATTTGCTGTTGCGTGGTCAGGCACTGGGCTTGGCGACCATGGCGTGCGACGTCGCCGCGTTGCTCGGCGAGCGCGACATTTTGCGCGGTGCCGGGGCGGATCTGCACAGCCGTCTGGTGCTGCTGTCCGGCGAAGAACGCGCGGCCCGTGGTGCCCAGGGCGGCGTGCAGCGCGCCCGGCAACTGGCGCGGCAATATCGCGGCTATCTGCGCGGCAAGGCCAGCGAACCAGTTGCCGATCCGGATCACCCGCGCTGGCTCGGCGCCTTGCTGGCGCTGGCCTACCCGGACCGCGTCGCTCAGCAGCGGCGTGCCGGTGGTGCCGAATATCGTCTGGCCAACGGCCGCGCGGCGCTGTTCGCCGAAGCCGACAGCCTGATGAAGGAACCGTGGATCGTCATCGCCGACCTCGGCAGCCGTCAGGGCCAGCGTGAGGAACGGATTTATCTGGCGGCAGATTTCGATCCGGCGCTGTTCGATTCGGTGCTGGCCGAACAAGTGCACAACGTCGATCAACTGGACTGGGACGAACGCGAAGGCGTGTTGCGCGCCGAGCGCCAACGCAAGGTCGGCGAACTGATCCTCAGCCGCGAACCTCTGACCGGTCTCGACGAAAACGCCCGCAGTCAGGCACTGGTCAATCTGGTGCGGCGCAAGGGGCTGGAGCTGCTGCCGTGGACCCCGGAACTGCGCCAGTGGCAGGCGCGAGTCGCGTTGCTGCGTCAGCTCGACCTGGACGCCAAAGGCGAAAGCCAATGGCCGGATGTCAGCGACGCCACGCTGCTGAAAACCCTTGAAGACTGGCTGATGCCGTACTTGGGCAAGGTCTCGCGCCTCAGTCATTTCGCCAACCTCGACCTGTCGAGCATCGTGCGCAATCTGCTGCCATGGCCACTGCCGCAACAGCTCGATGAACAGGCACCGCATCACCTGAGCGTGCCGTCGGGCTCGTCGATTCGACTCGACTACAGCGAACAGCCACCGATTCTCGCCGTGCGCTTGCAGGAGCTGTTCGGCCTCGCCGACACACCGCGCATCGCCGGCGGCCGGCAGGTGGTCAAGCTGCACCTGCTGTCGCCCGCACGGCGTCCGGTGCAGGTGACGCAGGATCTGGCCAACTTCTGGCGCAGCACCTATGCCGAGGTGAAGAAGGATCTGAAGGGGCGGTATCCGAAGCACTATTGGCCGGATGATCCGCTGGTGGCTGAAGCCACCGCCCGGGCCAAGCCGCGCGGTACGTGAGGGTCAGCGACTGGCCTTCGCGGTCAGCTGCTCCCGGCAATAATCGGCAAACAACTGCGCCGGTTTGGTCAGTTGTCCGCGTTTGAGCCACGCGGCCACGAGGCCTGAGCCGGTGACGTCTTCGACGATGTCGACGCACACGACTTTCTTGCCGTCGTAGGTGCATTCCGAATGCGGGCGGGTGACCAGGATCGAGAAGCCGAAACCCTGGCCGACCATGCCGCGCACCATTTCGATCGACGGCGAGCTGAATTCGATGCGCGGCGACAGCCCGAGTTCTTCGAACAGGCTGACGAAGTAGGTGCGGCTCGGTTGCACGTCGAGCAGGATCATCGGTTCCAGGCACAAGTCCCGCAGCGAAACCTGCTTGAGCTGGGCGAAGCGGTGATCTGCCGGGAGCAGGGCGTAAGGCCGTTGGGCCGGCATCAGGGGTTCGGTTTCGATGGTGGCGTCGAGGTCGTGTTTGTAGAGGATTGCCAGGTCGAAGGTGCCCGAGGTCAGGCCTTGCACCAGTTCCTGTTGTTCGCCGTCGCGGATGCGGATCTTCACCCCCGGATACAGCGCCGAGAAGCCGGCAATCAGTTGCGGCAGGTACAGCGGCGCGACGGTTTCAAAACAGCCGATATCGATCTGCCCGGCCACCACGTCGTTGTCGGCGAGGGCGTTCTGTTCGAACTCCTTGGCCATGCGCAGCAGTTCCTGGGCCTTGCGGAAGAACCGCGCGCCGCTAGGCGTTAGCGACACGCCTTGGGCGTGATGGCGGATCAGCAGTTGCACGCCGAAGCTGTCTTCCAGCCCCTTGATCGCCGTGGAAATCGCCGGTTGCGCGATGTACAGCTTGCGCGAAGCCTCGGCGACGCTGCCGCATTCGACGGTGGTGATGAAATATTTCAACTGACGCAGGTTGTAAGCGGCCACGGTGAACCTCAAAGCGAACGGATTTCACATCCAAGCAATTTGTAAGCCGCCGGCCTCCGTTCTGTCGGCGGTTTTTTGTCCCTGAACAATAGCCCCATACGCGCGCGAAGGGGCCATCGGCTGGTTACCTTTTTTATTGTCTGCGAAGACATTTTTACTGGTTTTAGCCCGCACGGGCCTGAGCGACTATCACTGCGCACTGTTCGCAAAAGAATAAAAGTCCAAGGAGCAACCACCGTGTTCGAGCTTGCAGACTGGCAGCGCAAGACCGCTGAATTGAGCTATCCGTACCAGGCCGTGATCGACGGTAAATTGCGTGCGGCGCAGTCGGGGCAGACCTTTGCCGCGATCAACCCGGCCACCGGCCAGCTGCTGGCAAACGTCGCCGCGTGCGGTGAAGAAGACGTCGATGCGGCGGTGCAGAATGCGCGACAGGTGTTCGAGGCCGGCACCTGGGCCGGGCGTTCACCGACCGAGCGCAAGCAAGTGTTGTTGCGGCTGGCGGATCTGATTCTGGCCCATCGCGAAGAGCTGGCGCTGCTCGATTCGCTGAACATGGGCAAGCCGGTGATGGACGCTTACAACATCGACGTCCCGGGCGCCGCCGGGGTGTTTCGCTGGTACGCCGAAAGCCTCGACAAACTCTACGATCAGGTCGCGCCGAGCGCCTCGAATGTACTGGCGACCATCACCCGCGAAGCGCTGGGCGTGGTCGCCGCCGTGGTGCCGTGGAATTTCCCGCTGGACATGGCCGCGTGGAAACTCGCACCGGCGCTGGCGGCGGGCAACTCGGTGATCCTCAAACCCGCCGAGCAATCACCGTTCTCCGCATTGCGTCTGGCCGAGCTGGCGCTGGAAGCCGGGCTGCCGGCCGGTGTGCTGAACGTGCTGCCGGGGCTTGGAGAGCAGGCCGGCAAAGCTTTGGGCCTGCACCCGGATGTCGATTGTCTGGTGTTCACCGGCTCGACTCAGGTCGGCAAATATTTCATGCAGTACTCCGCGCAGTCGAACCTCAAGCAGGTATGGCTGGAGTGCGGCGGCAAGAGCGCCAATCTGGTGTTCGCCGACTGCAAGGATCTGGATCTGGCGGCGCAGAAGGCCGCGTTCGGGATCTTCTTCAATCAGGGCGAAGTTTGCTCGGCCAACTCGCGGTTGCTGGTGGAGCGCTCGATTCATGATCAGTTCGTCGAGCGCCTGAAGGCTCAGGCCGAACGTTGGCAGCCGGGCGATCCGCTGGACCCTGCGAGTGCGGCCGGGGCAATCGTCGATACTCGTCAGACCGAAAGCATTCTGCGCTTCATCCATCAGGCTGAGCGTGAAGGCGCGACCCGCGTCTGCGGAGGTCGGCAACTAAGTTTCAACGGTTCGGGCAACTTCATTCAGCCCACGATTTTCACCGACGTGCAGCCGCACATGACCCTGTTTCGTGAAGAAGTGTTCGGCCCGGTGCTGGCGGTGATTCCGTTCGATGACGAGGCCCACGCCCTGCAACTGGCCAACGACAGCGTCTACGGTCTGGCGGCGTCGCTGTGGACCGATGATCTGCACCGCGCGCACCGGGTGGCGCGGCAATTGCGAGCCGGTACGGTGTCGGTCAACAGCGTCGATGCGCTGGACGTGACCGTGCCGTTCGGCGGTGGCAAGCAGTCCGGTTTCGGCCGCGATCTGTCGCTGCACTCGTTCGACAAATACACCCAGTTGAAAACCACCTGGTTTCAACTGCGCTCATGACAGCCGCTCACAACAAGAAAGGAGATCCGGCGATGACCACCTCACGTGAAACCCGCGACTACCAGGCCGCCGATGCAGCGCACCACATTCATGCGTTCGTCGACCAGAAGGCCCTCAACGACGAAGGCCCACGGGTGATGGTGCGCGGTGACCGCCTGCATCTGTGGGACAACGATGGTCGGCGTTACCTCGACGGCATGTCCGGGCTGTGGTGCACCAACCTCGGCTACGGGCGCAAGGATCTGAACGCCGCGGCGAGCCGGCAACTGGAGCAGTTGCCGTACTACAACATGTTTTTCCACACCACCCACCCGCAGGTGATCGAGCTCTCCGAGTTGCTGTTCAGCCTGCTGCCTGGGCACTACAGCCACGCGATCTACACCAACTCCGGCTCCGAGGCCAACGAGGTGCTGATCCGTACCGTGCGCCGTTACTGGCAGGTGCTGAGCAAGCCCGAGAAGAAAATCATGATCGGCCGCTGGAACGGCTATCACGGTTCGACCCTGGCGGCGACGGCCCTCGGTGGCATGAAGTTCATGCACGAAATGGGCGGGATGATTCCCGACATCGCGCACATCGACGAGCCGTACTTCTTCGCCCACGAAGGCAACCTGACCCCGGCTGAATTCGGTCTGCGGGCGGCGCAGCAACTGGAAGCGAAGATCCTCGAACTGGGCGCGGACAAGGTCGCCGGATTCATCGCCGAGCCGTTCCAGGGCGCGGGCGGGATGATCTTCCCGCCGGAAAGCTACTGGCCGGAAATCCAGCGCATCTGTCGCAAGTACGATGTGCTGTTGTGCGCCGATGAAGTGATCGGCGGCTTCGGTCGCACCGGCGAATGGTTCGCCCACGAATACTTCGGTTTCGAGCCGGACACCCTGTCCATCGCCAAGGGCCTGACCTCCGGATACATCCCGATGGGCGGCCTGATCCTGTCGAAGAAAATGGCCGACGTGCTGGTGGAGCAGGGCGGTGTGTTCGCCCACGGCCTGACCTATTCCGGGCACCCGGTGGCGGCGGCGGTGGCGATTGCCAACCTCAAGGCCTTGCGCGATGAAGGCGTGGTGACGCGGGTCAAGGATGACATCGGCCCGTACCTGCAACAGTGCCTGCGCGAGGTGTTCGGCAATCACCCGCTGGTGGGCGATATACAGGGCACGGGCATGGTTGCGGCGCTGCAACTGGCCGAGGACAAGGCTACGCGCAAGCGCTTTGCCAATGAGAACGACATCGCCTGGCGCTGCCGCACGATCGGTTTTGAGGAGGGGGTGATCATTCGCTCGACCCTGGGGCGGATGATCATGGCGCCGGCGCTGATTGCCAGTCGTGAAGAGATTGACGAGTTGGTGGGCAAGACGTTGAAAGCGCTGGATCGTACGGCGCAGGAATACGGCCGGCTCTAACTCCCCCGATCGCTCGTTCCGTGTCCTGATCGTTCCCACGCTCTGCGTGGAAATGCCTCAAGGGACGCTCCGCGTTCCAGCTCTCGAATGGGACGCAGAGCGTCCTGGGCTGCACTCCCACGCAGAGCGTGGGAACGATCTCCGCCAGACTTTTTCCCAATCTGCACCCACCTCGGGCACCCCCGCCCGACGCGCCCTTTCGCGGTGCGCACTACCCAGTTTTTTCATCGTTCGCGTCTAACTATTTCCTCGTTTTCCTGACGCCAAGCCTGGGTCAACATCGATTTCGCCAGCCAAGGCATTGCCCGCCAGAGTCCAGCAGAGACCGCAGCGTGCAATCGCGACACCACGGCTGGCCGTACTGCCCATGACAACTAAATCAACAGCGTTGGGAGTGCTCCATGAACAAGTCCTTGTTTACCCGTCTTGCATGTCCTCTGGCGATTTCCGCCCTTTGCGTCACCGCCGCCCAGGCCGGCACCTTGTCGATCGGCCACACCACGTGGGTCGGTTACGGCACCCTGTATCTGGCTCAGGATCTGGGCTACTTCAAGGAAAACGGCCTGACCGTCGAATTGCCGGTGGTCGAAGAGGCGTCGATGTACATGGCCGCCCAGGCGTCCGGGCAATTGTCCGGCTCGGCCTCGACCATCGACGAAGTGCTGAAGTACCGCCCGCAGTTCTGCTTCAAAGCCGTGGCCGCGCTGGATGACAGCCATGGCGGCGACGGCGTGCTGGTCGGCAAGAACGTCAAGAGCCTGCAAGAACTCAAAGGCCAGGCGGTGGCCGTCAACGAAGGGTCGACCTCGCAGTTCTGGCTGTCGTACCTGCTGAAAAAGAACGGCATGAGCATGAGCGACATTACCGTGCAGAACATGACCGCCGACGATGCCGCTACCGCGTTCATTGCCGGTCGCGTGCCGGCCGCCGTGACCTGGGAGCCGCATCTGTCGATGGTGCGCGACAAGCAGCAGGGCAAGGTGCTGATCGACAGCAGCAGTACGCCTGGCGTGATCGTCGATGTGGTGGCGCTCAATTGCTCGGTGATCGAGAAGCAGCCGGAAGACGTCAAGGCGCTGGTCGCCGGCCTCTACAAAGCAGTGCAGTTCACCAAGGACCATCCACAGAAAGCCTACGAAATCATGGCCAAGGGCGTCGGCGGTTACCTGTCCGATCCGAAGGAACTGGCCGCCGCCGCGCAGGGCGTGCGCTTCTACGATCAGGCCATGAGCGAAAAACTCCTTGGCTCGCCGGGCAAGCCGGGTGACAGCGCGCCGCTGATCAAACTGGCCAACGAAACCGCCAGCGAATTGCAGGGCAAGCCCTACAACGTCAGCAACGATGATCTGGTGGATAACCGTTTCGTCAGCCCGTTCTAGGAGACTGGTCATGTTCAAGCGCAATTCATGGCTGAGCCGCTGCATCACGCCGAAGACCGGATTGCCGGTGCCGGTGGTGTGGAGCGCCAGCGGGCTGGCCTGGGTGTTGCTGGTCGGCCTGTGGGCCGGGTTGTCTTATGGCGGCGTCGTGCCGGGGATGTTCCTGCCGACGCCCGGCGCGGTGGTCGAAGCCGCCGTGCGCCTGAGCCGCGACGGCACCCTTGGCCAGCATGTCTGGGCCAGTGTCGAAGTGGTGATGGTCGGCTTCATCGTGTCGTCGCTGGTGGCGGTGCCGCTGGGCTTGCTGATGGGCAGCTTTCGCATCGTCCAGGCGTTCCTCGAACCGCTGGTCAATTTCATCCGCTACCTGCCGGTGACCTCGTTCGTGCCGCTGTTCATCCTGTGGATCGGCATCGGTCTGGAACAGCGAGTGTCGGTGATCATTTTCGGCGTGTTCTTCCAGCAACTGGTGATGATCGCCGACGTGTCCAAAGGCATCTCCAAGGATTTGATCAACGCCTCCTACACCCTCGGCTCCAACCGGCGTGACGCGGTGCTGCACGTGATCGCCCCGGCGTCGTTGCCCGGCGTGCTCGACACCTTGCGGGTGACCATGGGCTGGGCCTGGACGTATCTGGTGGTCGCCGAACTGGTCGCCGCATCGAGCGGCCTCGGTTACTTGAGCCTCAAGGCCATGCGCGGCTTTCAGGTCGATGTGATTTTTCTCGCCATCGCGATCATCGGCCTGCTCGGCCTGGTCACCGATCAACTGTTTCGCTTCTTGCGTTTGAGGATTGCCGCATGGGCTCAGTAACCGCTGCCAACCGTCGTTTCATCGAGCCGGTCGCCGCACCGGCCCACGCCGCGCCAAGGTTGCAGGTGGACAAGGTCAGCCTGCGCTACAGCAAACCCGGTGGCGGTACGTTTACCGCGCTGGAAGAAGTGTCGTTCGAGGTGCCGGACCAGCAGTTCGCGGTACTGGTCGGGCCGTCCGGTTGCGGTAAGTCGAGTCTGCTGTACCTCACCGCTGGCCTCGCCGAGCCGACCTCCGGCGAGATCTACGTTGGCGGTCAGCAAGTGCAGGGCCCCGGCGCGGATCGCGGGATGGTGTTTCAGAGCTACACGCTGTTCCCGTGGCTGACCGTGCGGCAGAACGTTGAATTTGGCCTCAAGCGTCGGGGCATGCCGGCGGCGCGGCGCAAGGAAATTGTCGATCACTATGTCCACGAAGTCGGCTTGTCAGGATTTGCCGACAACTACGCCAAGCAGTTGTCCGGCGGCATGATGCAACGGGTGGCGATTGCCCGGGCATTGGCCAACGATCCGCAGATCCTGCTGATGGACGAACCCTTCGGCGCCCTCGACAGCCAGACCCGCCTGCAAATGCAGCAGCTGTTATTGCGGGTGTGGGGCAACAGCAAGAAGACCGTGTTGTTCGTCACCCACGACATCGACGAAGCGATCCTGCTCGGCGATCGGGTGTATGTGATGGGCGCCAGGCCGGGGCGGATCAAGCAGATTCTCGATGTGCCGATCGAACGCCCGCGCACGCTGGACATGGTCATGGAGCGCTCGTTCATCGACATGAAGCGGCAGATCTTCGGGCTGTTGCACGATGATCTCGAAGAGTCCCATTGAGGTCAGTTGGGTGGCAGGAGGAACTTCGCAATCACCGGTAAATGATCGGAGATGCGCAAGGTGTCGTCCTGCCGCACCGTGGCTTCGACCCGTTTGATCTTCGGGCTGTAGAACAGGTAATCGACCGTGCGGTCCGGGCCGTTGAGGCCGGGGTCGTTGGGGTAATGGGTCAGCCATTTGGCGCGGTCGATGCCGCTGGCTTCGTTGTTGGTCGGGATCATCGGGTACTTGTCCCACAGCACATGCAGCGCACTGTCGGCGGAGTACGGCGTGCGCTGCTCGGTGGGCAGGCGCCGGTACTGGCCGAGCGGCAACAGGTTGAAGTCACCACCGATCAGCCACGGCGTGCCGTGGCTTTCGTGTTTGTCGAGGACCTTGGCCACCGCTGTCACCTGCGCTTGCAAGGTGTCGTCCGGTTGGGTGGCGCGATCCAGATGGGTGTTGAACACCACCAGTTGCCCGCCATCGCTGAGCGGCAAAGTGGTGGCGAGCAGCGCATCTTTCGGCTGGAACTGACGGCTGATGAGGTTCGCTGGCTGCACCGGTAATTGCAGGCGCTCGGCGTGTTCGATGCGGTAGCGGCTGAGGGTGGCGAGCTGCCGGCCGACGCTGCCGAAGATGTGCGGATCCGGGACGAAATCGGCCTTCCAGTCGAAGGCGTGGGCGCTGCACGGGTAGAGGTCGGTCAGACGCTCCTGCAACAGCTTGAGCTGGTTCTGGTAGTCGCTGGCCTTGGCGCCGTCATCCAGTTCCTGCAACAGCACCACGTCGGGCTGTTCGTCGCGGATCACTCTCGCGACTTCATCGAGGCTGAACGCCATGTCTTCCGGGGTCGGGGCTTCGTCGTCGCCTTGCGCCAGGTCATTCCAGAACACGTAGCGCTTGCCGGCCAGGTATTGCACGTTCCAGGTCATGACTTTCAGGGCCTGGCCGGGCACCAGCGTCGGCGGTTGCCCGGTGCAGCTGACCGGCAGGGTTTCCCGGGCGTCGGGGCGCCAGGTCAGGCTGAAGATCAGCGTGCCGATCAGGGCGAGGGCGAGCAGTACGGGCAACAGGATGTAGCGCAGTAGACGGGTCATGGCTCGGCTTATAGCGATACGGAAGTGGTCCCGAGCATACCCGAGACCCATCCATCAGCCCAAGCTCGGTGCAGTCAGACTATTCCGTCACGTTTGTCGGGCAATTCGCTAATCAGCATGAACAGGCGGAACAGCACCACGCTAGTGAACAGTTGCAGGAAGCTGTGGCCACTGTCGATCAGCACCGCAATCAAAGGATTCTGCGGATCGGGATAGACCTGCAAAGTCAGGCCCTTGAGCAGCCACAGCGGCCCCATCACACACAGAATGCACACCAGAATCCGCAGAAAATGCCCACGACTCAGGCGCAGGCTTTCCTTCATCGCCTGCAGCGGACCGTAACCGCGCAGCACCAGCAGGTATTCACCGAAGGCCAGAGTGACCATCAGCCACAGCCCCGGCAGGAAATACAGGGACAGACCGAGCAGGATCAACAGCGTGTTCAGCGCAGTCAGCAGGGCAAAGCGCGGCCACAGGCGAGCGGCCATCGCCAGCAGATCGCGGGTTTGCGGGGATTCGCCGCGGGTGCGGGCGTCGAGAAACAGAATCAGCGCGGCGGTGTACAGCGGATAGACCAGCAGGCCGACGATCACGCTGATGGCCGAGTAACCGTCCGGGTCGCTGGCATGGTCGACCACCTGTTGCAGCACGGCTTCGACAATCACCAGCGGCAGGCACAACTGGACGATCCGGCCCAGATTGCGTTTGAAGAAATACAGGGAGTCGCGCAGCACATCGAAGGCATTCATCAGTCGGTATCGCAGGTCAAAAACAGTGGCCCACTTTAACCGATGATCCGTTTCGCTGCGCAAACGTAAACGTTCGGTAAAGGTCATTGAAACATTCTGTTGCTGCCTCCATTACAGAGGTGCGCCTTCTCCGATGTGGAGGAGGGCAACGTTATCCCCGGCAATCTACGAGGTCGCCATGAACAGCGAAGAACAAACCCTGATCGATGGACTGTTTTCCCGGCTGCAACAGGCCGAAACGGAGGCAGCCCCGCGCGACGCACTGGCTGAAGCGCGGATCAAGGAACACCTGACGCGCCAGCCGGCCGCAGGTTATTTCATGACCCAGGCGATTCTGGTGCAGGAGGCTGCCCTCAAGAGCCTCGACGAACAGAACAAACAACTGACTCAACAGGTCAAGCAATTGCAGGCCAAACTGCAATCGGCCAAGGCCCAGAGCGCGCCGCCGGCCTCCAGCGGTGGTGGCTTCCTGTCGAGCATCTTCGGTGGCAGCAGCCCGCGCCCGGCACCGACCCAGAGCGCCCCGACCTCCACTGGCGGCTGGCGTGAACCGGCACCTCAGCAGAACTTCGGTGCGCCTGCGCCGCAACAGAACTTCGGCGCGCCACCACCGGGTTATGGCCAGCAACAAGCGGCCCCGGCGGCCGGCAGCAGCTTCCTCGGCGGCGCCCTGAAAACCGCCGCCGGTGTGGCCAGTGGCGTGATGCTGGCACAAGGCATCAGCAGCCTGTTCCATCACAACCAGCAGCCGGAAGAAATCGTCGAAGTCATCAAGGAAGAGCCAGCTCAGGTCAACGACCAGAGCAACAACGGCTGGGGTGATGATCAGCGCATGGCCAACAACGACTCCTACGGTAATGACCAGGGTGGCTTTACCGACACCGACTACAGCGATGACAACTCATCGTTCTTCGATGACGACGATTCCTTCGTCTGACTCACCATTCGTCCGGGGCGCCTGATCGCCCCGGGCCGATTATTCGCGGAACCTTCCTTCGGGCTGGCATACTGAGCGCCTTTTTCGGGCCTGGTGCCTGATCCGGCTCATGCGCGTCAGCGCTCACAGGAACTCCGGTGAAAAAAATCGCAGTGTTCGCCGATGTGCAGAACCTCTACTACACCGTGCGTCAGGCCTATGGTTGCCACTTCAACTACGCGGCGCTGTGGGCGGATGTCAGCCAGCACGGGCAGATCGTCGAGGCCTACGCCTATGCGATCGACCGGGGCGACAGCAAACAGCAGCAGTTCCAGCAGATCCTGCGCAACCTCGGTTTCACCGTAAAACTCAAACCCTACATCCAGCGCAGCGATGGCTCGGCCAAGGGCGACTGGGACGTGGGCATCACCCTCGACATCATGGACGCCGCCGATCACGTCGACGAAATCGTCCTGGCCTCCGGTGACGGCGATTTCGACATGCTGCTCGAACGCATCATCAACAAACACGGCGTGCAAGCGGTGGCCTACGGCGTTCCCGGCCTTACGGCCAACTCGCTGATCCGCGCCGCCAGCCGTTACGTGCCGATCGAAGGCGCACTGCTGTTGAAAAATTGAGCGCAAGCTCAAGACTTGATTTGGACGGAGTACAACCCGGTTTGGAACGCATTGCAGTCATCGACTTTGAAACCACCGGCATCTCGCCGAGCAGCAGCTGCCGGGCCACGGAAATTGCCGTGGTCATGCTGGAAAACGGCCGCATCGTCGAGCGTTACCAGAGCCTGATGAACGCCGGCGTGCGCGTCCCGGCCTTCATCGAACAACTCACCGGCATCAGCAACGCCATGCTGCGCACCGCGCCGTCGGCCGAGCGGGTGATGAACGAAGTCAACGAATTCGTCGGCTGCACCCCCTTGCTGGCGCACAACGCCGCGTTCGACCAGAAGTTCTGGGACTTCGAACTGGGCCGGATCAAACGCACCCGTTTGCAGAACTTTGCCTGCTCGCTGTTGCTGGCGCGCCGCCTGATGCCGGCGGCGCCGAACCACAAGCTCGGTACGCTCACCACCTTCGCCCAATTGCCGCACACCGGCCAGGCGCACAGGGCGATGGCGGATGCGGAGATGGCGGCGAATTTGCTGGCGCATCTGGCGGATGAACTGCGGCACAAGCATGGGGTGCGGGAGCTATCGCACGACTTGCTGTGCAAATTGCAGAAAGTCCCGGCTGCTAAAGTGGTTGAGCACTTGCAACGCTATCGCTGAATTCCGGCCCCGGTTGATCGTTCCCACGCTCCGCGTGGGAATGCCTCAAGGGACGCTCCGCGTTCCAGCTCTCGAATGGGACGCAGAGCGTCCCGGGCTTCATTCCCACGCAGAGCGTGGGAACGAGCGGGACGGGAAGGTTACTTGGTGTTGCCCTCGATATGGCCGAGCGGCACCCGCTTCTCTATCGCACTCGACAACACGATCGACGTCTTGCTGAACCCGAATTTCGCCACCCGGTTTATCAGCTCTTCCAGCTCGGTCATCGAACCCACCGCGGCCTTCATGATCACGCACGGATCGCCCGTCACTCGAAAGCACTCGGTCAGTTGCGGAATTTTCACCAGTTCGTCGTAGACCTTTTGACTGCCGTTCTGGTGGAGGCGCAATTCGATCACGCACTGGATCGGCAAGCCGATTTTCGACAGGTCGATGTTCGCCTGATACCCGGTGATTACTCCGGCCGCCTCAAGTTTGGCCACGCGCTCGGCGACGGCGGGGGCGGAGAGGTTCACTTTGCGGGCGAGGTCGGCGTAGGACGCGCGACCGTTTTCGAGCAGGGCGCCGAGCAGCATGCGGTCGTATTTGTCCAAGGTCGGACTCCTGAAAATGCCAGACTTTCGAAATCGCGGTTAAGACCGTCGATCTCCGTGTTTTCAAAAGTGTACCGGCGCTATAAACAGGTTTTGTAACTTATTTTTAGCGGTTGGCCTTTCTAGAATAACCAATCCACTGAGTCTGACTTTCGAGCTGCCCATGTCTGCCTTGCGCCGTTTTTCCTTGCCCTTGATCGCTGCGTTTTTTGCGTTGTACGTGATTTGGGGATCGACCTATCTGGTGATCCGCATCGGCGTCGAGTACTGGCCGCCGCTGATGCTCGGTGGTGTGCGCTTCGTGATTGCCGGCACTCTGATGTACGCGTTTCTGCGCTGGCGCGGTGCACCGGCGCCGACCTGGGCGCAGTGGAAGGCGGCGGGGATCATCGGGATTCTGTTGCTCAGTTTCGGTAACGGCGCGGTGACGCTGGCCGAGCACAGTGGCGTGGCCTCGGGTGTCGCGGCGTTGGCGGTGGCGACGGTGCCGCTGTTCACTTTGCTCTGCGGTTATCTCTGGGGGGCGCGCAACACCCGCCTGGAGTGGGCCGGGGTGGTGATGGGGATTATCGGCATCGCGATGCTCAACATGGGCTCCAACCTGCAATCGAGTCCGCTGGGCGCGGCGTTGCTGATTTTCGCGGCAGCGAGCTGGGCGTTCGGTTCGGTGTGGAGCAAACACCTGCCGCTGCCTCAGGGCGCAATGGCCAGTGCCGTGGAAATGCTGGTTGGTGGGGCGGTGTTGCTGATCGGCAGCGCGGCCAGCGGTGAACACCTGCAGGCTATGCCGCCGCTGGAAGGCTGGCTGGCGCTGGCGTACCTGATCTTCTTCGGCTCGATCATCGCCTTCAACGCTTACATGTATCTGTTGAAAAACGTTCGTCCGGCGGCAGCCACCAGTTATGCCTACGTCAACCCGGCGGTGGCGGTGTTGCTGGGGATCGTGTTTGTCGGCGAGACCATCGGCATCGAAGAAGCGCTGGCGATGCTGGTGATCATCGGCGCGGTGGTGCTGATCAGTCTGCCACAGTGGCGGCGTCCGGCGCGGCCGCCGGTGGTCAGCGAGCCGGCTGCCGCAGCGAAGGTCATAGCGACGGAGCAGCGTGCGAATTAGGGTAAACTGCGCGCCATCGCACACTTGCTCTGATTTTTCCTACGGTACTCCCATGACTTTCGCCACCCTTGGCCTGATCGAACCCTTGCTGCGCTCCCTCGAGAAGCTCGGCTACCAGACCCCGACGCCGGTGCAGGCGCAAGCCATTCCGGCCGTGCTGGCCGGTCGCGACCTGATGGCCGCGGCCCAGACCGGCACCGGCAAGACCGCCGGTTTCGCTTTGCCGCTGCTGCAACTGCTGGCGATGGAAGGGCCGAAAGTCACCGCCAACTCGGTGCGCGCGCTGATTCTGGTGCCGACCCGCGAGCTGGCCGAGCAAGTCCACGAAGCCGTGCGCCAGTACGCTGAGAACCTGCCGCTGCGTACTTACGCGGTGTACGGCGGCGTCAGCATCAACCCGCAGATGATGAAGCTGCGCGGCGGTGTCGATCTGTTGGTCGCGACCCCGGGCCGTCTGCTCGACCTGTTCCGCCAGAACGCGCTGAAGTTCAACCAGCTGCAAACTCTGGTGCTGGACGAAGCCGACCGCATGCTCGACCTGGGCTTTTCCGAAGAGCTGGCGAACATTTATCGCGCGCTGCCGAAGAAGCGGCAGACGCTGCTGTTCTCCGCGACCTTCTCCGATGACATCCGCCTGCTGGCCGGGCAGATGCTCAACGATCCGCAGAGCATCGAAGTCAGCCCGCGCAACGTCGCCGCCAACACCGTCAAGCAGTGGGTGGTGACGGTGGACAAGAAGCGCAAGCCGGAACTGTTCGTGCACCTGATGCGCAAGAACAAGTGGAAGCAGGTGCTGGTGTTCGCCAAGACCCGTAATGGTGTGGACGCGCTGGTCGAGAAACTTCAGGGCCTGGGCGTGAACGCCGACGGTATCCACGGCGACAAGCCGCAAGCGACCCGGCAGCGGGCGCTGGATCGGTTCAAGCTGAGCGAAGTGCAGATTCTGGTGGCCACTGATGTTGCTGCCCGTGGTCTGGATATCGAAGATTTGCCGCTGGTGGTCAACTTTGATCTGCCGATCGTGGCCGAGGATTACATTCACCGTATCGGCCGGACTGGCCGCGCGGGTTCGACCGGTGAGGCGATCTCGCTGGTGTGCGCTGATGAAGTGAACATGTTGTCGGCGATTGAAATGCTGACTCGCAGCACGTTGAAGCGTGAGGTTGAGCCGGACTTCGTGCCGGAGCACCGCGTGCCGGACACCGATGCCAGTGGCCAGGTGATCAAGAAGCCGAAGAAACCGAAGAAGCCGAAAGCTTCCGGTGGTGGCGGTGGCAAGCGCAATCTGGGCAAGTGGGTGGACAGCGGCGAGACTCAGGCGCCGGAGCCTTCGATCAAGCCTGTTCGTAAAGTGCCGGTGTTTAATACCGGGCCGCGTAAGCGTAAGCCTTAAAGATTGCCTTAAAGATCAAAAGCCCCCTCACCCTAGCCCTCTCCCGGGGGGAGAGGGGACTGATCGAGTTGTTTTTGCGAGTTACGTCGACCTGAAATATCGAGTCGAACTCAAGTTATGAAAAACACTTGATCGATAAATCCATAAACGACTCGGTCTTTCAGGTCGATGTATGACGCCAGACACCGCGGTCTGCTCCCTCTCCCTCCGGGAGAGGGCTGGGGTGAGGGGAAAGGGGCGACCCGATCTCAGCGTCGTAACCAGTCCAGCATCCCCAACCCCGCCGCCCGGCCACTGGCAAAGCACGCCGTCAGCAGATACCCGCCCGTCGGCGCTTCCCAATCCAGCATCTCCCCCGCACAAAACACCCCCGGCAACGCCTTGAGCATCATCCGCTCATCCATCGCCTCGAACGTCACCCCGCCGGCACTACTGATCGCCTCGTCCAGCGGACGGGTTTTCACCAGCGTCAGCGGCAAAGCCTTGATCGCCCGGGCCAATATTGCCGGATCAGCAAACGTCGCAGCACCAGTGAGCTCTCGCAACAGCGCCGCTTTCACCCCATCAATCCCGACCTGACTGTGCAGATGCTTGGCCATCGAGCGCGAACCCCGTGGTTTGCTCAACGCCGCCTGCAATTTATCCACAGGCCGACCGGGCAGCAGGTCGATGTGAATGGTCGCGGCACCGTGCACATTGATCGCCTCACGAATCGGCGCTGACAGCGCGTAGATCAGGCTGCCCTCGATGCCGGTCGCGGTGATCACGCATTCACCCAAACGCGGAACATCGTCGTTCAAACCGATGGCGATGTTTTTCAACGGTGCTCCAGCGAATTTGCTGACCATCAACTCGCTCCAGGCCTGCACCTCGAAGCCGCAGTTACTCGGCTGCAACGGCGACAGTCCTACGCCGCGTTGCTCCAGCGGCAGCATCCACGCGCCGTCGGAACCCAGTCGCGACCAGCTGCCGCCGCCGAGGGCGAGCAGGGTGGCATCGGGGTTGAGGGTTTTCTCGCCTTCCGGGCTGTCGATGCGCAGCGCGCCGTTTTCGTCCCAGCCGAGCCAGCGGTGGCGGGTGTGGATAACCACGCCGCTGTCGCGCAGGCGCTTGAGCCAGGCGCGCAGCAATGGCGCGGCTTTCATGTCGGTGGGGAACACCCGGCCGGAGCTGCCGATAAAGGTTTCGATGCCCAGTTCGTGAATCCAGCGGCACAGTGCGTCGGCGTCGAACGCGCGCAGCAGCGGTGCGATGTTCGGGGCGCGTTCGGCGTAGCGCGAGAGGAATGCCGGGTAGGCTTCGGAGTGGGTGATGTTCATGCCGCCAACCCCGGCCAGCAGGAACTTGCGGCCCACCGAGGGCATGCCGTCGTACAGATCGACGCGGACTCCGGCCTGGCTCAGCACTTCGGCGGCCATCAGGCCGGCGGGGCCACCGCCGATGATGGCGACGTGAGCGGGAAGGGCGGCGGAAGTCTGGGTCATGGCAGCGGCAATAGCGTGGCGGAATAAGCGGCGCATTCTAGCAGCAGCGGCCATCGTCAGGCCTGATCAAAAAACAACCAGCGCGCTGCAGGCCATGTTCAGCATGGTCTGTAGTCCCTTTCGCTCAGGTTATCCACAGGCCGTTCCACAGCCATTGTGGGTAACGCAGCACAACTCAATGACAACCCGATGACTGCCAGACGCGCTGCGCACTGTGGTGCAGGATTCCGTGGCGGCGGGCGAGGGCGTGGCGATCCTTGCTGTAACCGCCGCCGATCACCCCGACCACCGGGATGTCGCGGCCCAGGCAGTGGCGCATCACACTTTCATCGCGGGCGGCGACGCCTTCGTCGGTCAGTTGCAGATAACCGAGGGCGTCGTCCTTGTGCACGTCGACGCCGGCGTCGTACAGCACCAGATCCGGCTGATACAGCGGCAGCAGATAGTTGAGCGCGTCATCGACAACCTTCAAGTAGTCGGCGTCGCCCATGCCGTTGGGCAGCGGAATGTCCCAGTCACTTTCGGCCTTGCGTGCAGGAAAGTTCTTTTCGCAGTGCAGGGAAACGGTGATTGCTTCCGGGGTGTTGTGCAGAATCCGCGCAGTGCCGTCGCCCTGATGCACGTCGCAGTCGAAGATCAGCACGCGGTTCACCCGGCCGCTTTGCAGCAGGTAGTGGCTGATGATCGCCAGGTCATTGAAGATGCAGAAGCCGGCGGGGTAATCGTAGTGGGCGTGATGGGTGCCACCGGCGAGGTGACAGGCCAGGCCATGTTCCAGGGCTTTCTCTGCCGCGAGAATCGAACCGCCGACCGCCCGCACCGTGCGTCGGGCCAGGGCTTCGTTCCACGGCAGACCGAGGCGCCGCTGGTCTTCGCGGGACAACTCGCCACTCATGTAGCGTTCGATATAACCGCGGTCATGGGCCAGGGCGAGAATGTCGGCGGGGCACAGTTCAGGGCGCAGCAGGTCTTCGTCGCGGGTCAGGCCGCTGTCCACCAGGTGATCGCGCAGCAGGCGGAACTTGTCCATGGGGAAGCGGTGTTCCGCCGGGAATTCCGGGCTGTAGTCTTCGTGGTAGATCAGCGGCAACGGCATGGTGGACTATTCATAAAGGCTGCAGGAAAGAGTGCAAAGCCTAACAGCGATGTAGACTGACGGCATCAAGCGGAGGGGCGGGATGGAACCGATACTGGAGCTGGAAAGCGCAAGGCTGCTGATGCGCCAATGGCAGGACGAGGATTTGCCGGCGTTCGCGGCAATGTGCGCCGACCCGCAGGTGATGCGCTACTTCCCCGCGCCCTTGAGCCGGCTGGAAAGCGCCGCGTTGATCGGCCGGGTGCGCGGGCATTTTGCCGAACACGGTTATGGCCTGTGGGCGCTGGAGCGCAAGGACAGCGGCGAGTTCATCGGTTTTACCGGGCTCGGCGTGGTCGGCTTCGATGCGCCGTTCACCCCGGCGGTGGAAATCGGCTGGCGGCTGGCCAAGGAACACTGGGGCCTCGGTTATGCCAGCGAGGCGGCGTGGACCGCGCTGCGCTGCGGTTTTGACCGGTTGGCCCTGAAGGAAATCGTGTCCTTCACTGCGCAGAGCAATCTGCCGTCGGAAAAAGTCATGCAGGCGATCGGCATGCATCACGATCCAGCCGACGATTTTGATCACCCGAAACTGGCGGTCGACCATCCGTTGCGTCGACATGTGTTGTACCGCATCACCCGGGAGCAATGGCTGCAGACCCTGCATGGCTAAGCCGACACGGACGTTTACAATGGCGCGATCATTGGCTCGCGCCAGAATCTGAATTGGCCGCCGCAGTCAGGACTGCGCGGCATAGCGTTGTGTGAGGAGAGTCTGAATGAGCCAAGTGTTGGAAGATCTGGTGGATCTGCTGACCCTCGAACCGATCGAGGAAAACCTGTTCCGTGGTCGCAGTCAGGATCTGGGCTTTCGCCAGTTGTTCGGCGGCCAGGTATTGGGCCAGTCGCTGTCGGCGGCCAGTCAGACCGTTGAAGAAGCGCGTCATGTGCATTCGATGCACGGTTATTTTCTGCGTCCGGGCGATGCCAAGTTGCCGGTGGTGTATTCGGTTGACCGCGTGCGCGACGGCGGCAGTTTCAGCACCCGCCGCGTGACCGCGATCCAGAAGGGCCACCCGATTTTCACTTGCAGCGCGTCGTTTCAGTACGACGAAGAAGGCTTCGAACACCAGAGCCAGATGCCGCAAGTGGTCGGCCCGGAAAACCTGCCGTCGGAGCTGGAACTGACCCAGCAACGCGCGCACCTGATCCCGGAACACATGCGCGAAAAGCTGCTGTGCCCGAAGCCGATCGAAGTGCGCCCGGTCACCGAAAAAGACCCGTACAACCCGCAACCGGCGGATCCGGTCAAGTACGTGTGGTTCCGCGCCGACGGCGCCTTGGCCGACATCCCGGCGCTGCACAAATACCTGCTGGCCTACGCCTCGGACTTCGGTCTGCTGACCACCTCGATGCTGCCTCACGGCAAATCGGTCTGGCAGAAAGACATGCAGGTCGCCAGCCTCGACCACGCGCTGTGGTTCCACAATGACCTGCGCGCCGACGACTGGTTGCTCTATGCCATGGACAGTCCGTGGGCCGGCAACTCGCGCGGGTTCTCCCGGGGCAGCGTGTTCAACCGCGCCGGGCAACTGGTGGCGTCGGTGACCCAGGAAGGCCTGATCCGTCATCGCAAGGACTGGGCATGAGTCTGGCGGATGTGCGGCACTGGGTGTTCGACATGGACGGCACCCTGACCGTCGCCGTGCATGACTTCGCGGCGATTCGCGTGGCGCTGGCGATCCCGCCGGAGGACGACATCCTTACCCACCTCGCGGCATTGCCCGCCGAGGAAGCAGCGGCGAAACATGCGTGGCTGCTGGAGCATGAGCGCGATCTGGCGCTCGGCTCGACCCCTGCGGTCGGCGCGGTGGAGCTGGTGCGCGACCTGCACGCCAGGGGTTATCGCCTGGGCATCCTGACCCGCAATGCGCGCGAGCTGGCCCACGTGACGCTGGAAGCCATCGGCCTGGCCGACTGCTTTGCGGTGGAGGATGTGCTGGGTCGCGAGGAAGCGCCGCCGAAACCGCATCCGGGCGGTTTGCTGAAACTGGCCGAAGCCTGGCAAGTGCCGGCGAGCGAGATGGTGATGGTCGGAGATTACCGCTTCGACCTCGACTGCGGTCGGGCAGCGGGTACGCACACGGTGCTGGTGAACCTGCCGGATAATCCGTGGCCGGAGCTGACCGATTGGCATGCGAAGGATTGTGTGGAGTTGCGGCGAATGTTGTTCGCTTGAAAAAAAAACGGGGGCTTCGGCCCCCGTTTTTTATTGCTCGAACAGTGCTTTCTGGCCTTCCGGCGAGGTCAGCATGCCGTCGCCGTTATGCCCGACGCCGGGCACTTCGATCAGGCGCTGATTGATCCCTTCAGGGTGACGACGCAGCAAGTAACCGAAAAACAGCTTCCCGCGCTCCAGTCGATAAGCCCCTTGGGCTTTGGCGGCGCAGCTCTTGTCCAGCGCCGGGTGCTGCGGGTCGGTGTCCTGCTGGCCCAGCAGATAAATCACCTCGCGTTTGACGTAACGGCCTTCAAGCTGCGCGGGCGTTTGCCCACCCGCGTAGATCGGCGGGTCCACCAGACCGTACTTCCAGCGGTTGAAACCCGGGCACTTCGCATGATCGAAGGCCACCGGGCGTTGCTCATTGAAGTAGGCGTAGGACGACGGGTTGGCCACCACATAACGCAAGCGAATGCCTTCGGTCTTGAGCGCCGGCTGTTCCTGGGCCAGCAGCACATAACGCTGCACCACCTGGGCACCGCCGGAGTGACCGAAGATCACGATCTGCTTCACGTCCGGAAACTGCTTGCGATCGCTCAGCCTTCCGACGATTTCGTCCAGTGCGGCGTAGGAACTCAGCGGATTCGGCCCTGTGGATAACCCGCCGCCCATCCACTCGTTGCCTTGCCAGCGCAGCACGCTGGCGGGTAGCGAGTAGAGCGACACATCGCTTTCGTTGAGAAACTGCGGGGCGATCACCAGGGTGTTGGCGGTTTGCCCGGCCAGTTCCGCCGCGACTTCGCCGCTTTTGCGATAGGTCTCGGCGTTGCGCAGGCGGCCATGAATGACGATCAGCACGCGCTCGATTTTCGCCGGCGCCGGGCCGATGCCCACCGCCATTTCGCCGGCCTGCAATTGCAGACGCCCGGGACTGATTGCGTCGACGCCGGCCGCTTGGGCGGTGCCGCCGATGAACAGTAAAGCCAACAGCCATTTATGCATTTACAGGTTTTTCGCCGCAAAGGTATCGCACTGGCCGACCTGGCCCTGGGCGAATCCGGTTTTGAACCAGCGCACCCTTTGCGCCGACGTACCGTGAGTAAATGAGTCCGGCACCACACGGCCCTGACCCTGTTGTTGCAGGCGATCATCACCGATGGCGTTCGCTGCGTTCAAGGCTTCTTCGATGTCGCCCGGTTCCAGCCAGTTCAGACGCTTCTGCGCGTTGTAGGCCCAGACCCCGGCCAGGCAATCGGCTTGCAGTTCCTGACGCACCAGCAGACCGCCGTCACCTTCCATCTGCCGGCCTTGCTGGCGGGCTGTCTGAATTTTCGCCGAGACGCCGAGCAGCGTCTGCACATGATGTCCGACTTCGTGAGCGATCACGTAGGCCTGGGCGAAGTCGCCGGCGGCCTTGAAGCGCTGGGCCATTTCCTGGAAGAACGCCATGTCCAGATAGACTTTCTGGTCTGCCGGGCAATAGAACGGGCCGGTGGCCGAGGTCGCCAGACCGCAGGCGGAATTGACCCGGTTGCTGAACAGCACCAGGGTCGGATCCTTATATTGCCGGCCGGCCTGCTGGAAGATCGCGCCCCAGGTGTCTTCGGTGTCGCCGAGGATCGAGCGCACGAATTCGGCCTGTTCATCGTTGGCCGGCGGTGCCTGACGGGTCTGCGAAGTAGGGGCCGATTGTTCGGTCATCTGCCCGGTGAGCTGGCCGAGGATCTGCAGCGGGTCCTGGCCGGTGATCCAGCCGATGCCGACGATCAGCAGGATCGCTCCGAGGCTCAGGCCCTTGCCGCCGCCGAAGCGCATACCGCCACCACCGCCCATGTCATCGCCACGGGCATCGACGACGTTGTCACTGCGTCGGCCTTTTTTCCATAGCATGTGGGAATCCTCTGTCTGATCGTGGTGATGAGTGTTGCTGGTGTGTGAGTGTGGCGCCAGTCCGGTCGTCCGTCTATTCGTACACACGCACAAAGGCCCGGCCTCGGGGTGACGAGGTCGGGCCTGTTATTGACGAGCGCGAGCGCCGGGAATTCAATCCGCCGGCGGTTTTCTTTCGCCGGGTCAGATTTCAGCGGTCGAAGGCATCCCATACCGGCGCGAAGTCCGGGCTGACCTGACGTTCGCGCTTGGACAACGCAGCGATCAGCGCCCGGTCGTCGTCATCCAGTTTGACATTCAGCGAGGCCAGGTTGGCCAGTTGATTGGTCTTGCTGCTGGCCTTGGGAATCGCCGCGACGTTGTCCTGATCCAGCAGCCACTTCAGCGCCACTTGAGTCGGCAGCACGCCGTGTTTTTCAGCGATCTGCTGAATCTGAGGAATCTCCGAGACCTTGTTGCGTGCCAGCGGCGTGTAGGCCGTCAGCGCCAGATCGTGTTGACGGGCGTAGTCGAGCAGGGCGTTTTGTCCGAGCAGGACGTGGTACTCGACCTGAATGGCTGACAGAGGAATGCCGTATTCCTCGACGACTTTGCGCAGCAGCGGCAGCGGAAAATTCGCCACACCGATGTTGCGAGCCAGACCTTGCTCCTTGAACGACGCGAGGGTTTCAAGGGTGCGCGGCAGGTCCCAGTCGGTGGTCGGCCAATGGATCATGAACAGGTCGACGTACTCGCTGCGCAATGCCTTGAGGCTGCGATCCAGCGAATGACGCATGGCATCCGGTTGCAACTGGTCCCACCAGACCTTGGTGGTGACGTGAATCTGCTCGCGGGGTGTCGGCGTATTCGCCAGGGCCTGTCCGACTGCGTCTTCGTTGTTGTAGGCCGCCGCTGTGTCGATGTGTCGGTAACCGAGTTCCAGGGCTTGTTCTACGGCGCGGGTGCATTCGTCGCCGAGCATCGGGCAGGTGCCGAGGCCGAGTTTTGGCAGGTTCAGTCCTTGTCTGTTAACGATGTGCTGCATGGTCGATCTCCTGTTCGAAAGCCGTGACGCCCGCCATGTGTCGGGCTGCGATGTAACCGAAAGTCAACGCCGGGCCGAGGTTGATCCCGCCCGCCGGATAATGCCCGCCCATGATGCTGGCCATGTCGCCACCGGCCGCGTAGAGCCCGGTGATGGGCCGGTCTTCGGCGTCGAGCACCTGCGCATGCGGGTTGACCTTGAGCCCGGCGAAGGTGCCGAAGCAGCCCGGCTGCACCTTCACCGCGTAGAACGGGCCTTGTTCGATAGGTGCCACGCACGGATTGGGCTGTTGCGCCGGATCGCCCTGTTTGCGGTTGTACGGGGTCGAGCCGCGACCGAACAGCGGGTCTTCGCCGTGCCGGGCATGGTGGTTGTAATCATCGACGGTGGCGCGTAAACCCTTCGCGTCGATGCCGCATGCGCCGGCCAATTCCTCCAGGGTATCGCCGGTTTTCAGATAGCCGCTGCGGATAAAATCTGACACCGGCACCGGAAACGGCCGAGACATGCCGAGCCCGTAACGGCGCTGGAACGCGCGGGTGCAGATCAGCCAGGACGCGACCTCTTCGCCTTCGGGGGCGGCGGCGACCATGGCGCTGACGTAGTCGTAATAGCCGTTGGCTTCGTTGACGAAGCGCTGGCCGTTGCGCAGCACGCCGATGACGCCCGGTTTGCCGCGTTCGATGATGTGCGGGAAATGGCCGATGCTGCCGTCGGAATGTGGCACCTGCGAGACCGGTGCCCACGCCACGGGCGAGGCCACATCGGTGTTGACCCGGGCTCCGACGGTTTCGCCCAGTCGCAGGCCGTCGCCATTCACTCCCAAGGGTGGCAGCGCCCAATGTTCGTGACCGGTGGGCGTGCGCGGGAACAAGGCCTTGCGCCGCTCGATGTCGTTGGCAAATCCGCCGGCCGCGAGCACCACGCCCTTGCGCGCATGGACAGTGACCGGGCCTTTCGCGGTGTGCACGCGAGCGCCGGTGATGCGTGATTCGTCGCGCAGCAGTTCCGTCACTGGCGCCGATTCCCACAGCAGTACGCCGAGGTCTTCGGCGGATTTCGCCAGCCGCGCCACCAGCGCCACGCCGTTGACCAGTTGCATTGCCCGGCCGTACAGCGCCAGGTCCAGCAGGTGGCGAGTGAAACGCCGGGTCACGTGCCAGGCCGCCGACAACGAGCGGGTCAGATTGAGAAACGCCGACAGGTCCGCGCCGGCCATGATCGGCATGCCCATGAACGATGTTTCGCGCATGGTTGTACGAAGACGCTTGAGCAGGCGCCCGACCTTTCGTCCGTCGTAGGGCGCTGCAATCACCGAGCGTCCGCCGGTGCCGGCGCCCGGTGTTTCGCCGTGGATGTCGGCAATGGCGTTGCCGTCCGCGAATTGCAGGGCGGTGTGTTGTTCGAAGAACGCCACCATGCGCGGGCCGGCTTCAAGGAAGGCGTCGATCATGGCCGGGTCGTAGTGCTCGCCGAGTTCGTGGCGCAGATAGGTGCGCGGCAGTTCCACGTCTTCCACGATCCCGGCGCGCCGGGCCAGCGGATTGCACGGCACCCACGCCCAGCCGCCGGACCACGCGGTGGCGCCGCCGAACACCGGATCCTTTTCTACCACGATGACCTTCAAGCCATGCCAGGCGGCGGTGACGGCGGCCGACAAACCAGCGGCGCCGGAGCCGACCACCAGAACGTCGCAGTCGATATCGGGAAGGGCAGACATCAGCAAGGGCTCCAGCAATCAGTTGTTTTTAGAATCATGTTCCAGAAAATAACCAGTGCGGGCGAAGCAGATCAACCGACTGACGCGCAAAGTGGGCGGTTATCGGACGTCGGGTTCCAGATTTCGCATTCCTTGGGATGTCTTCTAGAATCGGCGAAACTTCACCGAGAGCGCACCATGGCCGGCAGTCAAATCGAACGGGTTTTCAGCGTGCTGGAAAGCCTCACCAGTGATCCGCGCGGGCTGCCGATGCAGACCCTGGCCGAGCAACTGGATATTCCGAAGAGCGCGACGCACCGCCTGCTCGCCGAGCTGATCCGCCTGGGTTACGTGCGGCAGAATCCGGAAACGTTGCGCTATCACCTTTCCACCAAATTGGTTGCGATGGGCTTTCAATATCTGTCGAGCAGCGGTGCCGACATTTTGCAGCCGGTGCTCGATCGACTGGCCCAGGAAACCGGTGAGCTGGTGCGCCTTGGTGTGATTGACGGCGAGCGCCAGACCTGGATTGCCAAGGCCCAGGGTGCGCGCACCGGTCTGCGTTACGACCCGGACATGGGCCGCGATGCGCCGCTGTTCTACACCGCGTCGGGCCATGCGTGGCTGGCGTGCATGAGCGACGCCGAGGCGTTGTCGCTGGTCGAGCGCCAGGGCGCGGAGGTGCCGGCGGATATCGGGCCCAACGCGCCGCGCTCCAATATTGAACTGCTCGAACGCCTGCGCGTGGCGCGGGAGCAGGGGTATGCATGTGTAGAGGAAAGCTCGGCGGTGGGCACGTCGGCGATTGCTGCCGTGGTGAAACATCCCGCCGATGGTCGGGTGATTGGCGTGCTCAGCATCGCCGGCCCAAGCGCCCGGATGCCGGGGGCGCGATTGCATGAACTGGCGCCGCTGTTGCTAACTTTCACCGAGGAGCTGTCGGCGGCCAGCCTGGCCTCGGAATTGTTCGTTTAAGCAAAGCTGTGCGCTGTTCGCCCACTTTTCAGTCGGGCGGGTGTGAGAATCTGGAACCGGGTTCTAAATTGTTGATTGAGTGAGTTTTCCCACAACAATCACAAGAGGATCGCACCTTGAACCCGCCCCTTCGCATCGCCCTGATCGGCGCCGGTAACATGGGCCAGCAACATTACCGGCACCTGAAACATCTCACTGAGGCCATGTTATGCGCCGTGGCCGATCCCGGCCCTCAGGCACCGGCCCTGGCGGCGGAGTGGGGTGTGGCGCATTTCACCGATCACCGTCAGATGCTGGAGCAGAACCGGCCAGACGCCGTGATCGTCGCCAATCCGAATAATCAGCACGTCAGCACTGCGCTGGATTGTCTCGCCGCTGGTGTTCCGGTGTTGCTGGAAAAACCGGTGGGCGTAAACCTGGATGAGGCGCGGGAACTGGTGGCGGCGGTGAAACGCAGTGGCGTGCCGGTGCTGGTTGGCCATCATCGGCGGCACAATCCGTTGATCGTGCGGGCCCATGAACTGGTCAAGGGCGGAGCATTGGGGCGGCTGACTCTGGTGACTGCGTTGTTCCAACTGCGCAAGCCTGACCAGTATTTCGAAACCGCGTGGCGGCGCGAAGAGGGCGCGGGCATGCTGTTGACCAATCTGATTCACGACCTCGATCTGCTGCGTCATCTGTGCGGCGAAGTGCGTTCGGTGCAGGCGATCACCGACCGTGCGTTGCGTGGTTTTGCCAATGAAGACAGCGCGGCGATCCTGCTGCAGTTCGACGGCGGAGCGCTGGGTACGCTGACCGGTTCCGATGCGGTGGCGGCGCCGTGGAGCTGGGAGTTGAACTCCGGGGAAAACCCGGCCTATCCGCGCCAGGCCGATCAACCTTGCTACTTGCTGGCGGGAACGGCCGGAGCCTTGAGCATTCCGCAGCTCAAGCGCTGGCATTACCGCGCCGATCAGGTGGACGCCGGTTGGCACGAGCCGTTGCTGTCGGTCGATGAACCGTTCACGCCTGATGAAGCGCTGCGGTTGCAGTTGCAGCATTTCGTCCGCGTGGCGCGACGGGAGGTTGAACCGCTGGTGAGTGCCGCCGATGCCGCCCGCACTCTGGCGCTGGTCGAGGCCATCCGTGAAGCAGCGGCCAGCGGTCGCGCCACCGAACCTGCGCAGATCGAGGCCTGAACATGAATGAACGAATTCTGTCCCTCGCCAGCCTGACCGTGCTGGAGTTGTCGCCACCCGAGATGGTCGAGGTCGCGGCCCGTGCCGGTTACAGCCATGTCGGCCTGCGTCTGGAGCCGGCGACGCCCGAGGAATATCACTTTCCATTGGTAGCCGATGGCGATTTGCGGCGTCAGACACTGGCGCGTTTGCGTGACACCGGAATCGGCGTGCTCGACGTGGAAATCCTGCGTTTGAAACCGCAGACGGTGGTTGCGGATTTCGAACAACTGCTTAGCGTCGGCGCGGAGTTCGGTGCCAGTGAATTGCTGGTCGCCGGTAACGATCCTGACGAACAGCGGCTCACCGATAATTTCGCGGCACTCTGCGATCTGGCGGCGCCCTACGGTTTGCATCCGCATCTGGAGTTCATGCCATGGACCGATGCGCGCAATCTCGAACAGGCGTTGCGCATCGTCGACAAGGCCGGGCGCGAAAACGGGGCGGTACTGGTCGATGCGTTTCACTTCGACCGTTCCGGATCGCGGCTGGAGGATCTGGACGGTGTGCCGCCCTCGCGGCTGCGCTATGCACAGTTGTGCGATGTTGCCGGGCCGAGGCCGACGGACATGGCCGAGATCTTGCGTCAGGCTCGCAATGAACGACGGTTTCCCGGCGAGGGCGATTGTGACTTGATCGGTTTGTTGCGCAGTCTTCCGGCTAACCTTCCCCTGAGTCTGGAAATTCCCACGGTCAAATTGCTGGAGCAAGGCGTGAGTGGTTTACAGCGGGCGCAAATGGCGATCGACCGGACACGGGAATTGTTGGCCCGGCTATAAGTCTGCTTCAAGGGGCGAGGGCGCACGCGTCCTCGTCACCGTTTATTTTTCATTCAGAGAGAGCCCATGACCGTCAGCACTCCGCTTTCCGGCGTCAACCAACCCTTCAAGGGGATCTTGCTGATTGTCGTGGCAACCTTCCTGTTCTCCAGCCACGACGCGCTGTCGAAATACCTTTCGGGTTTTTATCCGATCGTGATGGTGGTGTGGGCGCGGTATCTGGTGCACACGCTGCTGATGGCGGGGATTTTCCTGCCGCAGTCCGGGCTGCGCGTGCTGCGCACCAAACGTCCGTTGTGGCAGTTGGCGCGGGCGTTGTGCCTGTTGGGCACCAGCCTGTTTTTCACCACAGCGTTGCTGTACATCCCGCTGGCCGAGGCCACGGCGGTCAACTTTCTTGCTCCGGTGCTGGTGACGGCGCTGTCGGTGCCGCTGCTCAAGGAACGGGTGACGCGCGGTCAGTGGATCGCGGTGGTGTGCGGGTTCATCGGTGTGCTGATCATCGTCCATCCGGGCGGTGACTTGTTCACCCCGGCGATTCTGTTGCCGTTCTGCTCGGCGCTGTTTTTCTGCTTCTATCAGTTGCTCACCCGCAAGCTCGCGGAAATCGACAGCCCGACCACCAGCAACTTTTTCGCCGGGTTGTGCAACACGCTGGTGATGAGTGCGCTGGTGCCGTTCTTCTGGCAGGTGCCGAGTCTGGGGCATGCCTTGTTGATGCTGGCGCTGGGCAGTTGCGGAATGACCGCGCACCTGTTTCTGACCCAGGCGTTCCGCCATGCCGCGCCGGCGTTGCTGGCGCCGTTCGGTTATTGCCAGATTGTGTTTGCGGGGTTGTTGGGCTGGTTGCTGTTTGCTCACACGCCGACCCTGATGACGGTGATCGGGATTGCGGTGATCTGTTGCAGCGGGCTGGCGGCAGCGTGGCAGCAGAGCCTGCGCTGAAGACGTGACCGGCCTGAGATCAGGCCGGTCAGTGCAGGAAGGCTACTTAGTATTGAAGGGCTACTCGGTAACGGTAGGAATCTTGCGCGGTGCCATGAAGTACATCCAGGTCAGCGCGATGAAGTACATCGCCGGAATCAGGGTGAACAGCACGGTGTAGTTGTTATTGGTGACGGTCAGGATGTGGCCGACGATCTGGGTCATGAACATCCCGCCGATCGCCGCGCACATGCCGCCGAAACCGAACACCGTGCTCATCATGTGCTTGGGCGTGTAGTCCATCACCAGGCTCCAGATGTTCGCTGTCCAGGCCTGATGCGCGCCGATGGCCAGAGAGATGGCGGCAACCGCGATCCACAGGTTGGCGGAGCCGGCGGCCATGACCACGCCGATGATGCAGCAGGCGAACAGGAACATCGACAGCAGCCGCGCCTTGATCGAGTTCATGCCGCGACCGATCAGGAACGAAGACAGAATCCCGCCGCCCACGCTGCCGAAGTCGGCGGTGACGTAGATGATGATCAGCGGAATGCCCATCTGGGTAACGTTGATGCCCAGGTTGTATTGCTGATTGAGAAACGGCGGCAACCAGTACAGGTAGAACCAGAACACCGGCGCGGTCAGCGAGTAAGCGAGGGCGAAGGCCCAGGTACCGCGCATGCGCAGGATCTTCGAGAACGGCACGCGGGCCTGTTCCGGTTCGACTTCTTTCTGGATGTATTCCAGCTCCGACTGCTTAACGTTTGGGTGATCTTCCGGGTTGAAATACTTCAGGCCCCAGAACAGCAGCCAGATCCCGCCCAGTGCCGACATGCACAGGAACGCAGCCTGCCAGCCCCACACGTGAAGGATCAGCGGCAGCAGCATCGGGGTGAACATCGCACCGACGTTGGTGCCGGCGTTGAAGATGCCGGTGGCCACGGCGCGCTCGCCGGCCGGGAACCACAGGCGTGTGGTCTTCACACAAGCCGGGTAGTTCGCCGCTTCAGTCAGGCCGAGGATGAACCGGCAGACCATGAAGCCCACCGCCGAGGTCGCCAGGCCGTGGGCGCCGGTGGCCAGGCTCCAGAGCAGCACCGCGCAGAAGAACACGCGCTTGACGCCGACCCGATCGATCAGCCGTCCTTGCAGCACGAAGCCGATCGCGTAGCCGACCTGAAACCAGAAGTTGATGTTGGCGTAGTCCATCGCCGTCCAGCTCATTTCCTTGGCGAGGATCGGCTGCATGACGCCGAGAGCGGCGCGGTCGATGTAGTTCAGCGTGGTGGCGAAAAACACCAGCGCCAGCATGCCCCAACGGGTCTTGCCGACGGCCATGGCGCCGCGGATCTTGTCGCCGATGCCACCCGTGGCAGTGCTCATGGCCGGAGCCATGCGGGAAGTCTGTGAAGGAATCATGTGTTCCACCCGTTTTTGGATTTGTTATTTGGTGTGCTTTTCTTGTGCACGCTGCGACCGGTGGTTCAGTTCCGGACTCAAGGTGAGACGGATGTTGGGCAGTGGACGAAAAATCGTCAATTCGCCAAACCGGCATTCTGTTCGATAATCGCACGCAAAACTAACCGGGTAGTACAGTTTAAATTGCTCAATGAAAAACCGGGACCAATAATTCGCTCACCCTATAAAAGCGGCGCAATTTCCGTAGCCGACGTCTCCACCGGGAGTTGAAACATGCAGCGATCCATTGCCACCGTCTCCTTGAGCGGAACCCTGCCGGAAAAACTCGAAGCCATTGCCGCCGCCGGGTTCGACGGGGTGGAGATTTTCGAGAACGATCTTCTGTATTACGACGGCAGCCCCCGGGAAATCCGGCAGATGTGCGCCGACCTCGGGATCGCCATCACGCTGTTCCAGCCGTTCCGCGATTTCGAAGGCTGCCGCCGTGATCGTCTGGACCGTAACCTGGAGCGGGCCGAGCGCAAGTTCGACCTGATGCAGGAACTGGGCACCGACCTGGTGCTGGTCTGCAGCAATGCCTCCCCCGACAGTATTGGCGATCAACAGATCCTCATCGACGACCTGCGCCTGCTGGCCGAGCGCGCCGGCGCCCGTGGCCTGCGTATCGGTTATGAAGCGCTGGCCTGGGGCCGTCACGTCAATACTTATCAACAGGTCTGGGACATCGTGCGTCAGGCCGATCACCCGGCCCTCGGCGTGTTGCTCGACAGCTTCCACACCTTGTCGCTCAAGGGCGATCCACGGGCGATTGCCGAGATTCCCGGCGACAAGATTTTCTTCGTGCAAATGGCCGACGCGCCGATCCTGGCGATGGACGTGCTGGAGTGGAGCCGGCATTTCCGCTGCTTCCCGGGGCAGGGCGAATTCGATCTGCCGGGTTTCCTCGCACCGATCATCCAGAGTGGTTACACCGGACCGCTGTCGCTGGAAATCTTCAACGACGGCTTCCGCGCCGCACCGCCTCGGGCCAATGCGGCCGACGGTCTGCGTTCGCTGCTGTACCTGGAGGAGAAAACCCGCCAGCGTCTGGAGCAGGACATCCGTCCTGTGGATAACCGCAAAATCCTCTTCGAAACGCCGAAGGCCAGCGAGTACAACGGCATCGAGTTTCTTGAGTTCGCCGTGGATGAAAGCCTCGGGGCCAAGCTGTCGAACTGGCTGGAGCGGCTGGGTTTTGTCAAGGCCGGTCAGCATCGTTCCAAGAGCGTCAGCCTGTTGCGTCAGGGCGATATCAACCTGATCCTCAACTCGGAACCCTATTCGTTCGGCCACAGCTTTTTCGAGGCCCACGGCCCGTCGCTGTGCGCCACCGCCGTGCGGGTCAAGGACAGCGCCAGCGCGCTGGCCCGCGCCGTCGCTTATAAAGGTCAGCCGTATCGCGGACTGGTCGGCCCCAACGAACTGGAGCTGGCGGCGGTGCGTGCGCCGGACGGCAGCCTGATTTACCTGGTGGATCAGGAAGCGGATGTCTACGGCACCGACTTCAATCTGCTGCCGGACGCGGTGGCTCGCGGCGGGCTCAAGCGCATCGATCACATGGCCATGGCGCTGCCGGCGGACAGCCTCGACAGCTGGGTGCTGTTCTACAAGAGCCTGCTGGATTTCGAGGCTGATGACGAAGTGGTGCTGCCGGATCCTTACGGGCTGGTGAAGAGTCGCGCGCTGCGTAGCCGCGACAGTTCGATCCGTCTGCCGCTGAACATTTCCGAGAACCGCAACACCGCGATCTCACACGCGCTGTCGAGTTATCGCGGCTCCGGGGTGCATCACATCGCCTTCGATTGCGACGATATCTTCGCCGAAGTCAGCCGGGCGAAAGAGGCGGGCGTGCCGCTGCTGGACATCCCGCTGAACTATTACGACGACCTGGCGGCGCGCTTCGATTTCGATGACGAATTCCTCAGCGAGCTGGCGTACTACAACGTGCTGTACGACCGCGATGCACAAGGCGGCGAGTTGTTCCACGTCTACACCGAGCCGTTCGAAGGGCGTTTCTTCTTCGAGATCATCCAGCGCAAGAACGGTTACGCGGGTTATGGCGCGGCTAACGTCGCGGTGCGGCTGGCGGCGATGGCCAAATCACGCAGTGGCGCCGTTCGCCAGGCCAAGTTGTAGGAAATTCGTAAACGCGGGATTAAACACCGGTCGCGCGGCTTCCTTCACTGGGGCGCGCGGCCCATAATCGCCAGCCTGTGCAGTGATGGCCGTGAGCCCGCAATGACGATGACTTCAGAACTTTCCGCAGCCTCCGATCTACCCGCGGTAGAGCCGCGCAAAAGTCGCAAGAACAACCCGGAAAAGACCCGCGAGAATATCCTGCAGGAGGCGATCGTCGAGTTCGTCCAGCAGGGTCTGTCCGGCGCTCGCGTCGACGCGATCGCCGAGCGCATCCACACCTCCAAGCGCATGATCTATTATTACTTCGGCAGCAAGGAGCAGTTGTACGTCGAGGTGCTGGAGAAGCTCTACGGAGATATCCGCAACACCGAGAACCGTCTGCACCTGGCCGAACTGCCGCCGGTGGAAGCGATCCGGCGTCTGGTGGAGTTCACCTTCGATCACCACGATCGCAACGTCGATTTCGTGCGGATCGTCAGCATCGAAAACATCCACAACGCCGAGTACGTGAAGCGTTCCGACGCGATCAAGGCTATGAACAACACCATCCTCGATTCACTGGGCGAGATTCTGCGTCGCGGTGCTGAAGAGGGCGTGTTCCGCGCCGGGCTCGACGCGCTGGACGTGCATCTGCTGATCAGTTCGTTCTGCTTCTATCGCGTATCGAACCGCCATACGTTCGGTGAGATCTTTCAGATCGACCTGCCGGACGAAAGCATTAAGCAGCGTCATCGCGAGATGATTTGCGAGTCGGTGCTGCGCTACCTGCAGGCGTGACCGAAGTCGAGGGGGCGTCGCCCCCCTCACGGTTTTATCCCTTCATGCTTTGAAAATGCGCGAGCATTCGCTGCGCATCCGGCACTCTGCCGCTGAACAGCTCAAACGCCTTCACCGCCTGAAACACCGCCATGTTGCCGCCATCCAGGGTTCGGCAACCCAGCGCGCGGGCGTTGCGCAGCAGTTCGGTTTCCAGTGGGAAATACACGATCTCCGCCACCCACAACTCGGGTCGCAGCAACGCCGCCGGCACGGGCATGCCCGGTAATTTGGCCATGCCCATCGGCGTGGTGTTTACCAGGCCATTCGCCTGACTCAGTGTGCTCGCCAGATCATGCCCGGCAACCGCCCGGCCAGCGCCGAAATGCTGGTTGAGGTTGTTGGCCAGGCTATCGGCCCGCTCCACGTCCACATCAAAAATGCTCAGTTGCTGTACGCCTTCGCTCAACAAGGCGTGGGCGACTGCCGCACCGGCGCCGCCAGCGCCCATCTGGACCACACGTTCGCGGGCGACGTCTGGCAGGCCGCGACGAAAACCTTCGGCAAAACCCAGGCAATCGGTGTTGTGGCCGACGCGTTTGCCGTCCTTCAGCACCACTGTGTTCACGGCGCCGATGCCTCGGGCTTCCGGAGACAATTCATCGAGCAGCGGGATGATTGCCTGCTTGCACGGGAAGGTGATGTTCAGCCCGGTGTAATTCATCCGTTCGGCGGCCAGCAGCAGGTCGGGCAGGGCGTTGCTGTCCAGTTGCAGTTGATCGAGATCGATCAGCCGGTAAAGGTAACGCAGACCCTGTTCGTCGCCTTCGTGCTCGTGCAGCGCCGGGGTGCGGGAGGCCTGGATGCCGGCGCCGATCAGCCCGGCGAGTATCACGTTGTTGCGGTTCATGCGGATCGCCCCTTCAGCCGCTGGCTGAAATGTTCCAGGGCCAGGCGATAGCCGTGGCTGCCGAAGCCGCACATCACGGCTGTGGCGATGGCCGAGACGAACGAATGGTGACGGAACGGCTCGCGGGCGTGGACGTTGGACAGGTGCACTTCGATCACCGGCAATTCGCTGGCGACCAGAGCGTCGCGGATCGCGACCGAGGTGTGAGTCCAGGCGGCTGGGTTGATCACGATGCCGGCGCAGCGCTGACGGGCGCCGTGAATCCAGTCGAGCAGTTCGCCTTCGTGGTTGGTCTGGCGAAACTCCACGGCCAGGCCGAACTCTTCGGCGGCGCGCCCGCACAGGGCAGAAATGTCGGCCAGGGTTTCGTGACCGTAGGTCGCCGGTTCACGGGTGCCGAGCAGGTTCAGGTTCGGGCCGTTGAGCACCAGAACGATAGGGGGCATGGGGGCAAACTCCACTTATTGTTTTTGGCTTGGGCCGAGGGTTTCGACCTGTGGAGTTAAATTGTACTAGATGGTTACTTTAATCAATTGCTCTGCATCGACAGCCCGGTTTTGTGTGCGGTGATCGCACACTGGTGCAATTCAGTGCGGCAACTTCTCGACCAGAAAATCGATGAAAGCCCTGACCCGCAGCGGCATGTGGCGATTCTGCGGGTACAGCAGCGTGAACGGTCGCGAGCGCCCGTTGTAGGGTTTGAGCACTTCTATCAGCGAGCCGTCGGCCAGTTCTTTTTCGACGATGAAGCGATAAGTCTGGAATAACCCGGCACCGTGCCTGGCCAGGGTCACGCCACCGAGCACATCGTCCGAGCAGCAGAAATTGCCCTCGGCGAGGATTTCCCGTGGCGCGTCTTCGTCGTAAAACAGCCAGGTGATCCGCCGCCCACTGCTGGGTAATTCGTACTGAATGCACTCGTGCTGTTCGAGGTCTTCGAGGGTCTGCGGCGTACCGGCGCGTTTCAGGTAATCGGGGCTGGCAACCATCACCAGCGCCGCATCTTCCAGATGCCGGGCGATCAAACCCGAATCGGGAATCGCGCGCACGCGGATCGCCATGTCGTAGCCCTCGCCGACGAAGTCGATGTTGCGGTTGCTGATGTGCATGTCGACCTTCACCTGCGGGAATCGCGCGCGAAAGGCCGGCAGCAGCGGCAGGATCCGGTGATGGGCGTAAGTCGTAGGAATACTGATACGCAGGATGCCGGACGGTTCCTGCTGCTGGCCCATGACTTCCCGTTGCGCCTCGACCAGTTGAGCCAGCGCTTGGCTGCATTCTTCGTAATAGCGACGGCCGCTATCGGTCAGTTTCACGCTGCGGGTGGTGCGTGCAAACAGCCGCACGCCCAGGCGTTCTTCCATGCGTGATACCGAGCGGCTCACCGCTGCCGGCGTCACCGAAGCCGCCTGCGCCGCGCCGGTGAAACTGCCGCACTCGGCGGCCAGGCAAAACAACTCGATGCTGCCCAGCTGAAGATCGTCGAAGTGTCGCTGCATGATTGATTACACCGGGGAATGAGTCTTCGTATGTAGCAAATGCGCAGCCGGTGCGAAAGAACTGCTTACCATTTTGCCCGCGGCTTTTTCGGCTCCCGCACTAGGCTCGAAAGGTAACGGCCACAGCAGACGTTGGCGCCGATGGTCGGATTTGCCAGGGAATGGCAAGTGTTGAAACGTTTAAACCTAACGGATGGGTTAGCATGAAGGTATGCAGTTACAAAGGACTGTCAGTGGTGATCATGTTGCGTGACGAACATTGTCCGCCCCACGCACATGTGGATGCAGGCGCCTGGAGCGCCCGCTTCAAATTCAGTTTCTGGCACAACGGCGTCGAACTGTGGGATGTGGTGCCGTTGTCGCATCGACCGCCGGTCAGTCTGCTTGAAGGGCTGCGCCAGTCGCTGCGCGAAACCGATCATCTGCGGCGGGCCCGCTGGATCTGGTGGACTCGATTGCGCACCGCTTGTCTCGACAATCAGTGGTGGGACGGACAGTCGAATCAGGTGGCGGTGCTGCGGGAGGTCACCAGCACGAGTTTCAGGATCGGATCTGCGTATTACGAGCCTGAGGTCAACAAAACCCTGTTGGCCCTGGTCGGCGCTCACGAAGGAGTGGAAATAGAACTATGAAAACAGTCAAAGCCGCCTTGCACGCGGATCGGCCCGTCACGGAAAAACGTCTGGACGAAGCCGTCGACCGTGGCGGCGTGCGCCGACGCAGCAGCCTGCAAGCCGTGTCGGTGGCCTTTCAGAAACCATGCCTGGTGATTCACTTCGAGGACAACAGCGGCGTGTTGCTGCCAGTGAATCTCTACCGGGAATTCGATGATTTCGAACCGGAAGACTTCAGCGGATTGAACGTCGGCTTTGCCGGCACCGCGCTGTGCCATGATGGCAAGGATCTGCAGGTTTCCATCGCCGGCATGATCTCGGCCAGTCAACCATTGATGGCCATGGCCGCCTCGGTGATCGCTTCGCGCAATGGCCGCCAGAGCAGCACCGCGAAAGCCGAAGCTGCCCGGGCCAACGGCAGGAAGGGCGGGCGCCCGCGCAAGATCGATCCCGTGCCATGAACAGGCACAAAAAAGCCGTCGGTGAGGACGGCTTTCTTGTTTCTGGCACTTGCGATCAACGTCGGGTCAGCAGCACGCCGGATTCCATGTGGTGAGTCCACGGGAACTGGTCGAACAGCGCACAGCGCGTGATGCGGTGCGTGTCGTGCAGCTGGGCGATGTTGGCCGCCAGGGTCTCGGGGTTGCAGGAGATGTACAGGATGTTGTCGAAGCGACGGGTCAGTTCGCAGGTGTCCGGGTCCATGCCGGCCCGTGGCGGGTCGACGAACACGCTGCCGAACTCGTAGCTTTTCAGGTCGATGCCGTGCAGGCGACGGAACGGGCGAACTTCGTTCAGGGCTTCGGTCAGCTCTTCGGCGGACAGGCGCACCAGAGTCACGTTATCCACAGCGTTTTCGGCCAGGTTGCTCAACGCGGCGTTGACCGAGGTCTTGCTGATTTCGGTGGCCAGCACTTTGCGCACGCGGGTCGCCAGCGGCAGGGTGAAGTTGCCATTGCCGCAGTACAGCTCCAGCAGATCGTCGCTGCGATCGCCCAGTGCTTCGTATGCCCAGTTGAGCATCTTCTGGTTCACGGTGCCGTTGGGTTGGGTGAACGCGCCTTCCGGTTGGCGATAGCTGAATGTGCGACCGCCAACGTCGAGTTTCTCGACCACGTAATCGAGGCCGAGCACTTCGCGCTTGCCCTTGGAGCGACCGATGATGCTGACGCCCAGATCCGCCGCCAGTTTGGTCGCCGCCGCATGCCAGTGCTCGTCCAGCGGACGGTGATAGCACAGGGTGATCATCGCGTCGCCGGCCAAGGTGGTCAGAAACTCCACCTGAAACAGCTTGTGGCTCAGCGCCGCGCTGGCCTGCCAGGCAGCCTTCAATTGCGGCATCAACTGGTTGATGCGCAGGCTGGCGATCGGGAATTCCTCGATCAGGATCGGCGTGCGCTTGTCGTCCTGAGAAAACATCGCGTAGTGCCGCTCACCGCCCTCGCGCCACAGGCGGAATTCGGCGCGCAGGCGGAAGTTCTGCAAAGGCGAGTCGAACACCGTTGGCTCCGGTGCATCGAACGGGGCCAGCAGGTCACGCAGGCGCGTGACTTTGTCTTCGAGTTGTGCGGCGTAGGCCTGGGAATCAAAAGTCATGCGTTGAACCAACCCAGCTTGATCACGAACAGAATCGACAGGATCACCAGCGCCGGGTTCAGCTCACGGGCGCGGCCGGACAGCAGTTTGATTGCAGTCCAGGCGATGAAGCCGAAGGCGATGCCGTTGGCGATGGAATAGGTGAAAGGCATCGCCAGGGCGGTGACCACGACCGGCGCGGCGACGGTGATGTCTTCCCAGTCTATTTCCGCCAGGCCCGAAGTCATCAGCACGGCGACGAACAGCAGCGCTGGTGCGGTGGCGAAGGCCGGTACGCTGGAGGCCAGTGGCGAGAAGAACAGCGCCAGCAGGAACAGGATTGCGACGACGATGGCGGTCAGGCCGGTGCGGCCGCCGGCACTCACGCCCGCAGCGGATTCGATGTAGCTGGTGGTGGTCGAGGTGCCCAGCAGCGAACCGACCATCGCCGCCGTACTGTCGGCGATCAGTGCACGGCCCATTTTCGGCATGTGGCCTTCCTTGCCCATCAGGCCGGCGCGCTTGGCGACGCCGATCAGGGTGCCGGAGTTGTCGAACAGGTCAACGAACAGGAAGGCGAAGATCACGCTGACCAGGCCGATGTCCAGCGCGCCCTTGATGTCCAGTTGCAGGAAGGTCGGGGCCAGCGAAGGTGGCATCGAGGTCACGCCGCCGAACGGGGTGAAGCCCATCACGATCGAGACGATGGTCACCGCGAGAATGCCGATCAGCACTGCGCCGCGCACTTTCAGGGCTTCAAGGGCAACGATCAGGGCGAAACCGAGAGTGGCGAGGATCGGGGCCGGTTGTTTCAGGTCGCCGAGGCCGACCATGGTCGCCGGGTTGCTGACCACGATACCGGCGTTGTGCAGGGCGATCAGCGCCAGGAACAGGCCGATACCGGCAGCAATCGCCGAGCGCAGCGGCAGCGGGATGCTGTTGATGATCCATTCACGGATGCGGAAGATCGACAGCAGGAAGAAGCACACGGCGGAAATGAACACCGCGCCCAGCGCCACTTGCCAGGTGTGGCCCATGTGCAGCACGACGGTGTAGGTAAAGAAGGCGTTCAGACCCATGCCCGGTGCGAGAGCGATCGGGTAGTTGGCGATCAGGCCCATGACCGTGGAGCCGATGGCGGCTGCCAGGCACGTGGCGACGAACACCGCGCCTTTGTCCATGCCGGTCTCGCCGAGGATGCTCGGGTTGACGAACAGAATGTAGGCCATGGCCAGGAAGGTCGTGACGCCCGCGAGAATCTCGGTCCGCACGTTGGTGTTGTGTGCCTTGAGTTGAAACAGCCTTTCCAGCATGTCTGCTCCCCGTGGCGCGCGTGGCGCCGTGAATGTATCGACCTCAACAGCAAAGCACAGACCGTCGCAAGCGCCTGGAAAATTGTGGTGGGCCGGAAAAAGCCGCGCATCATACCAGCAGCGTGAGGAAGATGGCGGATGTTGGTGTCGATCGTCGGCGAAGTTTTGCACCACGGCCAACTACGCCATACTGCGCGCTGTTTTTTCGGGGATGGATCGCATGAACAAGGGTTGGATGAAGACCGCTGGACTGATGGCCTTGTGGCTGGCCGGTACACCGATGGTACTCGCGGCGTCGGCACCGCCATTGAGCGAGGTGAAAGTCATCAAGGTTCAGTCGTCGTCCTGCGGGCTCGAAGACATTACCGATGGCCAGGTGCAGACCCGTTGCGATCACAGCGCGCCGGGCATCAAGGTCTATGTGCTGGAAATCGGCTACGGCCAGAGCCAGCCTCAGGCTGCACTGGACGGCTTTGAAGTGAACGGCACCCGGAGTCCGGTCTGTGCCTTCGATAACGGCAACCTGACCGAATGCACGCCGGGCGCGAAAACCGTCGGTTCGCTGTACACCTTCGATCTGGCGACTCGTCAGGAAGGCACCTTTACCTTCAGCAACACCTCGATCAACGCCCCGCGCAACACGATGTCGACCCAGCTTTACATCAAGTAACGGCTGTCGCTGAACAGGGCAGGGCAAAGCTGACTACGCTTTAAAGATCACCCAGCGGATGGCGCCCATGACCTTTAGAGCCCTGATTACCCTCGCCGAGGGCATCGATGATCTGCAATGCGTAACCCTGATCGACGTGCTGCGCCGCGCCGGCATCGAAGTGGTGGCGGCCAGCATCGAGGGCCGGCGCATGCTGACCTGCGCCCGAGGCACGCGACTGACCGCCGACGGCATGCTCATTGATGTGCTGGCCCAGACCTTCGACCTGATTGTCTTGCCCGGCGGTGCGGTCGGCGCACAACACCTTGCCGCGCACCAGCCTCTGCAACAACTGCTAAAGGATCAGGCCAGTGCCGGACGACTGTTCGCCGCCATCGCCGAAGCCCCGGCCGTCGCCCTGCAAAGCTTCGGTGTATTACGTCAACGCCGGATGACCTGCCTGCCCGTCAGCAGTCATAACCTTTCCGGTTGCACATTTGTTGATCAACCGGTGGTGGTCGACGGTAATTGCATCACCGCCCAGGGCTCCGGCGCCGCGCTTGCGTTTGCGCTGACACTGGTCGAGCAACTGGCGGGCAAGGCCGCCAGAGCAAAGGTGGCGGGGGAGTTGCTGGCCTGAGAAGGTCAGGCGTGAGCAGCGATTGGTCGAATGGCTGGCTGCTCACGGTGCTCGGCTTGCCAAAGGTCGTAATCGGTTTGAACGCCTAGCCACATGCGAGCCTTGCCAATCCCCGCGCGTTCCAGTCGCACGGCCAGATCCGGGCTGATCGGCGCATGTCCGTGCAAAACGCGAGATAGATGAGGACGAGCGAATCCCAGATGCCGAGCCAATTCGGTAACGCTGATGCCAAGTTCCGGCAATACGTCCATCAGCAGTGTTTCACCGGGGTGTGGCGGGTTGTGCATGGGCATGAGCCTGCCTCCTGTCAGTGGTAATCCAGATAGTCGATCAGTTCGATATCCGAACCTGCAAATCGAAAGATAACCCGCCAGTTCCCGGACACACTGAGTGACCAGTACTCGCAAAGCTCCCCTTTCAGTGGATGCAGACGCCAACCGGGAAGGTCCAGATCCCCGGGAGCCGCTGCGCGATCCATGAACTGCAGCATGCGCGATAGCCGTTTAGCGTGATCGGCACGAATCCCGCGAGTCGAACCGGTTTCATAGAAGCCGCGAAGGCCTTTGTGCTGAAAGGATTTGATCATGCGGCGAGTGTAAGGCGATACATTACACTCAATGCGGTATCTATGTACCGCATCTTTTCGAGCTATTTGTGCTTGGGGGATGGCCCCGCTGGTGGAGCCGGTGTAGCTAGGCCTTCACCTCTTCCACCGGCACATGCATCCGGTCGCGGTTGGCCAGGGTCGGGAACAGTTTGATCCAGGTTCCGGTCACCACCAGCGTGCCGATGCCGCCCATCACCACCGCCGGCACGGTGCCGAACCAATGCGCGGTGAGACCGGACTCGAATTCGCCCAACTGGTTCGAGGCACCGATGAACAGGCCGTTCACCGCGCTGACCCGGCCGCGCATTTCGTCCGGGGTTTCCAGTTGCACGAAGGAGGCGCGGATCACCATGCTGATCATGTCCGCCGCGCCGAGCACCACCAGCACCGCCAGCGAGAACCAGAACGAGGTCGACAGACCGAAGGCGATTGTGGCCACGCCGAACACGCCGACGGCAGTAAACATCACCCGACCGACGTTTCGCTCAACGGCAAACCGCGCCAGGAACAGCGACATCATCAACGCCCCGACCGCCGGCGCCGAGCGCAGCAGCCCCAGCCCCCACGGCCCGGTCAGCAGGATGTCCTTGGCGAACACCGGCAACAGCGCCGTGGCGCCGCCGAGCAGCACGGCGAACAGATCCAGCGAAATCGCCCCGAGAATGTCCGGGCGGCTGCGAATGAAACGAATCCCCGCCAGCAACGAATCCAGCGTCGCCTTGCCTTTGTTCAGCGGAGTTTGTCGCGCGGGCAGGTTGAGCATCAGCGTGCAGGCGATGACATACAGAATGACCGTCGGCCCGTAGACCCACACGCTGCCGAAGGCATAAAGCAGACCGCCGAGCGCCGGGGCTACGATGGTGGCCGATTGCTGTGCAGATTGTGCGGCGGCGACGGCACGCGGGAACAGCGCACTGGGCACGATGCTCGGCAGCAGCGCCTGGGTGGTCGGCATCTCGAAGGAGCGTGCAGCGCCGAGCAGGAACGCCAGGATAAAGATCATTTCCCGGGTGACATGATCGGTTGCACTGCCGATGGCCAGTGCCAGGGCGATCAAGGCCTGCAACGACTGGCAGATCGCCGCGACCTTGCGCCGGTCGTAGCGATCGGCAACGTGGCCGGTGTGCAGCATGAACAAGACCCGTGGTGCGAATTCCACCAGTCCGACCAGACCCAGGTCGAGCACGTTGCCGGTCAGTTGATAGAGATTCCAGCCGATCGCCACGGTGAGCATCTGAAAACCGCTGGCGGTGAAGATCCGGGCCAACCAGAACGCAAGAAAGGGACGGTGGTGACGTAACAGCAAGGGCTCTTGGCTGGGCATTTGCGGGCCGGTCTTGATCGAGGGGAACCGCGAGATTATCACCAGTCTGTAACAGGAAGTTGCTATGACAGAAAATTTAGTTAGCCAGACATCGATTTTTCCCCGCCCGGACACCGATCCCGGCCAGGGATGTATTTCAGGGCGTTGCCATGACTGTGAGGCAACTTGTCACGCGGCAAAAGACCACGCGGTTCCCCGTCGGAAATGGGACTACTCTTTTAACGTTAATTGATCCAGATCAAGACCCATTGCGGAACTGATCCGTGACCCGTTGGCAGACTCCCTGCGTCGCGATGCCTGTAAAAAGAAGAACGAATCCGAGTTCGCCGCACTCCATACCCGTGGGGGCAGTGGTCCAAGGCCGCCAGTCTTGGAACCGTTATCTGATAGAGGAAAGCTTATGTTCGGTTTAGAGGCCCTGGATCTCGCCCGAATTCAGTTCGCGTTCACCATCTCGTTCCACATCCTGTTCCCGGCGATCACCATCGGTCTTGCGAGCTATCTCGCGGTGCTGGAAGGCCTGTGGCTGAAAACCGGCAACGACACCTACCGTGACCTCTACCATTTCTGGTCGAAGATCTTTGCCGTCAACTTCGGCATGGGCGTGGTCTCGGGACTGGTCATGGCCTACCAGTTCGGCACCAACTGGAGTCGCTTCTCGGACTTCGCCGGTTCCGTCACCGGCCCGTTGCTGACGTATGAAGTGCTTACGGCGTTCTTCCTCGAAGCCGGTTTCCTTGGCGTGATGCTGTTCGGCTGGAACAAGGTCGGGCGCAAGCTGCACTTTTTCTCCACGGTAATGGTGGCCATTGGCACGCTGATTTCGACCTTCTGGATTCTCGCCTCCAACAGCTGGATGCAGACGCCGCAGGGCTTTGAAATCGTCAACGGTCAGGTCATTCCAACCGACTGGCTGGCAATCATCTTCAACCCGTCGTTCCCGTATCGCCTGATGCACATGGCGACGGCGGCGTTCGTCGCGACGGCTTTCTTCGTCGGCTCGTCGGCGGCCTGGCACTTGCTGCGCGGCAAGGACAATCCGGCGATTCGCACCATGCTGTCGATGGCGATGTGGATGGCGCTGATCGTTGCGCCGATTCAGGCAGTCATCGGTGACTTCCACGGCCTCAACACCCTCAAGCATCAGCCGGCGAAAATCGCCGCGATCGAAGGCCACTGGGAAAACCATGGCAACGAAGCGACGCCGCTGATCCTGTTCGGCTGGCCGGACATGAAGGAAGAGAAAACCAAGTATGCGGTCGAGATCCCGTACCTCGGCAGCCTGATCCTGACGCACTCGCTGGACAAGCAAGTCCCGGCGCTCAAGGAATTCCCACCGGAAGACCGGCCGAATTCGACCATCGTGTTCTGGTCGTTCCGGATCATGGTCGGCCTCGGCTTCCTGATGATCTTCACCGGCCTCTGGAGCCTGTGGCTGCGCAAGCGCGACACGCTCTACACCTCGCGGCCGTTCCTGTACCTGGCGCTGTGGATGGGGCCGTCCGGTCTGATCGCGATCCTGGCGGGCTGGTTCACCACTGAAATCGGTCGTCAGCCATGGGTGGTCTACGGGCTGATGCGCACGGCGGATGCATCGTCCAACCACAGTTTCATGCAGATGAGCATCACGCTGATCATGTTCGTGGTGGTGTATTTCGCGCTGTTCGGTGCGGGTCTGGGCTACATGATGCGTCTGGTGCGCAAAGGGCCGAAGACCGACGAAGGCAAGGAAACCAACGACGGTGGTCCTGGCCAGAAACGCACGCCGGCCCGTCCGTTGTCCGCTGCCGACGACGATGGCGCCGAACACGACCGCAGCCTGACCAAGGAGATTTGAGTCATGGGTATTGATCTTCCGCTGATCTGGGCCGTGATCATCATCTTCGGGATCATGATGTACGTGGTCATGGACGGTTTCGACCTGGGGATCGGGATTCTCTTCCCGTTCATCCCAGGCAAAGTCGACCGTGACGTGATGATGAACACCGTCGCCCCGGTATGGGACGGCAATGAAACCTGGCTGGTACTGGGCGGCGCTGCGTTGTTCGGTGCGTTCCCGCTGGCCTATTCGGTGGTGCTGTCGGCGCTGTACCTGCCGTTGATCTTCATGCTGATCGGGCTGATTTTCCGCGGCGTGGCGTTCGAGTTCCGCTTCAAGGCCAAGGACGACAAGCGTCACCTGTGGGACAAGGCGTTCATTGGTGGTTCGGTGGCCGCGACGTTCTTCCAGGGTGTGGCACTTGGTGCGTTCATCGACGGCTTGCCCGTGGTCAACCGGCAATACGCCGGCGGCTCACTGGACTGGCTGACGCCGTTCACGCTGTTCTGCGGCGCCGCGCTGGTGGTGGCGTATGCCTTGCTCGGCTGTACCTGGCTGATCATGAAGACCGAAGGCAAGCTTCAGGAACAGATGCATGACCTGGCGCGTCCTCTGGCCTTCGTGCTGTTGGCGGTGATCGGTGTCGTCAGTCTGTGGACGCCGCTGGCCCATCCGGAAATTGCGACGCGCTGGTTCAGCATGCCGAATCTGTTCTGGTTCATGCCGGTGCCGATTCTGGTGCTGGTGACGATGTACGGTCTGATTCGCGCGGTGGCACGTAATGCCAACTACATGCCGTTCCTGCTGACCTTGGTGCTGATCTTCCTCGGCTACAGCGGTCTGGGCATCAGCCTGTGGCCGAACATCGTGCCGCCGTCGATCTCGATCTGGGACGCCGCCGCACCGCCGCAAAGCCAAGGCTTCATGCTGGTGGGCACGCTGTTCATCATCCCGTTCATCCTGGGTTACACCTTCTGGAGCTACTACGTGTTCCGCGGCAAGGTGACCCACGAAGACGGTTATCACTAAGCAAAAACCTGTGGGAGCGAGCTTGCTCGCGATGGCGTCGGGAGCGGCGCCATCCATCTTGAAGAGGTTTAAAGAAAATGACTGGCAAACATTCCCTGCACGACATTGAAGAAGCCGAAAAAAAGCCGCTGTGGCAGCGGCTCGGCTGGTTGGCCATGATCTGGGTCGGCAGCGTCGGTGCTTTGTTCATCGTCGCCAGCCTGATGCGCATGTTCATGAACGCCGCAGGTCTGACCACGCACTGAGACTTCCCATCCCGCTGCCTTGCGGCACGGATTTTTGACCCTCCGACCGGAGGGTTTTTTTTTGCCCGGATTATTTGCGCGCCTTGAGGATCACGAACTTCGGCGTAGCCGCGACTTGCTCGACACCGCGGAACAGTCGCGCCAGTTTGCTGTGATAGCCCAGGTGACGGTTGCCGACGATGTACAGCGCGCCACCTACCACCAGCGCTTCGCGGGCCTGCTGGAACATGCGCCAGGCAAGGAAATCGCCGACCACCTGTTGCTGGTGGAATGGCGGGTTGCACAAGACTACGTCCAGCGATTGCGCTTCCTGGCCGGCCAGACCGTCGCCGGCGCGCACGATCACTTCACGTTCACCCAGCGCCGCGCGCCAGTTTTCGGCCGCCGATTGCACGGCCATGAACGATTCATCCAACAGCGTGTAATGCGCGTCGGGGTTTTGCAGGGCGCTGGCGATGGCCAGTACGCCGTTGCCGCAGCCGAGGTCTGCGACTCGTGCCGAACCGAGGTTTTTCGGCAGGTGCGGAAGGAAGGCGCGGGTGCCGATGTCCAGCCCTTCACGGCAGAACACGTTCGCGTGGTTGAGCAGTTCGATGGCTGGCTCGTCGAGGCGATAGCGGGTCGGGTAGGGCGAGACGGCGGGTGTCTTGGCCTCGGGCGTGGCGATCAGCAATCGGGCCTTTTTCACAGCCAGCGAAGCCTGAACCGGGCCGATGTAGCGTTCCAGCAGGTCACCTGCGGCACGAGGCAAATGCTTGACCATCGCCGCTGCTACCACCTGAGCGCCGGGTGCCAATTGACCCTGCAAGCGAATCAGTTGTTCTTCCAGGAGTGCCAGGGTTTTCGGGATGCGGATCAGCACCCGGTCGAACGGCCCGACCAAGGGCTCGCTGGCGGGAATACCGCGCAGCGCATCGAATGCCTGACCGTTACGCAGCAGGTTCTTTTCCAGCCCCTGAAACGCCAGGAACGAATCACCGCTGGTGCTGACCTGCACCTTGCCCGAGAGGCTGATGGCCAATGCGCCGAAACTGTCGTTGAGCACCAATACTCGGGTATTCGCCGGCAGATTCTGTTCGGCCAGATGATTGAGCAGGTATTCGTCGGCCGCATCGAAGGCTTGCAGCGGTTCGTTCTGCTGTTCGGGCTGGCGGATCAGATCAAGCTGGGCGAAGGGCGTATCGAGCAAAGGCATGGGGCGGGGACTCTGGGTAATCGATGGATGTCCCGCGGCCCAGGGTGTCGTGCGGCGGAACCGACCGAGTGGACAGCGGCGTGAATGCTCACGACATCACTCAGGAAGGCTGCAAATGGTACGTTTTTTTTGTTGGTAATACTCGTCTGATTTCAGTGCAGTGGAAGAGGGCGGCCTAGAGATATCCGGCCTTGGCGGCGGCGATGACGGCTGACATCTTGTTGCAGGCGTTGAATTTGGTGATCAGGTTCTTGGTGTGATAGTTCACGGTGCTTTCAGCGATATTCAGGATCCGGCCGATTTCCCAGGATGTTTTGCCAAGGGCGCACAGCCTTACGATTTCAAGCTCTCGAGTGGACAATCGCACAGGCGGAGGCTTGGCCAGCGTTGCCGGGCAGGCAATGAGGAACAACTCACACAAATGCTGCAAGACGTATTGCAATACGCCGTACTCGTTGTACAGCTCCAGGGCAAAAATTTCGCAGTGGGTTCGGGCCAGGCTGATTGTGCAGCACAAGTCATTTTTCTCATCGTGATATGACTGCGACCAACCATGTTCCATCCCGTGATTTTGAAGCGCACTCCACATCAGCGGAGCCTTCGAGAAGGCTTTCCTGCTCCAGAGAAACGGCAGCATGGAGCGATCGCAATAGGCTGTTATCGGGTCGTCCTTTGCGTAAGTTTTTTCGTATTCGTCGTTCCACGCCGTTGTGAAGTTATTGATATGGAACGCGTTGAATGACGGGAAGCCAGGCCGGGAAACTTTAATGCCGCAAAACTGAAAGCTGAGGTTCCTGGCAAACGTGCTCAGAATCGGAAATGCATTCTCGATTTCCTTCGCGCGCGTGATCTGTTCTATCTGGTACTCCTTCCACCTTTCCATTTGAGTGTTCTCCAAAATAATAATCCGCGGGGGGCGCCGTATTGGATCCAATGTGGTGGCACGGAGTCGAGTGTAGGACGCTTCCTACAAAAGTGTTTGGATTTTTTTGTTCTTGGTAAGTGCTCCTATTTGGAATATCTCTGAACAAGTCTTTATATGTGGGAGATCATTTAAATAATTCTGACTTCAGGTTGACTATTTTAGAGTTTTAAAACTAGTGGCACTTTGAGATTCCATCACAAACTATCGGTGTTTCATCGTGCAATTATGCGTAACAATCGAATTATTGTTGATGGAGTGAACCGATGACCGCCAGCAGCGAAAAATTCAGCCGCCAGACATTACTCGATGTGCAACCGCTGACCCCGAACCTGTTCACCCTGCGTACCACGCGGGATGCCGGTTTCCGCTTCCGCGCCGGGCAATTCGCGCGGATTGGCGTGACGCGCCCGGACGGCAGTACGGTGTGGCGCGCCTACTCGATGGTGTCTTCGCCGTTCGATGAGTTTCTCGAATTTTTTTCCATCGTAGTGCCGGGCGGTGAGTTCACCAGCGAACTGAGCCGGCTGAAAGCAGGGGATACCTTGCTGATCGAGCGTCAGGCCTTTGGTTATCTGACGCTGGACCGTTTTGTCGATGGTCGGGATCTCTGGCTGCTATCCACAGGTACGGGGGTGGCACCGTTTCTTTCGATCCTGCAGGACTTCGAGGTCTGGGAAAAGTTTGAGCGAATCATCCTGGTCTACAGCGTGCGGGAGGCTCGGGAACTGGCTTATCAACCGCTGATTGCCGAGCTGACTCAGCGTGACTACCTGGCTGAATATGCGCATAAATTCCAGTTCATTCCGGTGGTCACCCGCGAGCCTTATGCCGGCGCCCTCAACGGACGCATCACGACGCTGATCGAGAATGGCGAGCTGGAGAGGATGGCAGGCGTCGAGCTGACCCCGGAGCATTCGCGGGTCATGCTCTGCGGTAATCCGCAGATGATCGACGACACCCGGGCCTTGCTCAAGCAACGCGGCATGGCCTTGAGTCTGACCCGGCGCCCGGGACAGGTGGCGGTGGAAAACTACTGGTAAGAAAACGGCGCCCTCAGGCGCCGTTTCAATCTTCAAGGCCGGTTGTTCTGGGCCTTGAGCAGATCGCGGATCTCGCCCAGCAGTTCTTCTTCCTTGGTCGGTACCGGCGGCAAGGTAGGCGCCACGGCTTCTTCGCGCTTGAGGCGGTTGATGGCTTTGACGCCCATGAAAATCGCGAAGGCGACGATCACGAAGTCAAGAACGCTCTGGATGAATTTGCCGTAGGCCAGCACCACCGCAGGGGCAGTGCCCTCGGCAGCTTTCAGCGTGATGGCCAGGTCACTGAAGTCCACGCCGCCGATCAGAAGGCCGATGGGCGGCATGATCACGTCGCCGACAAACGACGAAACGATTTTGCCGAAGGCCGCGCCGATGATGATACCGACGGCCATGTCGACCACATTGCCTTTGACCGCGAAGGCCTTGAACTCGCTGAGCACGCCCATAGTTATTTCCTTGTTACAGATGAGTTTGGTGTACGCAGTGTAAATCAGCATAACGCGTCCTGCGCGTAACACCTTCTTACAAAGCCTGTTTTTATCGACACACCATTTCGCAATTAGTTTGCAAAGTGCCACTAATCGCGCGCGGAATACGCCTCAAGCCGCTGATTCCGAAGAAAAAATATTCAATCACGGCGTTGTGATCTTTCTATTTAGGTTTGGCGAATCGAGCTTCTAGCCTCTGTCTGGCGCACCTGGATGCGCCTCAAAAAAAACAGAGGAACCTGAAATGAATTCCACACTTGGCTCAGGGATTACTCCCCGTCGCACCGTTGGTGTATTGGCCGCCAGCCTGTTGACCCTTTCCGTGAATGCCGCGCCGCTGACCCGTGACAACGGTGCGGCGGTCGGCGACAACCAGAACTCGCAAACCGCCGGCGCCAACGGCCCGGTACTGTTGCAGGACGTGCAACTGATCCAGAAGCTGCAACGCTTCGACCGCGAGCGCATTCCCGAACGCGTTGTGCATGCCCGAGGCACTGGTGCCCATGGTACGTTCACTGCGACCAACGATCTGAGCGATCTGAGCAAGGCCAAGGTGTTTACCGCCGGCCAGGTCACGCCGGTGTTCGTGCGTTTCTCGGCGGTGGTTCACGGCAATCACTCTCCGGAAACCCTGCGTGACCCTCGAGGTTTCGCGACCAAGTTCTACACCGCCGACGGCAATTGGGATCTGGTGGGCAATAACTTCCCGACGTTTTTCATCCGTGATGCGATCAAGTTCCCGGACATGGTGCATGCCTTCAAGCCCGATCCTCGCACCAACCTTGACGATGACTCGCGCCGATTCGACTTCTTCTCTCATGTACCGGAAGCCACCCGTACTTTGACCGAGCTGTATTCCAACTCGGGAACCCCGGCCAGTTATCGGGAGATGGACGGCAATAGTGTGCACGCCTACAAGTTGGTCAATGCCAAAGGCGAAGTCCATTACGTGAAGTTTCACTGGAAAAGTTTGCAAGGCATCAAGAATCTCGATCCGCAACAAGTTGTGCAAGTTCAGGGCCGGGATTACAGTCACATGACTCACGATTTAGTAACAAATATTAACAAAGGTAACTTTCCCAAGTGGGACTTGTACATCCAGGTCTTGAATCCGCAAGATTTGTCCAAGTTTGATTTCGATCCTCTTGATGCAACCAAGATCTGGCCAGGTGTTCCGGAGCGAAAAGTTGGACAAATGGTCTTGAACCGCAATCCTGCTAATGTTTTCCAGGAAACCGAACAAGTGGCCATGGCTCCATCGAATGTGGTGCCAGGTATCGAGCCCTCGGAGGACCGTCTGCTGCAAGGTCGGATATTTGCCTATGCCGACACCCAGATGTATCGCCTTGGCGCCAACGCCCTGCAATTGCCGATCAATGCCGCCAAAACCGCCGTCAACAATGGCAATCAGGATGGCGCGATGAATGCCGGTGCGAGCACCTCGGGCATCAACTATGAGCCAAGCCGTCTGCAGCCGCGTGAAGAGACCCCGGCTGCGCGATACAGCCAGACCGCGCTGCAGGGCAGCACGCAACAGGCGAAGATCCAGCGCGAACAGAACTTCAAACAGGCCGGTGATCTGTATCGCTCGTTCAGCAAGAAGGAACGCCAGGATCTGATCGAAAGCTTTGGCGGTTCGCTGGCGGGCGCCGATGACGAGAGCAAGCACATCATGCTGTCCTTCCTTTATAAGGCGGATCCGGAGTACGGCGCCGGTGTGACCAAAGTGGCCAAGGGTGACCTGGATCGGGTCAAGGCCTTGGCCGCCAAACTGGTCGACTGACAGCGACCCTTTCAAGCCCCGGCAATTGCCGGGGACTGACCGGCAGCAGCGCCGTGCGTCTGGCCAGCGGAGAAATCCGTCCCGACGCGCCGCGCTGATCGACGATGGCTGCGTTATCATCGCGGTTTTTGCCGGGGGTTCAGATGGCCAAGGCCAAGCGCATGTATGGCTGCACCGAGTGCGGCGCAACCTTTCCCAAGTGGGCCGGGCAGTGCGGCGAATGCGGCGCCTGGAACACCCTGACCGAAACCATGGTCGAGAGCGGCGGTGCCGCCGCCCCGAGCGGGCGCACCGGCTGGGCCGGACAGCAGGCCCAGATCAAGACCCTGGCCGAAGTCAGCATCGAAGAGATTCCGCGTTTTTCCACAGCCTCCGGCGAGCTCGACCGAGTGCTCGGCGGTGGTCTGGTGGACGGCTCGGTGGTGCTGATCGGCGGCGATCCCGGCATCGGCAAATCGACGATCCTCTTGCAGACCCTGTGCAACCTCGCCAAGAGCATGCCGGCGCTGTACGTCACCGGCGAAGAGTCCCAGCAACAGGTCGCCATGCGCGCACGCCGCCTGGGCCTGCCGCAGGATCAACTGCGGGTCATGACCGAAACCTGCATCGAAACCATCATCGCCACCGCCCGTCAGGAAAAACCCAAGGTGATGGTGATCGACTCGATCCAGACGATCTTCACCGAGCAACTGCAGTCGGCACCGGGTGGCGTGTCCCAGGTGCGCGAGAGTGCGGCGTTGCTGGTGCGTTACGCCAAGCAAAGCGGTACGGCGATTTTTCTGGTCGGCCACGTGACCAAGGAAGGTGCGCTGGCAGGGCCTCGCGTGCTGGAGCACATGGTCGATACCGTGCTGTATTTCGAGGGCGAGTCCGACGGGCGATTGCGCCTGCTGCGGGCGGTGAAGAACCGTTTCGGCGCGGTCAACGAACTCGGCGTGTTCGGCATGACCGACAAGGGCCTGAAAGAAGTCTCCAACCCTTCGGCGATTTTTCTCACCCGCGCTCAGGAAGAAGTCCCGGGCAGCGTGGTGATGGCAACGTGGGAAGGCACCCGGCCGATGCTGGTGGAAGTCCAGGCGCTGGTGGATGACAGTCATCTGGCCAACCCGCGTCGGGTCACGCTGGGTCTGGATCAGAATCGTCTGGCGATGTTGCTGGCGGTGCTGCACCGTCACGGCGGCATTCCGACCCACGATCAGGACGTGTTCCTCAACGTGGTCGGCGGGGTGAAGGTGCTGGAAACTGCGTCCGACCTGGCGTTGATGGCCGCCGTCATGTCGAGCCTGCGTAACCGGCCGTTGCCCCATGACTTGTTGGTGTTCGGCGAAGTCGGCCTGTCCGGCGAAGTGCGCCCGGTGCCGAGCGGTCAGGAGCGATTGAAGGAAGCCGCCAAGCACGGCTTCAAGCGCGCGATCGTGCCCAAGGGCAATGCGCCGAAGGAAGCTCCGCCAGGCTTGCAGATCATTGCGGTGACACGACTGGAGCAGGCGCTGGACTCGTTGTTCGAGTGATCAGACGTCAATCAGCGCCGCGAGCTCGCGTTCCAGTTCGGTTTCGTCGGCCAGATTGAGTTCGATCAGGCGACGCAGGCGCTGAATCGACTCCAGGCTGATATGCCGACACACGAAACCGAGCTGGCCGTGATCTTCATGAGCCAGTTGCACATCCATCTCGATGTGTACGTCCTCGCTCAGATGAATATCGACGAAAAAATCCTGCTCGGAATTGCCCAGCCAGGGCTCGGGCCGCTCGATCAACAGCCCCTTGAGCGACAGATCGATCAGCTTCACCGGCCAGATGTACTCGCCCTGGCTCAATTCGGTTCGGGCATCGAACGCGATACGTTTGAAGCGGCGACGCTCGGACGGGTGCTCGCTCATGGCGCAATCCTCAGGAAGGTCAGCTGACTATAGACCCGACCGGCGGGGTGTTGCCAACGAATGGACTGTCTAGACCAATGTCGGGGTATGGCCTTTGCCGCCAACAGCGCTAAACTCGGGGTGGCTGTCTTTCTTGTCCACCCTGGCTGGAATAATAAAATGAAAAATAATAATAGCCTGCTACGCCACTTACCCTGGCTGCTGCTGGCAATCGTAGGAGCGTGCGCCCTTGGCGTAGTGGCATTGCGCCGAGGCGAGGCGATCAACGCCTTGTGGATTGTGGTCGCCGCCGTGGCCATTTATCTGGTTGCGTACCGTTACTACAGTCTGTTCATCGCTAACAATGTGATGCAACTCGATCCGCGTCGGGCCACCCCCGCCGTACTCAACAACGACGGTCTGGACTACGTTCCAACCAACAAACACATTCTCTTCGGTCACCACTTCGCGGCCATTGCCGGCGCGGGGCCGCTGGTCGGCCCGGTACTGGCGGCGCAGATGGGCTACCTGCCCGGTACGCTGTGGCTGATCGCCGGCGTGGTGCTGGCGGGCGCGGTGCAGGACTTCATGGTTCTGTTCATGTCGACCCGTCGCAACGGCCGTTCGCTGGGCGACATGGTGCGTGAAGAAATGGGCCGTATCCCCGGCACCATCGCGCTGTTCGGCTGCTTCCTGATCATGATCATCATCCTCGCGGTGCTGGCGCTGATCGTGGTGAAAGCCCTGGCTGAAAGCCCTTGGGGCATCTTCACCGTGATGGCGACCATCCCGATCGCGATGTTCATGGGCATCTACATGCGCTACATCCGTCCGGGCCGCATCGGCGAGATCTCGGTAGTCGGCGTGTTGCTGCTGCTCGGTTCGATCTGGCTGGGTGGGCAGATTGCCGCCGATCCGGTCTGGGCCAAGGCCTTCACCTTCACTGGCGTGCAGATTACCTGGATGCTGGTCGGCTACGGTTTCGTCGCCGCTTCGCTGCCGGTTTGGCTGATTCTGGCGCCGCGTGACTATCTCTCCACGTTCCTCAAGATCGGTACCATCGTCGCCCTGGCGATCGGCATCCTGGTGACCATGCCCGAGCTGAAAATGCCGGCCCTGACCCAGTTCGTCGACGGCACTGGTCCGGTGTGGAAGGGCGGTCTGTTCCCGTTCCTGTTCATCACCATTGCTTGCGGTGCGGTATCGGGTTTCCACGCGCTGATCTCTTCCGGGACCACGCCGAAACTGCTGGATAACGAAACCAACGCCCGTTACATCGGTTACGGCGGGATGCTGATGGAATCGTTCGTGGCCATTATGGCCATGGTCGCTGCCTCGGTGATCGAGCCAGGCGTGTACTTCGCCATGAACAGCCCGGCCGCCGTGGTCGGCGGTGATGTGGTGTCCGTGGCAACTGCGGTCAGCAACTGGGGCTTTGCAATTACCCCGGAAGCCCTGCAAGCCGTGGCGCATGACATCGGTGAAACCACCATCCTGGCCCGTGCCGGTGGTGCGCCGACCCTGGCGGTCGGTATCGCGCAGATCCTGCACAGTGTGCTGCCGGGTGAAAACACCATGGCGTTCTGGTACCACTTCGCGATCCTGTTCGAAGCGCTGTTCATCCTGACCGCAGTCGATGCCGGCACCCGTGCCGGTCGCTTCATGCTGCAGGACCTGCTCGGCTCCTTCGTACCGGCGCTGAAACGCACCGAATCCTGGTCCGCCAACCTGATCGCCACCGCCGGTTGTGTCGCGATGTGGGGCTGGTTGCTATATCAGGGCGTGGTCGATCCACTGGGCGGTATCAACACCTTGTGGCCGCTGTTCGGCATCTCCAACCAGATGCTTGCCGGTATCGCGCTGATGCTCGGCACCGTGGTCCTGATCAAGATGAAGCGCCAGCGCTACATCTGGGTCACCCTGCTGCCGGCCACCTGGCTGCTGATCTGCACCACGACCGCTGGCTTCATCAAGCTGTTCGACGCCAACCCGGCGATCGGCTTCCTGTCGCTGGCCAAGAAGTACAGCGATGCACTGGCCAATGGTCAGGTGCTGGCGCCGGCGAAAAGCGTCGAGCAGATGCAGCACGTGATCTTCAACGCCTACACCAACGCTACATTGACCGCGCTGTTCCTGTTCGTGGTATTCAGCATCCTGTTCTATGCGCTCAAGGTCGGCATCGCTGCCTGGGGCAAAAAAGAGCGTACGGATAAAGAATCGCCATTCCAGGCCCTGCCGGACGCGTAACCAGAGGATTGCAGCATGTTCAATGACCTGAGTCGCCTCGGTAAATACCTCGGTCAGGCCGCGCGCCTGATGGTCGGCATGCCCGACTACGACACCTACGTCGAGCATATGCAGACCAAACACCCGGACAAACCGGTGATGAGCTACGAGATGTTCTTTCGCGAACGTCAGGAAGCCCGTTACGGTGGCAAGGGTGGGCCGAAGTGCTGCTGAGCCGCTGATCGTGGTTCAGCAGAGATAGGTGGGAGCAGGTCTTTCGGCCTGCTCCCATTTTTATTTGTGCAATTGAAGGAGATCGAGTTTGTCTTCTCCCATCCCGGTCACGGTGCTCAGCGGTTTCCTCGGCGCCGGCAAGACCACCTTGCTGCGCCATCTGTTGAAAGCCGAGCACGGCCTGAAAATCGCCGTGATCGAAAACGAATTCAGCGACGCCGGCATCGACACCCAATTGCTGGGCGACGAGCCGGTGCAAGTCATGACCCTGGCCAACGGCTGCGTCTGCTGCACCATCCACACCGATTTGACCAAGGCCTTGTACCTGCTGCTTGAACGACTGGACAGCGGCGAAATCGCCTTCGATCGGCTGGTCATCGAATGCACCGGCCTGGCCGACCCGGCTCCGGTGGCGCAGACTTTTTTCATCGACGAAGAACTGCGCGAACGTTATCTGCTCGACGGCATCATCACCCTCGTCGACGCCGCTCACGCCGAACTGCACCTGACCCAGACCATCGCCCAGGCGCAGATCGGTTTTGCCGACCGCTTGCTGGTGAGCAAGACCGATCTGGTGGACGAGGCTGCGTTCACCGCGCTTAGCGAACGCCTGACTCGCATCAACCGCCGTGCACCGATCCGCGTGGTCGAGCACGGCAACATCGATCTGGCCGAATTGCTCGATGTGCGCGGTTTCAACCTGAATGCCGATCTCGGCGGCGGGGTGAGTCTGCGGCCGGTGAGCAAGGCGCCATCCATCGACCGGATTTCCAGTCTGGTGCTGCGTACCGATCAGCCGCTGGATATCGATCAGCTCAGCGAATTCATGAATGAACTGTTGGAAGAGCACGGCAAGCAATTGCTGCGCTACAAAGGTGTGTTGAACATTGCGGGTGAAGATCGGCGGCTGGTGTTCCAGGGCGTGCTGAAACTCTACGGCTTCGACTGGGATACCGAGTGGGCCGAGGGCGAGGCGCGGGAAAGCGTGATCGTGTTTATCGCCGACGATTTGCCGGAAGAGAAAATCCGGGCGGGTTTTGCCAAGGTGGCGGCGAACTGAGTCCGCCGCGCTTTCAGTGAGTGGAGCCGCTGAGAATCGTCTGCTCCAGGTGATCCAGATGACGGTTCATCAGCGACACCGCCTCGGCAGCGTCATCACGCTCGATCGCCTCGACGATCCGGGCGTGATCCTGCCAGCCGCAACAGCTGTGCGTGGTTTCTGTGCATCGCGCAATCGCCAGTGAGGTCAGCGGCACCAACGTGCCGAGAAAATGCGCCAACGGTGCATTCCGCGCCATTTTCGCTACCTGCAAATGAAACTCCCCGGACAAGCGAATCGCCGCCCCGCGCCGATCTTTATCCACAGCCTGACGCTCCCGTTCGATCAACGCTCGCAGGCGCTTCAGATCTTCAGCCTGCGCATGCTGACAAGCCAATCGCACCAGCGTGTTCTCGGCCAGACGCCGGGCGTGCAGGGCCTGACGTGTCTGCTCGGCATCCGGCGCAGCCACTCGTGGTCGATGGTTGGCCCGCAGTACGATGATCTGTTCGTGGGACAGTTGAGTCAGCACCCGACGCACATCGGCGCGGCTGACGCCGAACATCTGCTTGAGACTTTCTTCGGTGAAACGGCTGGCGGCATCGATACGCTGTTCGAGAATCGCGTCGAACAGGCGCGGATACAGGTCGTCCACCGGCGCGTGCAGGCGGGAGAAGGGCAGGGCCGCCGAGGTCGAGCGAGGGTGCGATGGCGTGGCAAGGCTGTTCATGGCCGGTCTCCAGTGTGAGGCGTTTCAGTGACTCAGGTTGTCATCCGGAATATTCAGCTCGATACCCATCCGCTGGCCTTCACGCAAAATGTGCCGGCGCATTTCGGCGCTGGCCTGGGCGCTGTTCTTGCTGCGGATCGCGCGCACCACGGCTTCGTTTTCCTCAAGGCGTTCGGCCAGGTGCTCCGGCGAATTGCGCAGCACTTCGGCGCTTTGCTTGAGGGCGTTGCTGGTCTGTTGCACCACGCTCTGGAAAATCGGGTTCGAGGTCAGGGTGAACAGCTCCTCGTGGAACGCGATGTAGGCGCTGACCCCGGCCTCGCTGTCACCCGCTTCGAGGGCTTCGCGCATGTCCATCAGGGTCAGGCGCAACTGCCCGACTTCCTTGCTGCTGATCGACTGCGCTACCAGACCGACAATGAACGGTTCGAGGGTGTAGCGCAGTTGCAGCACGTCTTCGAGGCTTGCGCCGGCCACTGCGCTGTCGTGGCTTTGAGTGTCACTGGCCTGCGCGTCGAGCACCACCACGCCTTTGCCCGGCATCGAGCGCACCAGACCGAGGGTTTCCAGCACGATCACCGCTTCACGCAGGCTCGGGCGGCTGATGCCCAGTTGCTCGGCCAGCTCGCGCTGCCCCGGTAGCATCTCGCCGGAGCGCCACTGGCCACGGGCCAGCGCGGCCCGGAGTTTTTCCACCACTGAGTTGACGACGGTTGATGTAGTAATCACGTGTTCGCTCCATGAGCCGAGCCTGCATTGGCGCAGGCACGGCGCTCATTCAGAATTCTTTGGCCGCCGCTTGAGCGACCGTTTTTCTCGGCTGAAAGTTATAGCCCTGCTCGCCGTTGAGCACCTTGTTCGCCCGCTGCACGTCGATGTCCTTTTCCCAGCGGGCGATGGCCACGGTGGCGACGCAGTTGCCGATCAGGTTGGTCAGCGCGCGACCGATGCCCATGAACCAGTCCACCGCCAGCACCAGCACCAGACCGACCACCGGAATCGCCGGGATGGCCGTCAGCGTGGCCGCGAGAATCACGAGCGCCGACCCCGGAATGCCGTGGGCACCTTTGGAGGTAATCAGCGACACCAGCAAAATAGTCAGCAGATCGGTCATGGCCAGCGGCGTACCGGTAGCGTTGGCAATGAATACGATGGCCAGGGTCAGGTAGATCGAAAAACCGTCGAGGTTGAACGAGTAACCGGTGGGAATCACCAGCCCGACGGTCGAGCTGCCGATGCCCAGATGTTCAAGCTTGCGCATGATCTGCGGCAGCACGGCGTCGGAGGAGGCGGTGCCCATGACGATCAGCAGTTCTTCGCGCAGGTACTTGAGCAGCGGCCACATGCGCAGACCGGAGGCACGCATCACCAGACCCAGAATCACGCTGACGAAAGCGATGCAGGTCAGGTAGAACAAACCGACCAGACTGCCCAGGTGTTGCAGCGAATCCAGGCCATATTTGCTGGTGGTGAAGGCGATGGCGCCGAACACGCCGATTGGTGCCAGACGCACGATCATGCCCATGATCCGGAAGATCACGTGGCTGAGCTCGTTGATCAGCCGCGAGATCCCGGAAGCCGCTTCGCCCACCAGATTCAACGCGCTGCCGAACAGCACCGAGAACAGCAGCACTTGTAGAATGTTGTTGTCGGCAAAGGCGCCGAGTACCGAGGTCGGGATCAGGTCCATCAGGAACTGGGTGGTGGTGTGCATGTGCTGGCCGCGTTCGGCGATGTCGCCCATGTCGGCGGCGGACAGCTGCTCCAGATGGATGTTGGCGCCGCTGCCGATCCCGGTGGTGAAGGCGAACACCAGACCGATCACCAGGGCGATGGTGGTCAGCACTTCGAAGTAGATCACCGACTTGAGGCCGATGCGCCCGACCTTCTTCAGGTCGCCGGCGCCGCTGATGCCGCTGACCACCACGCAGAACACGATCAGGCCGATGAGCATCTTGATCAGTTTGATGAAACCGTCGCCGAGCGGTTTGAGCTGGGCCGAGTATTCAGGAAGGGTCAGCCCGCAGACGATGCCGAGCACCAGTCCGAGAACCACTTGGAGGAAGATTGAACGCGAGCACCATCTGAGCATGGGAGGAATCCTGGTCGGTGTCCTGGCTGCCGTGCGCGGGGCGCATCAGATTCAGGACTTAATTATTGTGGTCTTACCGGTATGTCCAGTGCGGGTGCAGTCTAGGCGCGGTTTTTTAGGGATCGCAAGTGAAAAATGACGAATTGGCATGACCGGTCTGACCAGTTGGGCGCCAAGCCCCGACCTTGAGCTATTCGCAGTCCGAAACTTTTTTGCGGGCGAAAAAAAACCGGCCATCACTGGCCGGTTTTTCATGCTGCGGTTTTACCGTCGCAATTAAGCGCCGTATACCGGCAGTTTCTTGCAGATGGCTTTGACTTTTTCACGAACGGCGTCGATCACCGCTTCGTTGTTCAGGTCAGCCAGGATGTCGCAGATCCAGCCAGCCAGCTCTTTGCACTCAGCCTCTTTGAAGCCGCGAGTGGTCACAGCCGGAGTACCGAAGCGCAGACCGGAGGTGACGAACGGGGAGCGTGGGTCGTTTGGCACGGAGTTCTTGTTCACGGTGATGAACGCTTTGCCCAGAGCGGCGTCGGCGTCTTTACCGGAGATTTCCTGCTTGATCAGCGACAGCAGGAACAGGTGGTTTTCAGTACCGCCCGAAACCACGTCGAAACCGCGCTCGATGAACACGCCGGCCATGGCCTGGGCGTTTTTCACCACTTGTTGCTGGTAAGCCTTGAACTCCGGCTGCAGTGCTTCCTTGAAGCAGATCGCTTTGGCGGCGATCACGTGCTCCAGCGGGCCGCCCTGGGCGCCCGGGAATACGGCGGAGTTCAGCTTCTTCTCGATGTCGGCGTTGGCTTTGGCCAGGATCAGGCCACCACGTGGACCGCGCAGGGTCTTGTGGGTGGTGGTGGTCACGACGTCAGCGAACGGAACCGGGTTCGGGTAGACGCCAGCGGCGACCAGACCGGCTACGTGAGCCATGTCGACGAACAGGTAGGCGCCAACCTTGTCGGCGATGGCGCGGAAGCGCGGGAAGTCGAGGATCTGCGAGTAGGCAGAGAAACCGGCCACGATCATTTTCGGCTTGTGTTCAACCGCCAGACGCTCGACTTCGTCGTAGTCGATCAGGCCGTTGGCGTCGATGCCGTACTGGATGGCGTTGTACAGCTTGCCGGAGGAGGAAACGCTGGCGCCGTGGGTCAGGTGACCGCCGTGAGCCAGGCTCATGCCCAGGATGGTGTCACCGGCCGACAGCAGGGCCAGGTAGACAGCGGCGTTGGCTTGGGAACCTGCGTGCGGCTGAACGTTGGCGTAGTCGGCGCCGAACAGTTCCTTGGCGCGGTCGATGGCCAGTTGCTCAACGACGTCGACGTACTCGCAACCACCGTAGTAGCGCTTGCCCGGGTAGCCTTCGGCGTACTTGTTGGTCAGTACCGAGCCTTGAGCTTCCATCACCGCTGGGCTGGTGTAGTTCTCCGAAGCGATCAGCTCGATGTGTTCTTCCTGGCGCTGGGCTTCTTGCTCCATGGCGGCAAAAAGATCGGCGTCGTACTTGGCAATAGTCAAATCACGGCTGAACATGGCGGTCCTCAAGGATCGGGGGCAGAAAAGGGGGGCATTCTAACCCATCGGGTTTTGGATGGCATATGAAACGACATCATGTCGCAGACAAGTGGCGTTCATGACCAGATATGTGGCGTCCGTGCCGGCCTTCGCTGACCAGCCGGTTCGCACAATAACTGAGGCCGGCCCGCGATTTTGTGATCGACATCAATCCCTGTGGAAGCGAGCTTGCTCGCGAAGATCACGCCGCTGGTCTTCAGTCGAACATGAACAGCGCATCATTGCTGAACTGCGCCTCGAACCGTCCCGCCGGCATCGGCCGCCCGAACAGATAACCCTGAACCTCGTCGCAACCATGCTCGCGCAGGAAGTCCAGTTGTTCATGGGTTTCCACGCCCTCGGCGATCACCGCCAGATTCAGGCTGTGGGCCATGGCGATGATTGCCCGGGCGATCTGCGCGTCCTGCTCGCCGGACGGCAGGCCGTCGACGAAGGTGCGGTCGATCTTCAGCACGTCGATCGGGAATTGCTTGAGGTAGTTCAGCGACGAGTAACCGGTGCCGAAGTCGTCGACCGCGATGCTCAGGCCGAGGTTCTTCAGGCCGGCAAGGATCTGCATCGCCTCGCTGACTTCGCGCATCAGAATACTTTCGGTCAGCTCCAGCTCCAGGCACGCCGGCGGCAGGCCGGTTTCCTTGAGGATGGTGGCGATCCGCGTGCCGAGCTGGCCATCGGAGAACTGCCGGGCGGAAATGTTCACCGAGACCTTCGGCACGCGCACGCGACTCTGGTGCCAGGTCTTCAGCTGACGGCAGGCCTCGCTGATCACCCAGTCGCCGACGTCCACCACTAGCCCGAGTTCTTCGAGCACCGGGATGAAATCCCCCGGCGGCACCAGTCCGCGACGCGGATGACGCCAGCGCAGCAGGGCTTCGGCACCGGTCAGGCGTTTGCCGTCGCCGCTGAACTGCGGCTGGTAGTACAGCACGAATTCGTTCTGCTCCAGCGCGTGGCGCAGGTCGCTTTCCAGTTCCAGACGCTCCAGCGCACTGGCGTTCATGTCGGCCTGATAGAACTGGAAGTTGTTCTTGCCGCGCTCCTTGGCGTGGTACATCGCGGTGTCGGCGTTCTTCATCAGCTGGCTGAGTTCGTTGCCGTCCTGCGGGCTCAGGGCGATGCCGATGCTGGCGGTGACGAAGAATTCGCGACCCTCCAGCACGAACGGCCGTACAAGGCTGGCGAGAATCTGCTCGGCCACGTGGATCGCCCGGTTCAGCGCCATCTCGCGGCTGGAGCGGTGTTGCAGCAACAGGGTGAATTCGTCGCCGCCCATCCGCGCCACGGTGTCGTCATCGTCGACGCAGGCCAGCAACCGCGTGGCCATGTCCTTGAGCATGCGGTCGCCGGCGGCGTGACCTAGGGAGTCGTTGATCGGTTTGAATCGGTCGAGGTCGAGGAACATCAGCACCACCCACGACTTCTGCCGTTCGGCCGATTGCAGCGCGGTGTGCAGACGATCCTGGAACAGCGTGCGGTTCGGCAGGTGAGTCAGGGCGTCGTAGTAGGCGAGGCGGTGGATCCGCTGCTCGCTGGCCTTGCGCTCGCTGATGTCACTGAAGAAGCACACGTAACTGGCGAGGTCGCCCTCGTCGTCGAGCACGGCGGTGATGCCGACCCACGCCGGGTAGTGCTCGCCATTGCGGCGCTTGAGCCAGACTTCGCCTTCCCAGGTGCTGTGCTGATGCAACTGCTTGAGCACGTAGCGCAGGTGCGCGTCCTGCTGTTCGTCGACGGTCAGCATGTTCGGCAACTGGTCGAGCACTTCGCTCACCGCGTAACCGCTGACCCGGCTGAACGCCTCGTTGGCCTGGACAATGTAACCGGCCGGGTCGGTGATCAGGATTGCCGAAGTCGAGTGCTCGAATACCGTGGCCGCCATGCGCAGGTCTTTCTCCGCACGGCGCTGCTGGCTGATATCGCGACCGACCCCGAGCACGCCTTCGAAGGCGCCATGTTCGTCCCATACCAGCACCAAGCGCAGTTCGATCGGGATCTTGCGACCGTCGGCGCGCAGGCAGTCGAACAGGAACAACTGGGTCTGCACCTGGCTGCGCAAAATCACCAGTTGCTCGGGTTTGCCCAAGGCTTTGCTGACCCGATCCATCAGGTGATAGATGCCGCTCAGTTGCTGCGGGTTGGCGATGGTCGATTGCCAGCCGTTCTGGAAAATCCACTCGGCGTCGTAACCCAGCACGGCTTGCACCGACGGGCTGACGTAGTTCAGCGACAGCTTGCTGTCGGTGGAGAAGATCACGTCGCTGATGCTTTCGGCGAGCATCCGGTAGCGTTGTTCGCTGTCGCGCAACGATTCGCTGGCTTCGATCTGCTCGGTGATGTCCTTGGCCACGCCGATGATCCGCGTGACCTGATCGTGCTTGTCCCGGGCCAGCGCCTGTTCGCGAATGTCGAAGCGCCGCCACTTGCCGTCGCGATGACGGAAGCGCAGCTGGCATTGCAACAACTGGCTGTAACCGGCGTGACGCTGCATCTGCCGCGAGCGATGGTAATAGTCGGCGTCTTCAGGGTGCAGGAGGATTTCCCAGAAGTACTCGCCCATCTGATGCAGCTCGGTGCGGTTGTAACCGAGGGTCTGGCCGAGGTGGTGGTTGCTGAAGATCATCCGCTGGCTGATCACGTCCTGCACATACAGGTGATCCGGCACGGTACGCACCACGTCCGACCAGAAACCTTCGCGCTCCAGCAGCGACAGTTCGATCAGCTTGCGGCTGGTGATGTCGTTGATGCTCAGGATCACGGCCTTGTAGTCGTGCTGTTCCTGCGGCAGGCGCAGCACCAGCCACAGGTGCTGGTCGCGGCCATTGATGTCCGGGAGTTTGATTTCCAGTTCCAGCTGCTTTTGCTGCTGGAGCACGGCGTCGAGCACCTGATTGCCGATGGCGCACTGACTGTGCGGCTGACCGTCGATCAACAGTTGCCAGGCGTGATCGCAGGAATTGACATTGAGCAGTTGCAGCGCGACCTGGTTGACCTCGGTGACCCGCAGTTCGTGGAGCAATTGCTGGCGCTGCGCCGGCTGGTCGAGCCAGGCCTTGAGCTGGTCGCTGGTCTGGATCTGGGCTTTCTCGAAAATCAGCTTGAGCCCCGAAAGATCCAGCACGCACAACGCCACGCCGGTGCCTTCGAAAATATCCTGATAACGCCGACGCCCTTCATGCACCTGACGCTGACGGCGGCGCATATTGAGCAGCGCGATGAACGGCAGCAGCGAGAGCGCCAGGCCCAACAGGCATTTGCCGATGAACGCCGGCAGCAGTTGTTCGAGCACATGTTGACGGTCGAACAGGCCACGCAGTTGCCAGTCGCTGCTGCTCAGCGGCACGGTCAGCACGCTGTTGGCCAGATCGTCCGGGGTCAGGACGCTGGTGCTGCCGATGGGCATCGCTTCGTCGCGGCTGATGATCTGATGGTTGATGCGATTTTCCACCAGCCACAGGGGACGGATACCGGTTTCGCCTTGTTTGGTCAGTGCTTTAAAGAAGGTGGGTGTCAGCCGCAGTGCCCAGTAACCGCGAGTGCTGCCACTGGCCTGATGCAACAGCAGATGCACCACCGAGCCGTCGTCGTCATTGCTGAAATAATGCGCCTGAGCGCGGCTGCGGCGTACCAGATCGCTGAGGTAATCGGCGTCTTGGCTGTCAGTCGCGCTGTCGCTGAGGATTTTTCCGGAGGGGCTGAGCAGGGCCAGGCTGCGCAGGTCGGGCAGCGACTTCTGAAGTTTGCGCAGCAGCGCCTGCTGTTCGTCGGCCGACTGCGGTTGTTCGACGATCGGTAGCAGGTTGAGGGCGATCTGCGCGTTCAACGCCATGTTCAGGCTGACCTGTGCGGCGAGGTCAGCGGTGTAGTCGATGGTGTACTGACGCTGGTTTTTCTGGGTTTCACGCAGTTGATCGAGCAGCTGCCAGAACAGCAGCGCCAGCAGCAAAAGCACCAGCGTCGCCAGCGCGCCTTTCAATGTTCCGCGCAGGGACGAGCCGGGCGCCGGTTGGGTGCTGCTCACAGAGGCTGGCGGAGTGACGTTGGACAAGCTGTAATCCTGCGGTCTGGCTGGACTGGCGCGACGTGCACTATAAGCCGGACGCCCAAGGGCGGCTAGCATGCCTTGAGTTGTGGCGAAGTGCCAGCCCCACTCGGCTGGACTGCCACCGGTCATTCAGGTAGCTTTGCCGGTTACGCGGGAGCGTTCCAGCTCCTAGACTCAGACTTTTTCAGCGCGCACGCATTGATGACCATCAAGTGAACGACGCGCATCGGTCTGGCCGGGCATCGCCTGCGCTCCAATCATTCATCTGTCACTGACCCAAGGTTCTCCATGGCTCAATACGTCTTCACCATGCATCGGCTGGGCAAAGTTGTTCCGCCGAAGCGGGAAATCCTGAAAAACATTTCGCTGTCTTTCTTCCCCGGCGCCAAGATCGGCGTACTCGGCCTCAACGGTTCGGGTAAATCCACGCTGCTGAAAATCATGGCCGGCGTCGACACCGAGTTCGAAGGCGAAGCGCGCCCGATGCCGGAACTGAACATCGGTTACCTGCCGCAAGAGCCGCAACTGGATCCGACCAAGACCGTGCGTGAAGTGGTCGAGGAAGCGGTCAGCGTGATCAAGGATGCGCAAGCGCGTCTGGACGAGGTCTACGCCGCTTACGCCGACCCGGATGCCGACTTCGACAAGCTGGCCGCCGAACAGGCCAAGCTCGAAGCGATCCTGCAGGCCAGCGACGGTCACAACCTGGAGCGCCAGCTGGAAGTCGCCGCCGATGCGCTGCGTCTGCCCGCCTGGGACGCCAGGGTCGAGCACCTGTCCGGTGGTGAAAAACGTCGTGTGGCCCTGTGCCGTCTGCTGCTGTCCGCCCCGGACATGCTGCTGCTCGACGAACCGACCAACCACCTGGACGCCGACTCCGTTGCGTGGCTCGAACACTTCCTGCACGACTTCCCGGGCACTGTGGTAGCGATCACGCACGACCGTTACTTCCTGGACAACGTCGCCGGCTGGATTCTGGAACTCGACCGCGGCGCGGGCATTCCTTACGAGGGCAACTACTCGGGTTGGCTGGAAGCCAAGTCCGATCGTCTGGCCCAGGAATCCAAGCAGCAATCGGCTCACGAAAAAGCCATGAAGGAAGAACTGGAGTGGGTGCGCAAAGGCGCCAAGGCCCGCCAGTCGAAATCCAAGGCACGTCTGCAACGCTTCGAAGAAATGCAGTCGCAGGAATTCCAGAAGCGTTCGGAAACCAACGAGATCTACATCCCGGCCGGTCCGCGCCTGGGCGACAAGGTCATCGAATTCAAGAACGTCACCAAGGGCTACGGCGATCGCGTGCTGATCGACAATCTGTCGTTCTCCATGCCGAAAGGCGCCATCGTCGGCGTGATCGGCGGTAACGGTGCCGGTAAGTCGACCCTGTTCCGCATGCTGATGGGCAAGGAAACCCCGGACTCCGGCAGCATCGAAATCGGCGAAACCGTACAACTGGCCTGCGTGGATCAGAGCCGCGAAGATCTGGACGGCAGCAAGACCGTGTTCCAGCAGATCTCCGACGGTTCCGACCAGATCCGCATCGGCAACTACGAGATCCCGTCGCGTACCTACGTCGGTCGCTTCAACTTCAAGGGCGGCGATCAGCAGAAGTTCGTCAAGGACCTGTCCGGTGGTGAGCGCGGTCGTCTGCACCTGGCGCTGACCCTGAAGGAGGGCGGCAACGTCCTGCTGCTCGACGAACCGTCCAACGACCTCGACGTTGAAACCCTGCGTTCCCTGGAAGAAGCCCTGCTGGACTTCCCGGGCGCTGCCATTGTGATCTCTCACGATCGGTGGTTCCTTGACCGCGTCGCGACTCACATCCTGGCGTACGAAGACGACTCGCAGGCGGTGTTCTTCGAAGGCAACTACACCGAGTACGAAGCCGATCGCAAAAAGCGCCTCGGCGAAGCAGCGGCCCAGCCACACCGGGTACGCCACAAGAAGCTGGCCTGATTACGGGTTGGTTGCATGAAAAAGCGGAGCCTTCGGGCTCCGCTTTTTTTTGCCTGCAATGCAGGCTGTTTTATACCTTGTGTACTATTTGTTTTCATAAATGCGACATTTTTGTCTGTTGCTGTGTACATGTCGTTTGTTACAGTCCGGCTCAATCGCTTCCAACGACAACAAATCTGCCGAGACTTTTCCCATGATCGAATCCGTCGAATCCTTCCTCGCCCGTCTGAAAAAACGCGATCCGGATCAACCCGAATTCCACCAGGCCGTCGAAGAAGTCCTGCGCAGCCTGTGGCCGTTTCTCGAAGCCAATCCGCACTATCTGACCTCGGGGATTCTGGAGCGCATCTGCGAGCCGGAGCGGGCGGTGGTGTTCCGCGTGTCGTGGGTCGACGATCAGGGCAAGGTTCAGGTCAATCGCGGTTTCCGCATCCAGATGAACAGCGCCATCGGCCCGTACAAGGGCGGATTGCGTTTCCACCCTTCGGTGAACATGGGCGTACTGAAATTCCTCGCCTTCGAACAGACCTTCAAGAACTCCCTGACCTCGTTGCCCATGGGCGGCGGCAAGGGCGGTTCGGACTTCGATCCGAAGGGCAAGAGCGACGCCGAAGTCATGCGTTTCTGCCAGGCGTTCATGAGCGAACTGTACCGCCACATCGGTGCCGATGTGGACGTGCCGGCCGGTGATATCGGTGTCGGCGCACGAGAGATCGGTTTCCTGTTCGGCCAGTACAAACGCCTGAGCAACCAGTTCACCAGCGTGCTGACCGGAAAAGGCATGACCTATGGCGGCAGTCTGATCCGCCCGGAAGCCACCGGTTTCGGTTGCGTGTACTTCGCCGAGGAAATGCTCAAGCGCCGCGAGCAGACCGTCGAAGGCAAACGCGTGGCGATCTCCGGTTCCGGCAACGTCGCGCAATACGCGGCTCGCAAAGTGATGGACCTGGGCGGCAAGGTGATTTCCCTGTCCGACTCCGAAGGCACGCTCTATTGCGAGGCGGGCCTGAGCGAAGAACAGTGGCTGGCGCTGCTGGAACTGAAGAACGTCAAGCGCGGACGGATCAGCGAATTGGCGGCGGCATTCGGCCTGGAGTTCCGCGCCGGTCAATTGCCATGGTCGTTGCCGTGCGACATCGCGCTGCCATGCGCGACCCAGAACGAACTCGACGCGGAATCCGCCCGCACCTTGCTGCGCAACGGCTGCATCTGCGTGGCCGAAGGCGCGAACATGCCGACCACCCTCGAGGCTGTGGATCTCTTTATCGAAGCCGGCATTCTGTTCGCGCCGGGCAAGGCATCGAATGCCGGCGGCGTGGCGGTGAGCGGTCTGGAAATGTCGCAGAACGCCATGCGCCTGCTGTGGACCGGCGGCGAGGTGGACAGCAAGCTGCACGGAATCATGCAGTCGATCCACCACGCCTGCGTGCATTACGGTGAGGAAAACGGCCGGATCAACTACGTCAAAGGCGCGAACATCGCGGGCTTCGTCAAAGTCGCCGACGCGATGCTGGCGCAAGGCGTGGTTTAAGCAACGGTGCTCAAGAGCGCTCGATGCGGATCACTTCAATCAGTTGATCACCGGCCGGGCGCTGCCAAAGCACTTCATCGTTGAGCCGCGCGCCAAGCAGCGCACGGCCCAGCGGTGAAGCCCAGTTGATCAGGCCGTTGGCCGCATCGGCCTGATCCTCGCCGACCAGTTGCACCCGACGCTCGGTGTCGTGTTCGTCGGCGTAGGTCACCCAACTGCCGATCTGCACCTTGTTGTTCGACGTCGGGGCCGGCGCGACCTGAGCGCTGGCAACCCGTTGATTGAAATAACGCAAATCCCGTTCGAGATCGGCCAGCCGCTGCTTGTCGGCCTGTTCGCCCTTGGCGGACTGTTCGGCGTGCAGGGTTTGCAGTTCGGCGAGTTTCGCCTGCAACTGGGCAAGTCCTTGCGGCGTGACGTAATTGGGCTGCGTGCTGACCTGCCGTTCGACCGGCTGATCGGCTTGCGCAGCGGCATTGTCTTCGTTGACGAAGGCGCGACTCATGATGGGCTCCTGTTATAGCCGTTGGGCCATGGTCGCAGGCAAAAGGTTTCGCTGGATGTCTGGAAGCGACCTACTGTGAACGATAGGCCCGCGCTGCGCCCTGATCCTTTTCCTGCTGCCAGGCGCGCTCGCGTTCGTCCCAGTGCTCGTTGCGATACTGTTCGCGATCCTTGTTTTCCAGCATCGCCTGACACTGGCGGAAGCCGTCGCTCCAGCCCTCGGCGTATTGCTTGTCCTTGAGATAGCGCGGCACGTTCTTGCGAAACTCGCCGCTGATCGAGCCGGCCGCCTGGCGACCGCTGATGCACCCGTCATCGAAACCGTCGGCGAACGCCGGTGGATAACCCTTGGCGATCAGATCTTCGTGGGTGCTCTGACAGCCACCCAGCACCAGCAACACACCCGCAAAAACCGCACACCGCCACATCACACTCTCCCGGGCCGTTAAACGGCTGATAGGGAAAGTCTAGAAGCGGATTCGTCGATGGGGGGTGAAAGAAAGATCAAAACCTCAGTAGTGATACCACTTCACTTCCAGCATCACCTCGGTCTCCGGCGTTGCCAGGTGGCTGAACTCGCGCTGGGCACTCAGGCGCAGGCCGAGGTTGCGCGACAATTCCCACTGCTGGTTCAGACTCAGGCTACGGCGCACTTCACCATTGAAGAAGTAATCGCCTTTGGCCTCCAGGCTGAGATTGCCCAACGGGTTTTTCCACAACACGCCGGTATTGAAACCGCCGGCGGGGGAAACGAACTCGGCGAAATCATTATTGTGTTCAACGCGCACCGTGCCGAGGGCAAAACCCAGCACATCGTCACCCAACGCCCAGGTTCCGCCGCCGCCACCGTTGACGTGGCTGACCATCGTCTCGTCATCATGCTTGCCCGGTACACGTTCAAGACCACCGGTGACCTGCCACGACAGCGGCTGCAACAGCGCGTTGCGCGGCGTCAACGAGCGGATGGTCGCCAGATCCAGTTGCTGAAATTGCCAGTGATTGCCTTCGTACTGGCGCAGCTTCATCTGCAGAATTTCGATCTGCGCACCGAGGGGGAAACTCTCGGCGTTGTCGTTGAGGTCGTGATAGGCCATGCGCAAGCCGTACTCGCCGAATGCGCGGTCACCGCGAGTGCCGAGACCGGCCTGCCAGGTGCGCGATTCATGGCCGTCCTCGGGCAGACCCGGTTGTGGAATTTGCAGCTCCGGCGCCGGGTTCTTGTTGATCGCCCGCAGCAGTTCGAAACTGCGCTGCGCCCGCTGTGGATCACGCTCCTGGCCGTTGGCGCGGTAGCGCTCCAGCCGATACGCCGCGTCAACAATCAGCGCCTGGCGATCCCGGGGCAGGGCCTGGAAGGCTGGATCCTGCAATTGCTGCTGGTCGGCGCTGACTTTCAGCACCCAGTCCTGTTCTTCGCCGCTCAAGGGCTCGGCACGGCTGAGCAGTTCGCGCTCGCGGGACGGACGATATTCGATGTGCTCGACCAGCCCGGCTTCCTTCACCGCTTTGACGGTGTCGGTGGGGATCGCCGTCAGCGGGAATTGCTCGGTCAGGCGCAGGCTCGGGCGCGCCACCTGCAACAGTTCCAGCAGGCGATAGGAGCAGTTTTCATCGAAGAAAAAGTAGTCGAACTGGATCTGCTTCAACTCCCACACATGCTCGACCATTCGCGCGGTTTCGGCTTGCGTCAGATTGAGCCGGTACTCCCACAGATCGCGGTTTTCCAGGCTGCGGTATTCCGAGAGTTTTTCCTGATAGGGCACCAGCGCGAACAGCCCCGGATACCCGCCCATCAGGCCTTTCCAGGCGTACAGGATGCTGTTGTCCGAACCTTCGATGTAGGCACCGAAGTTGATCGCGTAACTGAGCAACGAAGTCTTGTCGCTTTGTACGTCAGCCTGGTCGATGCGTAGCAGGGTGTGGCCGAACATCGACGACGGGCTGTTGAGGTAGGCCGCCGGGAAAATCATCACCGCGCTGTGGGGCGAGACGTCCTTGAACCACTTCTTGAATTCGGCGCAGTCCGGCGTCGGCAAGTCGGTCAGGTTGAGTTGATCTTTCAACCAGCGGGTGCGTGCCGGGTAAACGCACTGGGCGTGTTGCTCACCGAGACTGGCCGGGGCGTACAGCGCTTGCACGGTGGCGGCCAGTTCGTGGTCGGGGTGTTCGTTGCCATCGGGGGCAAGAAAGAATTTTTTGTCGCTGACGTAGCTGCGCCAGCCACCGAGCTTGGCGGTTTCGTAATGACCTAGGGAAATCCAGAAGCGGTCGTTGGCCAGTTGCTGCAAACGTTGAGGGTCGATGTGAGGCGCGGCGGACAGCGGGGCGCAGACACACAGCGCCAACCAGGCAAGGCGTTTGAGCATAAATGGCAACTTAAGTCGAAAGAAACAAAGACCCAAGGAGGGCGGGCCGAAAAAATAAAACCCGCTTCCCGAAAGAAGCGGGTGGGTCGAGCTTAAGCCTGAGTCGCGTACTTGGCCAGACGTGGGTCTGCCTTCAGAACGGCCAGGGTGTTGGTATGCACGTCTTCAGCGGTCACGTCAGCCTTGCTGAAGATCTGCTGGAAGTGCTCGTGAGTGACGGCGGCGAAGTGCGCACGGTCTTCCGGCGCCACGCCCAGTACCACGGCATAGGTCGTCAGCGCTTCGCCGTTGCCTTTTGCCATGTCTTCGGACAGCTCGTTCATCATGCCATTCATGGCAAACCAGGATTTGCCGCCATAGGTCAGCGAAGCGTTGGTGGAGCAACCGTTGGTGCCGGACGTCATGCCGAACGTGGCGTTGCCGGAGGTGCCGTTGGTGGTGGATGCCAGGAAGTGAGCCGGAGTGCCACGCTGACCTTCGAACAGCATGTTGCCCCAACCGCAATCCGGGCCGCCTGGAGCTTGCGCCATTGCGTTGATGGATACAGCGGTGAAGAGAGTACCGAGAAGAATCCGTTTCATAGCTTTGTTCTCTTTATGTGCATACCAATGGACAGGGTTCTGGCCCCCCAAGCTCTGTACGAAACAGATCAAAACGAAGCCAGTGGGCCGGTATTAGTTCCAGCCGCGCAGTTTGGAGTTTAGGCACGTTCCCGGGGTTCCGTGATTTTTTACAAAAGATTTGGTGATAACCCCGGTTTCACTGGGGCAGGGTCATGGTTGGCCGGTTGTCTATGCTTTGTCGTGTGGCGCGCCTTGCCAGTGGGGCTCGGGCAGCGCCAGAATGCCGCTATCTGCCCCGCCTGATTGTTAAGGAAGCCCGATGCCTGATCCTGTTGCTGCCAGCTTGCGTCTAGCGCCCGAAGCGCTGACCCGTCCGTTTTCCGCTGAACAGTTCAGCTTCACTACCACCAATGATCTGGAGCCCTTTCGCGGTGTGCTCGGCCAGGAACGTGCGGTCGAAGCCTTGCAGTTCGGTGTGGCCATGCCACGCCCCGGTTACAACGTATTCGTCATGGGCGAGCCCGGCACCGGCCGTTTCTCGTTCGTCAAACGCTACCTGAAGGCCGAAGGCAAACGCCTGCAGACCCCGGCGGACTGGGTCTACGTCAACAATTTCGATGAGCCGCGCGAGCCCCGCGCCCTGGAATTGCCGTCGGGCAGCGCGGGTGCCTTCATCGGCGATATCAACGGCCTGATCGATAACCTGCTGGCGACCTTTCCTGCGGTGTTCGAACACCCGTCCTACCAGCAGAAGAAGAGCGCCATCGACCGCGCCTTCAACCAGCGCTACGACAAGGCGCTGGACGTCATCGAACGTCTGGCCCTGGAAAAAGACGTCGCCCTGTACCGCGACAGCAGCAACATCGCCTTCACCCCGATGCTTGAAGGCAAGGCGCTGGACGAAGCCGAATTCGCCCAGTTGCCGGAAGCCGAGCGCGAACGCTTTCACGACGATATTTCCGGCCTCGAAGAACGCCTGAACGAAGAACTCGCCAGCCTGCCGCAGTGGAAGCGCGAGTCGAGCAACCAACTGCGTCAGCTCAACGAAGAAACCATCACCCTGGCCTTGCAGCCCTTGCTCGCACCGCTGTCGGAGAAGTACGCGGAAAACGCTGCCGTCTGCGGTTACCTGCAAGCGATGCAGGTCTATCTGCTGAAAACCGTGGTCGAGCAACTGGTCGATGACAGCAAGACCGACGCCGTCGCCCGCAAGCTGCTGGAAGAGCAATACGCCCCGAGTCTGGTGGTTGGTCATCCAGCCAGCGGCGGTGCGCCGGTGGTGTTCGAGCCGCATCCGACCTACGAAAACCTGTTCGGCCGTATCGAGTACACCACCGATCAGGGCGCGCTCTACACCACCTATCGCCAGTTGCGTCCGGGTGCACTGCACCGCGCCAACGGCGGTTTCCTGATTCTTGAAGCGGAAAAAATGCTCGGCGAGCCATTCGTATGGGATGCGCTGAAGCGCGCCCTGCAATCGCGCAAGCTGAAGATGGAATCGCCGCTGGGCGAGATGGGCCGTTTCGCCACCGTGACGCTCAACCCGCAGCACATTCCGTTGCAGGTCAAAGTGATCATCATCGGCGCCCGTCAGCTGTATTACACGTTGCAGGACCTCGATCCGGACTTCCAGGAGATGTTCCGCGTTCTGGTGGACTTCGACGAAGACATCCCGATGGTCGACGAAAGCCTGGAGCAGTTCGCCCAGTTGCTGAAAACCCGTACTTCGGAAGAAGGCATGGCGCCGCTGACCGCCGACGCGGTGGCGCGTCTGGCGACTTACAGTGCGCGTCTGGCCGAACACCAGGGGCGTTTGTCGGCGCGGATCGGCGATCTGTTCCAGCTGGTCAGCGAGGCGGATTTCATCCGGCATCTGGCCAATGATGAAATGACCGACGCCGGCCACATCGAGCGTGCCCTGAAGGCCAAGGCTACTCGTACCGGTCGGGTGTCGGCGCGGATTCTCGATGACATGCTGGCGGGGATCATTCTGATCGACACCGACGGCGCCGCAGTCGGCAAGTGCAACGGGCTGACCGTGCTCGAAGTCGGCGACTCGGCGTTTGGTGTGCCGGCGCGGATTTCCGCCACGGTGTACCCGGGCGGCAGCGGCATCGTCGACATCGAGCGCGAGGTCAACCTTGGCCAGCCGATTCACTCCAAGGGCGTGATGATCCTCACCGGGTATCTGGGCAGCCGTTACGCCCAGGAATTCCCGCTGGCGATTTCCGCGAGCATCGCGCTCGAGCAATCCTACGGCTACGTCGATGGCGACAGTGCGTCGCTGGGCGAGGCGTGCACGCTGATTTCGGCGTTGTCGAAAACCCCGCTCAAGCAGTGCTTCGCGATCACCGGCTCGATCAACCAGTTCGGTGAAGTGCAGGCGGTGGGCGGGGTCAACGAGAAGATCGAAGGCTTCTTCCGTCTCTGCGAAGCACGCGGGCTGACGGGCGAACAGGGCGCGATCATTCCGCAGGCCAACGTCGCCACCTTGATGCTCGATGAGAAAGTACTGGCGGCGGTGCGTGCCGGGCAGTTCCACGTTTACGCGGTGCGTCAGGCCGACGAAGCGTTGAGCCTGCTGGTGGGCGAGCCGGCCGGTGAGCCGAACGAAGAGGGCGAATTCCCGGAAGGCAGCGTCAACGCGCGGGTAGTGGAGCGCCTGCGGGTGATTGCCGAGATGATCAGCGAAGAGGATCTGAAAGAGGTCGAGAAGGAACTGGCGCAGGAGGCGCTGGCGGAGGCCAAGCCGGCCTGAGTCAGCGGCAGTCAAAAAACGGGAGCCTTGGCTCCCGTTTTTGTTTTGTCGCGAACGTCGGCAAAAGTGCCATCACTCTGGCGTCAATATTCACACAATGACCATTCGGCGCCTTCTGGTTCTGTGCGGCTTGCGCGCCGGACTTTTCTTCTATTCTCTGCTCAAGGACATCGACAGTATCACTGGATCGAAACAGCTCTTCAGCAAGGGCTGAACACCGGCTTTACCGAGGGTCGCCGCCATGTCGCGCAACCTCTGTCTTACCCGTCAATGCCTGGGTCTCGTGACCCGTATCGAATGCGCCATCAAGCCGTTGGCCGGCGATAACGGCATGTGGACGTTGCTCTTCGCCGCCGGCATGGCCGGTGAACAACCTTCCGCCATCAAGGCCCAGGGCCCGTTTCACGGGCCGATCGCCGCCGAGTCGATTCTCGACACCATCGTTGAAAGCCTGACGATGCATGGCTATGAGCTGGCCAATGATCCACAGATCTGGTCGTTGCATCTGCAGGCGCAGTTGCGGCAGATCAACGGTGGACGCGGACGCAGCATCGGCACTTTCGATCACTAGAGTGCCGATCATCAGTGTCGATCAGGGTGCAGCGCCCTGGGTCTGCGCTTTGTCGAGTTTGACCTCAAAGCCGTATTGCACGGTGGCGAGGTCGGTTCGCTGGTAGGTTTCCACGCGCGTCGGACGGCCGTAGAAATAATGCACGCCGAATAACGCCGGCCCTTCGGCGCTCGCGTCGTGGCTGACCGACAGAATCTGCTTCAGGTAATGACCGCTGTCGTCCTTGACGAAGAATCGCCATTCGTTGGCCGGGTATCGCTTCAAATCCACCACCAACGCGTTGTTCCTGATTTCCAGACCCTTGGGCAGGGCCTTGGCTTCATAAACCTGTTTGTCCACCGTGGCCAGGAACAAGGGCATCGAGCCGACGGCAATCGCCGGGGTTTCCGGGAACAGGTTCAGGTCGTAGGTGATGGTCGCCTGTAGTGGATCGACCTGATACGCCTCGGGCGGCAGTTCGATCGGCTCGTCGAGTTTGCCGTTGTGCTTTTCCGTGAAGAACGTCACCGGGCTTTCGCCGGGGCTGAAGTCGTCGCCGAGCATTTCATCGTTGAAGGTTTTGCGGTGGTCGAATTCGATGCGCGCGGCGCTCGGCTCTTCAACCGACTGGCGGATATGAACGCCGCTTTTCAGCTGTTCTTCAGTCAGGGACGCGCCTTTGAGCCATTCGGGCGCCTGATCGTCGTAGACAGTGATCGGCAGGTCGAGCGGCTGAACGGTTTTTTCCGTGGTGTGCGGATCGAATTCGCGCACGGGCAGATCCAGAGCTTTGCGGGTGACGGTCGCTTCGGAAAAATCCAGCAGGCTGACTTCGAGGCTGTCGATCGGGCCGTTGAAGTACACCTTGTTGTAGTGGCGCGGATGCTGCTGTTCAAAGGCCTGTTGTTCATCGTCCAGCTTCTTTTCGAGCGTCTCGCTCCAGGCTTTTTGCTGTTGCAGGTACGCCAGCTGTTTTTGATAGAACGCCACCTGCTCGGGATTTTCGTTGATGGCGCCGGCACGCACCAGATACTGGCCCGTCGAGTCGCGGGCCTGGACGATCAACGGATTGAGTCGGATGTTGGCGACTTCCGGGGCGAGCGGCAGCTGGTTGCTGAACTCGAGTTCGGCGTAGTGCGTGTCCAGTTTCAGCAGGGTTACGCTGAGATTGCCGTCGGAGCGGGTCTGGCCGACGTCCTTTTTATCCAGATTGAAACTGTGCAGGCGTTTCGGGGCGATGACTTCCACCTGGCCTTGCAGGCTGACCGGACGCGGCAGGTTCTTCTTGTCGACATTCAGCCCTTCGATGAACGGGTAGGTGACGGTCAGGTCATCGGGGTTGGTGACGTTGGAGCTGGACGGACTCAACTGAATGCCCGGATCGGTTTCCGACCATTCCGGCTGATAGGCGATCACCCGTTTGTTGCTCAGGGTGACCGAGTGCCACTCCACGCCATGGGGGAACAGAAAGCCGCCGGGGATGTTGAGCACGAAGGGGAACACCGGTTGCAGATCGGTGAGGTAATCGGAGCTGGAATCCTTGTGCAGCACGAACAGGCCATTGATGAACGTGTCGACCAGCGCCTGGGGTGTCGGGTAATGCCGGAGTACGCCGAGGGCGTCTTCGCCGTATTCGGTGCGGGGCGGTTTGTTGTCGAGCTTCTGTTGCGCGCGTTCGAGCAACAACAGCGAGCCGCCGAGTTCGGTTACGGCGTCCTTGAGTTTGGGGTCGGTGATGGCGTCCAGCGACTGCTCGAACTGCGCAGTCTTTTCTTCGAGACTGACGGCGGGTTTTTCATCGCCGGGCGAACAACCGCCAAGCAACAGGGCGAAACAAATTCCGGCAGTCGATATCGGCAATCGCACATCCATTTCCAGTCTTCCTGTGCACTGTCGCTGGGCTGTCAATGGTTTGGACACTAGCAGAAAAACTTTGACACACACACGCAGGTGGCGGATTTCCGGGCGGTTTCTGGCTGTCATGGGCGGCTGGTATACTCGCCGCCGATTTCAACCCTTCTTGTGTGAGAGTCAATGGAACGCTTTATCGAAAATGCAATGTACGCCACGCGCTGGCTGCTGGCGCCGATCTACATCGGGCTGTCCCTCGGGCTGCTGGCGCTGGCATTGAAATTCTTCCAGGAAGTGTTTCATGTCATTCCCAACGTCTTCTCCATGGCCGAGTCCGAGCTGATTCTGGTGTTGCTGTCGCTGATCGACATGGCGCTGGTTGGCGGCTTGCTGGTGATGGTGATGATTTCCGGCTACGAAAACTTCGTGTCCGAGCTGAACATCGATGAAGGCAAAGAGAAGCTCAGCTGGCTGGGCACCATGGACTCCTCGTCGCTGAAGATGAAAGTGGCGGCGTCGATCGTGGCGATCTCCTCGATCCACCTGCTGCGGATCTTCATGGATGCCAAGAACGTCGATCCCGAGCACCTGATGTGGTACGTGATCATCCACATGACCTTCGTGATCTCGGCGTTTGCCATGGGTTATCTGGACAAGCTCACCAAGCACTGATGAGCTGACGATTGCTGTAACAAAACCGCCCGTCTGTTGCGAAACAGACGGGCGGTGTCGTTTGTGGCTTGTGCTTTGATCGGCCAAGGCCTATCCCTGTAGGTCTCAAGGCTCGCCACCGCGTGAGGTGCGTTTATGAACCTGCAAGAGTTGAATGCGTTTGCCGTCGCCAGAAAGGTCGACGAACTGAACCTGATCTCCATGGAAGGCGGGATCTATCTGCTGGAGGCCCGGATGCATGGTGCGGCGTATCCGCTGAGCGATCCGCAGGGGAAAATGCTGACGCTGCGTTCGGTTGAACATGCCCGGGATGTGCTGCATAACTTGCCGGTACTGCCGTTCAACCTGGTGCACACCTCGGTGCACGATGAAATGTGCGGTCTTGGTGCCAGTGGCGAAGAAAGCCTGAAGGTGCCGCTGGCCTGGCGATCCGCGCTGTAGGCCCCCGGGGCCTGATCAATGCCGGAACATCTGTGCTAGTCTGCTCGCCCTTTTGGTTCCGGGCGCGCCGGGACGCGCTGTGTACGCACGGCATGTCCTGAGGCCGTCCGCACAGCGGAGCAGTGTCATGTCCGAAGTAAATCTGTCCACCGACGAAACCCGCGTCAGCTACGGCATCGGCCGTCAGCTGGGTGACCAGCTGCGCGACAACCCGCCACCGGGTGTCAGCCTGGACGCCATCCTGGCCGGCCTGACCGACGCCTTCGCCGGTAAGGAAAGCCGTGTAAGCCAGGAAGCCATGTCCGCCAGCTTCAAGGTGATCCGCGAGATCATGCAAGCCGAAGCCGCTGCCAAGGCTGAAGCGGCCGCTGGCGAAGGCTTGGCATTCCTGGCTGAAAACGCCAAGAAAGAAGGCATCACCACGCTGGCTTCCGGCCTGCAGTTCGAAGTGCTGACTCAAGGTGAAGGCGCCAAGCCATCCCGTGAAGACACCGTGCGTACTCACTACCACGGCACGCTGATCGACGGCACTGTGTTCGACAGCTCCTACGAGCGTGGCCAGCCGGCTGAATTCCCGGTGGGCGGCGTTATCGCTGGCTGGACCGAAGCCCTGCAACTGATGAATGCCGGCAGCAAATGGCGTCTGTACGTGCCGAGCGAACTGGCTTACGGCGCTCAAGGCGTTGGCAGCATCCCGCCGCACAGCGTTCTGGTGTTCGACGTCGAGCTGCTCGACGTTCTGTAATCCCGTTACCCTGCACAAGCGTGGCTTGTGCAGGGTTTCTCCGCCGATCTCATACTTCGATCTTGTTGTGCAGTTCACTGGTCGGGCGCAAGGCCCGGGCATAGCAGAACAGGAACAGATTGCGCACCAGCTCCTTGAGCACCAAGGGCTCGCTGGAACTCAGGCCGCTGACGTCCAGATCCCCTTGATCCTGCAACTCGTGCAGGGCTTCTTCTTCCAGTACGGCGCAGACTTCACCGGTTTCCCGATGCAGGATCCTGAGGTACGGGTGCGGGCGATCCAGCCAGGCGTCGATCAAATAAGTCATGGGTCTCATCTCCATTGAAAGGGTTTCAATGAGAATAATTCTTATTCGTCAAATAGCAAGCGCCTATTGGCGGTTTGTGATTTTTTGCGGGTAAAGATTGCGTAAGGTCAAAACGGCTGGCGTTTGGCTATCGCGAGGATTTGATGGGGATTGCGGGGGAGGGCGAAGCTCCATCCCACGGCGGGCGCGGGATGGAAGACAGCAGAATCAGACTTTTCTGACGAATTCGGATTTGAGTTTCATCGGGCCGATGCCGTCGATCTTGCAGTCGATGTCGTGGTCGCCATCGCACAGGCGGATGTTCTTGACCTTGGTGCCGACCTTGACCACCAGCGAGGTGCCCTTGACCTTCAGGTCCTTGATCACGGTGATGGTGTCGCCGTCCTGCAGGACGTTACCGACCGAATCTTTTTTCACGGCATCGTCGGATGCCACTTCGGCTTCACCGCCGGCAGACCACTCGTGGGCGCACTCCGGGCACACCAGTTGGGTGCCGTCTTCATAGGTGTATTCGGAATTGCATTTCGGGCAGGGTGGCAACGTGCTCACTAAGGCTCCTTGGAGAGGGGATCGCTAAAAGTCGCACATTGTATAGGGTTTTAGCCGCTGATGGCAGGCAACAAAAAACCGCAGGCTCCAACGGAGGCTGCGGTTTTTTATGATGCGGCGTTGATCAGTGCGTGCGGGCGACCGCGAATTCGCTCAGCTCAACCAGTGCATCGCGGTATTCGCTGGCTGGCAGTGCGTCGAGGCATTTGATCGCACGGGCCACGTAGTCACGGGCCAGTTGCGCGGTGTATTCCAGCGAACCGGACGCTTCCACGGCAATGCGGATGCTTTCTAGGTCTTCGATCCCGCCTTTCTGGATCGCCTGGCGTACCAGTGCGGCTTGTTCTGGCGTGCCTTCGCGCATGGTATAGATCAGCGGCAGGGTCGGCTTGCCTTCGGCCAGATCGTCACCGACGTTCTTGCCCAGGGTTTCGGCGTCGCCTTTGTAGTCGAGCAGGTCGTCGACCAGTTGGAACGCCACGCCCAGGTGGTCACCGAAGGTGCGCAGGGCTTCGCTCTGCTCGGCGGTGGCACCGGCCAGCGCAGCGGCGCTGTGGGTCGAAGCCTCGAACAGCATCGCGGTCTTGCCGCGGATCACTTCCATGTAGGTTTCTTCGGTGGTGCTGGCGTCGCGAACCTTGGACAGCTGCAGCACTTCGCCTTCGGCGATGATGCGCGTGGCCTGGGACAGGATCTTCATTACCGGCATCGAGCCCAGTTCGACCATCATCTCGAACGAGCGCGAGTACAGGAAGTCGCCGACCAGTACGCTCGGGGCGTTGCCCCACATGGCGTTGGCGGTCGAACGGCCACGGCGCATGCCGGACATGTCGACCACGTCGTCATGCAGCAGGGTGGCGGTGTGCAGGAATTCGATGGTGGCGGCCAGCAGGCGCATGTCGTCGCCTTCGCGACCCAGGGCCTTGCCACACAGCAGCACCAATAAAGGACGCAGGCGTTTGCCGCCGGCCGACGTGATGTAATCGCCGATTTTCGATACCAGCGGCACTCGGGAAGTCAGCTGCTTCTTGATGATGCCGTCGACGGCGCTAAAATCGTCCGCCACCGCGCGGTAGAAAGCTTGGGGTTGCATCAGCGACAGGTGCTCCAGAAGGGTTGCGCGGCATGCTAGGACCCACGTTCGGGCCTGTCAAGGCGCGATGGACGGCCCCTTGCACGACTTCGAAGGCTTGCGTACAATCGCGCACCCTGAACTTCCTGGGCAGCACCTGCCTTACGCAATTGCACTTGGGCCGTTCCAGCCCCATGCAGCCATGCCAGCCAATACCTCTTCTTATAAAGAGCTGGGTGAGCAGGATTATCGGAGAAATACCATGTACGCAGTAATCGTTACCGGCGGTAAGCAATACAAGGTCGCTGAAGGTGAATACCTGAAGATCGAAAAACTGGAAGTCGCTACTGGCGAATCCGTGACTTTTGACCGCGTTCTGTTGGTCGCCAATGGCGACGACGTGAACATCGGCGCACCTGTTGTTGCTGGCGCAACCGTCAAGGCTGAAGTGATCTCCCAAGGTCGTCACGATAAAGTCCGCATCATCAAGTTCCGTCGCCGTAAGCACCACATGAAGCGTATGGGCCACCGCCAGTGGTTCACCGAGATCAAAATCACCGGTATTCAGGCTTAATTACAGCCTAATTCCTCACTAGGAGAATTGAACTCATGGCACACAAAAAAGCTGGTGGTAGTACCCGTAACGGTCGCGACTCAGAAGCCAAACGCCTTGGCGTGAAGATGTATGGCGGCCAGGTCATCAAGGCCGGCAACATCATCGTGCGTCAGCGCGGCACCCAATTCCACGCTGGCTACGGCGTTGGCATGGGTAAGGATCACACCCTCTTCGCGAAAATCGAAGGCGTGATCAAGTTTGAAGTAAAAGGCGCCTTCGGTCGTCGTTACGTGAGCGTTGTCGCAGCCTAACTGCGAGAGTGCTGGAGAAGCCCTGTCTTGCGACGGGGCTTTTTCGTTTGTGGGGTGAGTCTCTTGCAAAGCTGTTTGTATGGGCTGCCGGCGTGCGATGCAGGTCGTGGATTGGGGTCGCTGCGCTCATTTTTGCAAGAGTCTTATGTCTTGATTGTTTTTCGGCTCGTCCGTACGGCGAGAGGCGTTGGTTATGAAGTTTGTTGATGAAGTATCGATCCGCGTAAAGGCTGGCGACGGCGGCAATGGCTGCATGAGTTTCCGTCGGGAAAAATTCATTGAAAACGGCGGTCCGAACGGTGGTGATGGCGGTGACGGCGGTTCCATCTACATGATGGCCGACGAAAACCTCAACACCCTGGTGGACTACCGTTACACCCGGCACTTCGATGCCGAGCGTGGCTCCAACGGCGGCAGCACCGACTGCACCGGCAAGAAGGGTGAAGACCTGATCCTGCGCGTGCCGGTCGGCACCACCGTGATCGACTCCGCCACCCAGGAAGTCATCGGCGACCTGACCAAGGCCGGTCAGAAACTGATGGTGGTGCAGGGCGGCTGGCACGGTCTGGGCAACACCCGTTTCAAATCCAGTACCAACCGTGCGCCGCGCCAGACCACGCCGGGCAAGCCGGGCGAGCAGCGCGACCTGAAACTGGAAATGAAGGTTCTGGCCGACGTTGGCCTGCTGGGCCTGCCGAACGCCGGTAAAAGTACCTTTATCCGTTCGGTATCGGCTGCCAAGCCGAAAGTCGCCGATTACCCGTTCACCACACTGGTGCCGAACCTGGGTGTGGTCAGCGTCGACCGCTGGAAAAGTTTCGTCATTGCTGACATTCCGGGTCTGATCGAAGGCGCTTCCGACGGTGCCGGTCTGGGCATTCGTTTCCTCAAGCACCTGGCGCGTACCCGTCTGTTGCTGCACCTCGTGGATATGGCGCCGCTGGACGACAGCAGTGCGCCGGACGCCGCTGAAGTGATCGTCAACGAGTTGATCAAGTTCAGCCCGTCGCTGGCCGAGCGTGATCGCTGGCTGGTGCTGAACAAGTGCGACCAGATCCTCGAAGAAGAGCACGAGGAGCGGGTCAAGGAAGTGGTCGAGCGTCTGCAGTGGGAAGGTCCGGTCTATGTGATCTCGGCCATCGCCAAAGAAGGTACCGAGCGCCTGACGCGCGACATCATGCGCTACCTGGAGGATCGTGCCGATCGCCTGGCCAATGACCCGGCCTACAAGGAAGAACTGGCCGATCTCGATCAGCGCATCGAAGACGAAGCCCGTGCTCAGTTGCAGGCGCTGGACGACAAGCGTGCCCTGCGTCGCAGCGGCGTGAAGTCGGTCCACGACATCGGCGACGATGACTGGGACGAAGAAGATGTGGATGACGAAGACGGTCCGGAAATCATTTACGTGCGTGACTGATTCGTTGCAGTAAACTTAAGCGCCGCTCAATCGAGCGGCGTTTTAGTATCTGGAAATCGGTTGGTCACGAATAACCACGAATAACGTCACGGGCAGCGCTGGGTCGCGTTGCCCTCAAGCTAAGGTTGAAGATGATGCGGAGCAAGGTGACAGGTGCGCAGCGTTGGGTCGTGAAGATCGGCAGCGCTTTGCTGACGGCGGATGGCAAAGGGCTGGATCGCGCGGCAATGGGTGTCTGGGTCGAGCAGATGGTGGCTTTGCACGAGGCCGGCGTCGAGCTGGTGCTGGTGTCCTCCGGGGCAGTGGCGGCGGGCATGAGTCGCTTGGGCTGGACCGCTCGACCCAGCGCGATGCACGAGCTCCAGGCCGCTGCCGCAATCGGCCAGATGGGCTTGGTGCAGGCCTGGGAATCGAGCTTTGCCGAGCACGGTCGGCACACTGCGCAGATTCTGCTGACCCATGACGACCTGTCCGACCGCAAGCGCTACCTGAATGCCCGCAGCACCTTGCGCGCGCTGGTCGAGCTGAAAGTCATCCCGGTGATCAATGAAAATGACACCGTGGTCACCGACGAAATCCGTTTCGGCGACAACGATACGCTCGCGGCGCTGGTGGCCAACCTGGTCGAGGCCGATCTGCTGGTGATCCTGACGGATCGCGACGGCATGTTCGACGCCGATCCGCGCAATAACCCTGACGCCCAACTGATTTACGAAGCGCGCGCCGATGATCCGACGCTGGATGCGGTGGCGGGCGGTACTGGTGGTGCATTGGGTCGTGGCGGCATGCAGACCAAGCTGCGCGCGGCGCGGCTGGCGGCACGTTCCGGCGCGCATACCATCATTGTTGGTGGGCGTCTGGAGCGCGTGCTTGATCGTCTGAAGGCGGGTGAGCGCATTGGTACGTTGCTGTCGCCTGAGCGCGGTATGCTCGCGGCGCGCAAGCAGTGGCTGGCCGGACATCTGCAAACCCGTGGCACGCTGGTGTTGGATGATGGTGCGGTTTCCGCGTTGTCCCAGGGTAACAAAAGCTTGCTGCCGGTTGGTGTCAAACTGGTTCAGGGCAGTTTTCGTCGCGGCGAAATGGTGGTTTGCGTGGCACCGGACGGTCGTGAGATCGCCCGTGGCCTGGCCAACTACAGCGCGCTGGAAGCGCAAAAAATCATCGGTCAGTCGTCTGATGCGATTGTCGGTTTACTGGGTTACATGGCTGAGCCGGAACTGGTTCACCGTGACAACCTGATTCTGGTGTAAGGAAAACGCGATGCGCATGGCAAAAGGATTGTTGGGCTTGTTGATGGCGCTGCCATTGCTGGCCTCGGCCGAGGAAATCGGTCAGGTGTCGACGGTGTTCAAATTTGTCGGGCCCAACGACCGGATCGTGGTCGAGGCATTCGATGATCCGAAGGTTGAAGGTGTGACTTGCTACCTGTCGCGCGCCAAGACGGGTGGTGTGAAGGGTGGGTTGGGTCTGGCAGAGGATCGTGCCGAGGCGTCCATTGCTTGTCGTCAGGTCGGGCCGATCAACTTCAAGGGTGAGTTGAAGGATGGCGAAGAGGTGTTCAAGGAGCGCACTTCGCTGGTGTTCAAGACCATGCAAGTGGTGCGATTCCTCGACAAGAAGCGCAATACGCTGGTGTATCTGGTCTACAGCGATCGTCTGATCGAGGGTAGCCCGCAGAATGCGGTGACGGCGATCCCGATTTTGCCGTGGGCGTCGGCTCGTTAATCGCGCGTAAAAAAAAGAGGAGTCGGTTGGCTCCTCTTTTTTTGCCTGTGATTTGCTGAGGTCAGAGCAAATCGCAGGCAATAAAAAACCGACCCTGAGGTCGGTTTTTTAATGACTACGTCGCTTAGGCAGCTTCTTTCAGTGCCTTGACGTGGCCATTCAGGCGGCTCTTATGACGAGCAGCCTTGTTCTTGTGGATGATGCCTTTATCGGCCATACGGTCGATAACTGGCACAGCCAGAACGTATGCAGCTTGAGCTTTTTCAGCGTCTTTTGCGTCGATGGCTTTAACTACATTCTTGATGTAGGTACGAACCATGGAACGCAGGCTGGCGTTGTGGCTGCGACGCTTCTCAGCCTGTTTTGCACGTTTTTTGGCGGAAGGTGAGTTGGCCACCGTCGAGCTCCTCGAAAGACTTTTTAGGAAATAGCAAACAAAATAGGCCGCGAATCATGCCGATGAAGAGATGTCTTGTCAAGGGCGCTTGAGACGTTCCGCTAAGTGGTAGGTATAAAGAGGCGGGATATTTATTTCCGGCGCTTGACCTGTAAACTCGCGAGCTTTGGCTCTGTGCTGTTGCGGCGCGGAGTATCGCACAAGTGGGCGCGTTATTCGCCTGCTGTTTATCGACAGGCACACATTCCTTCAATGAATCTGCTCAAATCGTTGGCCGCCGTCAGCTCTATCACGATGCTTTCCCGGATTCTCGGGTTTGTTCGCGACACGCTCATCGCCCGTACCTTCGGCGCCGGAATGGCGACCGACGCCTTCTTCATCGCCTTCAAACTGCCCAATCTGCTGCGCAGGATTTTTGCCGAGGGGGCGTTTTCCCAGGCTTTTGTGCCGATCCTGGCCGAATATAAAAACCAGAAGGGCGAAGAGGCAACTCGCACCTTTATTGCATACGTTTCCGGCCTGCTGACGCTAGTGCTGGCGCTGGTCACCGCGCTCGGCATGATCGCCGCGCCCTGGGTGATCTGGGCCACGGCGCCGGGTTTCACCGATACGCCGGAAAAATTCCAGCTGACCTCCGACCTGCTGCGAGTGACCTTCCCCTATATATTGCTGATCTCCCTGTCTTCACTGGCGGGTGCGATCCTCAATACCTGGAACCGTTTCTCGGTGCCGGCATTCGTGCCGACCCTGCTCAACGTCAGCATGATCGTGTTTTCGCTGTTCCTGACGCCGTACTTCGATCCACCGGTCATGGCCCTCGGCTGGGCAGTGCTGGTTGGTGGTCTGGCGCAGTTGCTCTATCAACTGCCGCACCTGAAAAAGATCGGCATGCTGGTGCTGCCGCGCCTGAATCTGCGTGATACCGGCGTCTGGCGGGTGATGAAACAGATGCTGCCGGCGATCATCGGCGTCTCGGTCAGCCAGATTTCCCTGATCATCAACACCATTTTCGCCTCGTTCCTGGTGGCGGGTTCGGTGTCGTGGATGTATTACGCCGACCGTTTGATGGAACTGCCGTCCGGTGTGCTGGGTGTGGCGTTGGGCACGATTCTGCTGCCGACCTTGGCCAAGACCTACGCCAGCAAGGATCGCCACGAATATTCGCGGATTCTCGACTGGGGCCTGCGCCTGTGCTTCGTGCTGGTGCTGCCGTGTGCGCTGGCGCTGGGGATTCTGGCCGAGCCGTTGACGGTTTCGCTGTTCCAGTACGGCCAGTTCAGCGGTTTTGACGCGGAAATGACGCAGCGGGCGCTGATTGCCTATTCTGTCGGTCTGCTCGGGATTATCGTGATCAAAGTGCTGGCGCCGGGCTTTTATGCGCAACAAAACATCCGTACGCCGGTAAAAATCGCAATCTTCACCCTGGTGGTTACTCAACTGTTCAACCTGGTGCTGATCGGTCCGCTGGCCCATGCCGGTCTGGCGTTGGCGATCAGCGCCGGTGCCTGCCTGAATGCCGGGCTGCTGTTCTATCAATTGCGCAAACAGCAGATGTATCAACCGCAGCCGGGCTGGTTGAAGTTCGGTTTCAAGCTTGTGGTTGCGGTGGCGGTGATGTCGGCGGTGCTGTTGATCGGCATGCATTTCATGCCCGCTTGGGATCAGGGCCACATGTTGGAGCGCTTCCTGCGCCTGGGCGCGTTGGTGGTTGCCGGCGTGGTCGCTTATTTCGGTATGTTGCTGCTGCTTGGTTTCCGCCTGCGCGACTTCAATCGCAAGGCGTTGAACTGAGGTTTCACCCTTGAAAGACGGGCGCGAGCCGGCAGTTTTGTCGGCTCGATCACTTTGGGTTACGGTGTTGCCTGTCGTCGGCCGTCGGGTGTGGTTATAATCGGCCACTTTATGAGCAAGAAGCGCGTTATGCAGCTGGTTCGAGGCCTCCACAATCTGCGCCCCCAGCATCGGGGCTGCGTCGCCACTATTGGCAACTTTGACGGTGTTCACCGTGGTCACCAGGCTATTCTGGCCCGACTGCGTGAGCGTGCGCTCGAGTTGGGCGTACCCAGCTGCGTGGTGATTTTCGAGCCGCAGCCACGGGAATTCTTTGCCCCGGAGACCGCGCCGGCGCGTCTGGCCCGGTTGCGCGACAAGCTGCAACTGCTGGCCGCCGAAGGCGTCGACCGGGTCTTGTGCCTGGCCTTCAACCAGCGCCTGAGCAAACTCAGCGCCAGCGAGTTCGTCGATACCATCCTGGTCGATGGCCTCGGCGTGCAGCATCTGGAGGTCGGTGACGATTTCCGCTTCGGTTGCGACCGTCTCGGTGATTTTGATTTCCTGTTGCAGGCCGGGCAGGTTCACGGTTTTACCGTGGAAGCCGCGCAAACCGTCGAGCTGGACGGCATTCGTGTCAGCAGCACCCAGGTGCGCAACGCGTTGGCCGCCGCCGATTTCGCGCTCGCCGAACGTTTGCTCGGTCGCCGATACCGGATTGCCGGTCGCGTGCTGCATGGCCAGAAACTGGCCCGTCAACTGGGTACGCCCACGGCGAATATTCAACTGAAACGCCGTCGCGTGCCGTTCACCGGGGTTTACCTGGTCGACGTCGACATCGACGGCAAGACCTGGCCCGGCGTCGCCAATATCGGCGTTCGGCCCACGGTCCAAGGTGATGGCAAGGCCCACCTTGAAGTCCATCTTTTAGATTTTGCCGGCGATCTGTATGACCGGCGTTTGACGGTGGTTTTCCACCAGAAGCTGCGTGAAGAGCAGCGTTTCGCCTCCCTGGAGGCATTGAAAACGGCGATCAGCGCGGATGTCGCCGCCGCCCGTGCACTAGCCGCACCTAGCGCCCATCGCTAATGAAGAGCCTTAAATGACCGACTATAAAGCCACGCTAAACCTTCCGGACACCGCCTTCCCAATGAAGGCCGGCCTGCCACAGCGCGAACCGCAGATCCTGCAGCGCTGGGACAGTATTGGCCTGTACGGAAAGTTGCGCGAGATTGGCAAGGATCGTCCAAAGTTCGTCCTGCACGACGGCCCTCCGTACGCCAACGGTACGATCCACATCGGTCACGCACTGAACAAGATTCTCAAGGACATGATCATCCGCTCGAAGACCCTGTCGGGCTTCGACGCGCCGTATGTCCCGGGCTGGGATTGCCACGGCCTGCCGATCGAGCACAAGGTTGAAGTGACCCACGGCAAGAACCTGGGCGCGGACAAGACCCGCGAACTGTGCCGTGCCTACGCCACCGAGCAGATCGAAGGGCAGAAGTCCGAATTCATCCGTCTCGGCGTGCTGGGCGACTTCGCCAATCCGTACAAGACCATGAACTTCAAGAACGAGGCCGGTGAAATCCGCGCCCTCGCCGAAATTGTCAAGGGCGGTTTCGTGTTCAAGGGCTTGAAACCTGTGAACTGGTGCTTCGATTGCGGTTCGGCCCTGGCCGAAGCGGAAGTCGAGTACGAGAACAAGAAGTCCTCGACCATCGACGTAGCGTTCCCGATCGCTGACGAGGCCAAACTGGCCGCCGCATTCGGTCTGCCGTCCCTGGGCAAACCGGCCTCGATCGTGATCTGGACCACCACCCCGTGGACCATCCCGGCGAACCAGGCGCTCAACGTTCACCCGGAATTCACCTACGCTTTGGTCGACATCGGCGACAAGCTGCTGGTGCTGGCTGAAGAACTGGTCGAATCCTGCCTGACCCGTTACGGCGTCGAAGGCACCGTATTGGCCACCGCACCGGGTTCGGCGCTGGAACTGATCAATTTCCGTCACCCGTTCTATGACCGTCTGTCGCCGGTGTACCTGGCCGACTACGTGGAACTGGGCGCCGGCACCGGCGTGGTTCACTCCGCACCGGCCTACGGCGTTGACGACTTCGTGACCTGCAAGAAATACGGCATGGTCAACGACGACATCCTCAACCCGGTACAGAGCAATGGCGTTTACGTGCCGTCGCTGGAGTTCTTCGGCGGCCAGTTCATCTGGAAAGCCAACCCGGCCATCGTTGAAAAACTCACCGAAGTCGGTGCGCTGCTGCACACCACCGTCATCGAACACAGCTACATGCACTGCTGGCGCCACAAGACCCCGCTGATCTACCGCGCCACCGCGCAGTGGTTCATCGGCATGGACAAGGAGCCGGTATCCGGCGACACCCTGCGCGTGCGCTCGCTCAAAGCCATCGAAGACACCAAGTTCGTCCCGGCCTGGGGCCAGGCGCGCCTGCACTCGATGATCGCCAACCGTCCGGACTGGTGCATCTCCCGTCAGCGCAACTGGGGCGTGCCGATCCCGTTCTTCCTGAACAAGGAAAGCGGTGAACTGCACCCACGCACCGTCGAGCTGATGGAAGAAGTCGCCAAGCGCGTTGAAGTCGAAGGCATCGAAGCCTGGTTCAAACTCGACGCTGCCGAACTGCTGGGCGATGAAGCGCCGCAGTACGACAAGATCAGCGACACCCTCGACGTCTGGTTCGACTCGGGCACCACGCACTGGCACGTCCTGCGCGGTTCGCACCCGATGGGGCACGAGACCGGTCCGCGTGCCGACCTGTACCTGGAAGGTTCGGACCAGCACCGTGGCTGGTTCCATTCGTCCTTGCTGACCGGTTGCGCCATCGACAACCACGCGCCGTACCGCGAGCTGCTGACCCACGGCTTCACCGTGGACGAGTCCGGCCGCAAGATGTCCAAGTCCCTGGGCAACGTGATCGCGCCGCAGAAAGTCAACGACACCCTGGGCGCCGACATCATGCGTCTGTGGGTCGCGTCGACCGACTACTCCGGCGAAATGGCCGTGTCCGAGCAGATCCTGCAGCGCAGCGCGGACGCCTACCGTCGTATCCGTAACACCGCGCGCTTCCTGCTTTCCAACCTGACCGGTTTCAACCCGGCCACCGACCTGCTGCCGGCCGAAGACATGCTGGCGCTGGATCGCTGGGCGGTGGATCGTACCCTGCTGCTGCAACGCGAGTTGCAAGAGCACTACGGCGAATACCGTTTCTGGAACGTCTACTCGAAGATCCACAACTTCTGCGTGCAGGAGCTGGGTGGTTTCTATCTGGACATCATCAAGGACCGCCAGTACACCACCGGCGCCAACAGCAAGGCCCGTCGTTCGTGCCAGACCGCGCTGTTCCACATCTCCGAAGCGCTGGTGCGCTGGATCGCGCCGATCCTGGCGTTCACCGCCGACGAGCTGTGGCAATACCTGCCGGGCGAGCGCAACGAATCGGTGATGCTCAACACCTGGTACGAAGGCCTGACCGAGTTGCCGGAAGGCTTCGAGCTGGGTCGCGAGTACTGGGATCGCATCATGGAAGTGAAGGTGGCGGTCAACAAGGAAATGGAAATCCAGCGCGCAGCCAAGGCCGTCGGTGGCAACCTGCAAGCCGAAGTGACGCTGTTCGCCGAAGACGCGCTGACCGCCGACCTGGCCAAGCTGAGCAACGAGCTGCGCTTTGTCCTGATCACTTCGACTGCCACTGTTGCGCCGTTCGTGCAGGCTCCGGCCGACGCTGTGGCCACCGAAGTCAGCGGCCTGAAGCTGAAGATCGTCAAGTCCGCCTTCCCGAAATGTGCCCGTTGCTGGCACTGCCGCGAAGACGTTGGCGTGAACCCGGAGCATCCGGAAATCTGCGGCCGTTGCGTGGACAACATCGATGGCGCCGGCGAGGTTCGTCACTATGCCTAATGCCGTTGGCCGTTTCGGACGGCTGAGCTGGCTCTGGTTGAGCTTGCTGGTTCTGGTCATTGACCAGGCCAGCAAGTTCTACTTCGAAGGCAAGCTCGAGATGTTTCAGCAGATTGTGATCATCCCTGATTACTTCAGCTGGACACTGGCCTACAACACCGGCGCTGCCTTCAGCTTCCTCGCGGACAGCTCTGGCTGGCAGCGCTGGCTGTTCGCCCTGATCGCGATTGCGGTCAGTGCGGTGCTGGTGGTCTGGCTCAAGCGCCTGGGCCGCAACGAAACCTGGCTGGCCATTGCGCTGGCGCTGGTTCTGGGCGGCGCACTGGGCAACCTTTATGACCGCATTGCCCTGGGCCATGTGATCGACTTCATTCTGGTGCACTGGCAGAACCGCTGGTACTTCCCGGCGTTCAACTTCGCCGACAGCGCCATCACCGTTGGCGCGGTGATGCTGGCACTGGACATGTTCAAAACCAAGAAATCCGGAGAAACCGTTCATGACTGAACAGGTATTGGCTGAGCAACGCATCGGCCAGAACACGGAAGTCACCTTGCACTTTGCATTGCGCCTGGAGAACGGCGACACAGTCGACAGCACCTTCGACAAAGCCCCGGCGACCTTCAAGGTCGGCGACGGCAACCTGCTGCCGGGCTTCGAGGCGGCGTTGTTCGGCTTCAAGGCCGGCGACAAGCGTACCCTGACCATTGAACCGGAAAACGCATTCGGCCAGCCAAACCCGCAAAACGTACAGATCATTCCGCGTTCGCAGTTCGCGGACATGGAACTGTCGCCGGGTCTGCTGGTGATCTTCAACGATGCGGCCAATACTGAGCTGCCGGGTGTGGTGAAAGAGTTCGACGACGCGCAAGTGACCGTCGACTTCAACCATCCGCTGGCCGGCAAGACGCTGACCTTTGACGTGGAAATCTTCTCCGTCAAAGCGCTGTAATTGCTGTTCTGCAGGAGCCGGCTGACCGGCTCCTGTAATGATCCAATCTTTCGCGCGCAAGACACGAGGCACCGCATGCAAATCAAACTCGCCAACCCCCGTGGTTTCTGCGCCGGCGTGGACCGGGCGATCGAAATCGTCAACCGCGCCCTGGAGGTCTTCGGGCCGCCGATCTATGTGCGTCACGAAGTGGTGCACAACAAGTTCGTGGTCGAAGACCTGCGCAGTCGTGGCGCGATCTTCGTCGAAGAGCTCGATCAGGTACCGGACGACGTGATCGTGATCTTCAGTGCCCACGGCGTCTCACAGGCTGTGCGTACCGAAGCCGCCGGCCGTGGCCTGAAAGTGTTCGACGCCACCTGCCCGCTGGTGACCAAGGTGCACATCGAAGTCGCCAAATACAGCCGCGACGGTCGCGAGTGCATCCTGATCGGCCACGCCGGTCACCCGGAAGTCGAAGGCACCATGGGCCAGTACGACGCCAGCAATGGCGGCGCGATCTACCTCGTCGAAGACGAGAAGGATGTCGCCGAGTTGCAGGTGCACAACCCTGAAAAACTCGCCTTCGTCACCCAGACCACGTTGTCCATGGATGACACCAGCCGTGTCATCGATGCGCTGCGTACGCGTTTCCCGGCCATTGGCGGGCCGCGCAAGGACGATATCTGCTACGCCACACAAAACCGTCAGGACGCGGTCAAGCAATTGGCGGACGAATGCGACGTGGTGTTGGTGGTCGGCAGCCCGAACAGCTCCAACTCCAACCGCCTGCGTGAACTGGCCGAGCGCATGGCCACGCCGGCCTACCTGATCGATGGCGCCGAAGACCTGCAAAAAAGCTGGTTCGACGGTGTCGAGCGTATCGGCATCACCGCCGGCGCCTCCGCTCCGGAAGTACTGGTGCGTGGCGTGATTCAGCAGTTGCAGGCCTGGGGCGCCACCGGCGCCGACGAACTGGCCGGGCGTGAGGAGAACATCACGTTCTCGATGCCTAAAGAGCTGCGCGTTCGCTCGATCTGATCGCTTTATCCTTTCGGCATAACGCCTGTTCAGTCTTTTGGCTGGTCAGGCGTACGCGACCGGTCGCCGCCAGCACCACCTGGAGCTGGCTGACCGGCTCGCGAGCCGAGCATAGATGTAACGTCCCCGCCTGAAACTTCCGGTCCGGCACCAGCGGCTGGCCCAGGCTGCTGAAGCGTATGTAGCGGCTCACCAGCCAGTTGCCGACAATCGGTATCCGTCCGTCACTCGCCTGCTCGATCAGCAATGGATTACCGGCATCTACCGGACCCTTTCCGCTGATATCCAGAATGATCCGCCAGCCCTGACCCCAATCACCGTTGATGCCATGAATCACCACGCTCTGATTGCGCGTGATGGCCATGGTCCGGGCATTGCGAATCCCGTCGAGCAAAGACTGCGCGGCCTGCTGCCGCCGGTTTGATTCGGTGAAGTCCGCCAGCGCCGGACTGACCAGCGACAGAACAATTGCGCCGATCGCCAGTCCCATAAGCAGTTCGACCAGACTGAAACCCTGTTGCGGCATGTGCGCGTCCTCCCTGGATTGTGCACAGCGGCGCAATCCGTGCGCCGTTCGCGGTAAATCAACCGGCGCATGCCGGTCGAATGTTCTAGGTTTGTACAGGTATAGCCGACGGCAACGGAGGGCATCGATGGATCATCGTACAAAAGGTTTCACGCTGATCGAGCTGTTGGTGGCGCTCGCGGTGTTTGTGATCCTGATCACGATGGCGGTGCCGGCATTCACCCGTTCGGTGCAGGGTAGCAAGGCCGACACCGAAGTCGGCGACCTGCAACGGGCCCTCAATTACGCAAGGCTCGAGGCGATCAACCGGGGCGTCACCACCCGCTTGCGGCCGAGCGCCGGCGGCAGTGTCTGGACCGGCGAGTTGTCGGTCTACGACAGTACTGGCACTCCGGCCAATGTATTGCGGGTTGTTCCAGCGATGAGCAGCGGCGCGACTCTGACGCTACCCTCTGGAGTGACCGCGCTGGATTTCAACAACCTGGGCGGGCTGGCGGCACCGTCCACGGCGGTGGCCATCAGTTATGTGCTGGGAACGCAAAGCAGGACGCTGAACGTGTGTCTGAACGGACGAATTCAATTGGGTGGAAATTGCGGATGAGGGCAGGGAGCAAGCACGCACAGGAGGGCATGACGCTGATTGAAGTGCTGGTCGCGTTGTTGATTCTGACGGTCGGGTTGTTGGGCGCGGCGGCAGTTCAGCTCAATGCACTGAAGTACACCGACAGCTCGCGGATGACCAGCCAGGCGAGTTTCATCGCCTACGACATGATGGATCGGATCCGTGCCAATTCGGGCGCCGACTACACCGTCACGCCGCCGACCACGGGCAACTTGAGTGTCGCCCGGGATCAGGATCTCTACGACTTCACCACCAATATCGTCAATTTTGGTGGACCGACCGCCACCGGCAGCATCACCCTCAATCAGCGCGTGTACACCATCACCATCACCTGGAGTGACGCGCGCGCCGCCAATACGAGCAGTGCGCCCCGCAGTTTTGTCCTGACCAGCCGCGCCGCAGTCGATCCGGTGGCCACGCCATGAAGCGCCAAAACCTGGGCTTCGGCCTGATCGAAATGCTGGTTGCTCTGGCGCTGGGGTTGATCGTGGTACTCGGCGTGGTGCAGATTTTCCTGGCGGCGAAGAATACTTACGTCAGCCAGAACAGTGCGGCCGCCATGCAGGAAGACGCGCGGTTCGTGTTGAGCAAGATGATTCAGGAACTGCGCATGGTGGGTATGTTCGGCTGCCTGGGCACGATTACCGATTCCAGCTCGGCGGGGGATTTCAATACGGCGCAGATCACGCCGATCAGCTGGGACAACGCCAACCTCAAGCTGACCCTGGTTACCGCCGATGTCGGCAGTGCGGGCGGGACACCGACCTGGACCGTGGTCTCCGATTGCCGCAACAGCGCCACCGCTTATACCGGCGCGCGGGCGGCGGCGACGGGCCAGATCGCATTTCCGATCCGTCGGCTGGTCTACAGCTTCAGCAACAACCAGATTCTGATGGGCACCGGCAGCGGTAACCCGGCCCAGCAGGTGCTGGTGAACAACGTCAGCGCGTTCACGGTGATGTTTGGTCTTGCGAGTTCCGCGACCGACGTGGCGGCGTCCACCTACAGCGCCAACCCGGGTGATCCGGCGCGGATCCGCAGCGTGCGCCTGAGCCTGACCCTCACTGACCCGAATAACCGGGTCCGCAATCAAACCTTCAACGTGGTTGCCGCCTTGCGCAACCGCTTGCAGTGAGGGGCGAGCGATGAACGTTTCTCTCCATCGGCGACGGTCCCAGGGCGGCATGGTGTTGCTGGTCAGTCTGGTGTTTCTGCTGCTCCTGACGGTGATCGGCCTGTCATCGATGCAGAGCGCCAACCTGCAGGAAAAAATGGCTGGCAGCGTGAGCCTGCGCAATCAATCGTTCCAGACTGCCGAGGCGGCACTGCGTATCGGTGAAAGTGCGGTGCAACTGGACGGCTACGCGCTGGCGGTGTGCGCCAGCACCACTCAATGTGCGCCGCCGGCGGAATCCTCGGTGGTCAGCGCAGCGGGGCTCAACTCCACGTCGGGCGTGACCTGGATCGCCGCTGGCAGCGGGTTTTACGGAGTGCAGAACATCGGCACGACCCTGACGGCGGTGAATGTGCCGAGCAACACCTCGGCGACTTTGTACAGGGTCACGGCCGTCGGCATCGCCGGTACTTCGCGCAGTGTGGTGGAGAGTGTTTATGCGAAGTACTGAGCGACGCTTCAAGTGGCTGTCGCTGCTGCTCGGCATGCTGACCGGGCTTTATCTGGCTGCACCGGCGTTTGCTTTCACGCCGTCCGATTCGCCGCTGTTGAGCGCGGCGGCCGTGCCACCGAACGTGATGTTGATGATCGACGACTCGGGCAGCATGAACAGCATCATTTATGCGACGGGTTTTGATCCGACCGTGGATCGCACGGCGGCCCGCCAGTGCAACGCGGTCATCGGCCTGTGCCTGAGCTCAACTGCCATTACCGGCGATACGATCTTTCTGTCGAGCCTGCCAACCTCCGGCTGCTCCGGCGGTGCCTATGCGTTCTACAACAACAGCCTGACGCCGCTCTGCCTGAAGCTGCCGGATCCGGTGGGCAGCGGCAACACTCGCTATTCGGCGGATTACATTTCCTATGTGGTCGGGCTGGCGATCAACAACGGCACGCGCGACTTCACCACCGGCGCGATTCCCAACGACTACCGGATCAACGTGGCGCGCAACGTTTCCACCGCACTGGTCACCAGCAACCGCAACCTGCGCATGGGTCTGGCCACCTTCAACCCGGCCACCAGCAATAACCCTGGCAACGGTGGTTTCATTGCCCGCTCCATCAGCGACCTGTCACCGGTCAGCGGCAGCGTGACCCAGGCCCAGGCCGACACCAACTACAACGCACTGATTTCGTCGATCAACGGCCTGAGCGCGGTGGCCAACACGCCGCTGGCCGAGACCTACTACGAAATCACCCGCTACATGCGCGGGATGGCGCCGTACTACAACAGCACGCCGAGCACTTACACCAGCCCGATCCAGTACCGCTGCCAGAAAAACTACGGGGTGGTCATTACCGACGGTTTGCCGACCTACGACCGCACCTTTCCGAGCAATGATCCACTGGGTGGCAGCCGCTTGCCGAACTGGGACGGCATCAACAATGACGGGAACAACCTGAACGGGGACGGGGAGGGCGATACGCTGTATCTGGACGATATCGCCAAGTTCGCCTTCGATATCGACATGCGTTCGACCGGTACCGACGCGGCAGGCAAGAGCTGGAATGCGGTGGATTTTCCCAGGCAGAACATGAACACCTACACCGTGGGTTTTACCGCTTCCAACGACATGCTCTCGGACGCCGCCGATTACGGACAGGGCCGCTACTACCAGGCGACCGACAGCGCCGGCCTGAATGCCGCGCTGTCTTCGGCGTTGAGCGACATCACCTCCAAGGCCGGCTCTGGCGGCAGCGGTGTCGCCAGTGGCACCACGCTGGCGAGCGGCACCAGTTATTTCCAGACCAGTTATGACCCCAAGGACTGGCGCGGCACGATCAAGTCCTTTGGCTTCAACTCGGCCGGGGCGGTCAATACGTCGGCGGTGCTGTGGACCACCGACACCGCCATCGTGCCCGGCGCTACCGCGCCGACCTACCAGTCGTGGAACACCCTGAACAACGCGGCGGTGACGCTGGCCTACGGCAACTTCTCCCCGGCCCAGCAGACCGTTCTCAGCCAGGGTTTACCGGTCGGCATCAGCGGCATCGACCTGGTCGAATGGAGCAAGGGCACCAACAAGGCCGGGCTCAAAGTGCGCAGCGTATTGCTCGGGGACATCATCAACTCGCCGCTCGTATTGGCTTCGCCCACGGAAAAAACCGCTTCCGATCTGGCCGGTGACACCACCTACAGCACCTACCTGACCACCAAGGCTTCGAACATGAATGCCAGCCTGGTGGTGAACGCCAACGACGGTTTTGTCAGCGTCATCAACTCGGCCAACGGTACCCGGCGCTATGCCTACATGCCGTCCAGCGTATTGCCCTCGCTGCGCCTTATTGCCGATCCGAACTACGTCAACGGCGTCAGCCACAAGTTTCTGGTGGATGGTCAGATCGGTGTGTTCGACGCGCAATTCGGCACAGCCTGGAAAACCCTGGCCATCGGCGGGACGGGGGCCGGTGGCAAGAGTTTCTACGGGCTTCAGCTGTTCGACGCCTCGGCGGGCAACGTTATCCGCGCCTTGTGGGAAGTCAGCGCGCCCGCCACCGCCAGTACTTCCAACGCTTTCAATGATCTGGGTTACGCCTATGCCCGTCCGGAGGTGGCACGCTTGGCCGATGGTCGCTGGGCGGCGTTCATTGCCAACGGTTACGGCAGCAACTCCGGGGTGGCGGCGCTGTATGTGCTGGATGTGCGTGACGGCTCGCTGATCAGGAAAATCGTCATCGACAGTACGGAAACCACCAACGGTTTGTCCTCGGTGAAGCTGCGGGTCAATTCGCAGAACGTGGTACAGGCCGCATATGGCGGTGACTTGAAGGGGCGGTTGTGGAAATTCGACCTGAGCGCCACGTCGTCCGACAGCTGGGGCGTAGCGTTTTCCGGCAGGCCGTTGTTCACCACGGCTGGTGGGGCGACTCAGCCGATCACCGCGCAACCGTTGCTGGCGGACAATGCTCTGGGCGGCAAACAGATTTTCGTCGGCACCGGCAAATTCAACGAAACTGCCGACAAGACCAACAAGGATCTGCAGGCGTTCTATTCGGTGTGGGACGCCGATGGCGGGTCGGGCCAGATCACAGTCAGCAGTTTGCAGGCGCAGGCGATTACCGGGGTGTTCTCCGGCAGTACCGGGCAGTTCGTCACCACCAGCCAGAACGACACGACCTATCCAGCGGAGAAGGGCTGGTACCTGCCGCTGGTGTACAACAACGCGTTGACCGGCGAACGGGTGATCAACCAGGCCAGTCTGGTGCTGGGACGCATCGTGTTCACCACGGCCAGTGTCGATACCACCGACCCGTGTTCCAGTTTCGGTACCGGCAAACTGATCGAACTCGATGCGTTCAGCGGTAAGATGCTCAACTACGCGGTGCTCGACACCAACGCTGATGGCGTGGTCGACAGCAACGATACGATTTCCAGCGGCGTGGTGTTCACCGGCGGTATCCCGACCCTGAACGCCATCGTCAACGGTGCATCACGCAAGGTCGTGAACGATTCCAGTGGCGGTATCACCACCCTGGTGGAAAAATCCGGCGGCGGCAGCCGTCGTATCATGTGGCGCCAAATTCAGTAAGCGAGAGTTCGAGGCATGCGCAGATCCAACCGAGGTTTCACCCTGATCGAAATCATGATCGTGATTGCGATCATAGGTATCGTCATCACCATCGGCTATCCGAGCCTCACCGAATACGTGAAGAAGGGCCGCCGTGCCGACGTGGTCAGCAATTTGTCGGAACAGGCACAGATCCTCGAACGCTTCTATTCGAAGAACAACGTCTACACCGGTGTCACCGGGTTGAGCACTGGCAACGATTTCTACACCATCACGCCGACGATCACCGATCAGGCCTTCCTGCTGACTGCGACCCGCAAGACCGGCACGGCCATGGCCACTGACAAGTGCGGGGATTTCACCCTCACCAACACCGGTGTCAGAAGCATGAACAACGCGACCACCGGGCTGACCACCAAGGATTGCTGGGGCCGCTGAGCCGCTTTATTTCGGGCGCCATTTGCGCCCACTGTCTTTTTTACGGTTGGATCAAACATGACCAGGCAACAGCAAGTGGTGATTGTCGGTGGCGGAGTGATTGGCCTGCTCACCGCGTACAACCTCGCCTCCGAGGTCGGCAGCGTGGTGCTGCTGGATCGTTCGAACGTCGGCCAGGAATCGTCCTGGGCCGGCGGCGGTATCGTCTCTCCGCTGTACCCGTGGCGCTACAGCCCGGCCGTCACCGCGCTGGCGCACTGGTCGCAGGATTTTTATCCACAACTGGGCGAACGCCTTTTTGCCGATACCGGGGTCGATCCCGAAGTGCACACCACCGGCCTGTACTGGCTGGACTTGGATGACGAATCTGAAGCGCTGGCGTGGGCCAAAAGGGAAAACCGCCCACTGCGGGCTGTGGATATCTCGGCGGCGCATGATGCGGTGCCGGTGCTCGGTGGCGGTTTTTCCCGGGCGATCTACATGGCCGACGTAGCCAACGTGCGCAATCCGCGGCTGGTGAAGTCTTTGAAAGCGGCGTTGCAGGCGCTGCCGAACGTGACGATTCACGAGCAGTGTGAAGTCAGCGGGTTTGTCCGTGATGGCGAGCGGGTGGTAGGCGTGCAGACTTCCACGGGTGTGAACGCTGGCGATCAGGTCGTTTTGACCGCAGGCGCGTGGAGCGGCGAATTACTCAAGACTCTGAATCTTTCCCTACCGGTGGAGCCGGTGAAGGGCCAGATGATTCTCTACAAGTGCGCGGCGGATTTCCTGCCGAGCATGGTGCTGGCCAAGGGGCGCTACGCGATTCCGCGCCGCGACGGGCATATTCTCATCGGCAGTACGCTGGAGCACGAAGGCTTCGACAAAACCCCGACGGACAATGCGCTGGAAAGCCTCAAGGCATCGGCGGTCGAACTGTTGCCGACGCTGGCCGATGCCGAAGTGGTGGGGCACTGGGCCGGGCTGCGGCCGGGCTCGCCCGAAGGCATTCCTTACATTGGCCGGGTTCCGGGTTTTGACGGTCTGTGGCTGAACTGCGGGCATTACCGCAACGGGCTGGTGCTGGCGCCTGCATCCTGTCAGTTGTTTGCCGATGTGATGCTGGGGCGTGCGCCGATCATTGATCCGGCGCCGTATGCACCGGCCGGACGGATCTAGTCAGTTTTTCTTTCGGCGACTGACAAATCGCTTTCGCGGGCAAGCCCGCGAAAGAGGCGTTAATCCAGACCCAGCTTCTTCAGCCTGTAGCGCATCGACCGAAACGAAAGACTCAACCGCTGCGCTGCCGCCGTGCGATTCCAGCGAGTCTCCTCCAGCGCCTGCAGAATCAGTTTGCGTTCGACGTTCTCCAGATAGTCTTCCAGGTTGTCGATTTGCGTGAGATCGGCAATACCACCTTCAGCGGCGGCGTTTCCTTCACTCAGGCGTAAATCCTCGGCCTCGATCGTGCGGTTTTCACACAGGGTGTGCGCCCGCTCAAGCACGTTCTCCAGCTCCCGCACGTTGCCCGGAAAACGGTAGTTTTTCAGCGCCTCTAGGGCATGAGGATGAAGACGTGCAGCCGGTTGCCCGGTGCCATTGGCCAGGCGCTTGAGCATATGGACGGCCAGTGCTTCGATGTCCTCGCGACGTTCGCGCAGGGACGGCACACGCAGTTCGATCACGTTGAGCCGGTAATACAGATCCTGACGAAAACGCTCGGCAGACACTTCCGCGTCGAGGTCCTTGTGCGTTGCGCAGAGGATGCGCACATCGACCACGGTTTCCTGTTGGCCGCCGACGCTGCGCACGGCTTTTTCCTGGATCGCCCGCAGCAGCTTGACCTGCATCGGCAGCGGCAGGTCCGCCACTTCATCGAGAAACAGCGTGCCGCCATGGGCCGCCTGAAACAGCCCCGGTTTATCCTCCACCGCGCCGCTGAAACTGCCTTTGCGGTGGCCGAAGAACTCGCTTTCCATCAACTCAGACGGAATCGCCCCGCAGTTCACCGGCACAAATGGCTGGCTGGCGCGCGGGCCCTGCTCATGAATCAATCGGGCCACCAGCTCCTTGCCACTGCCGGACTCGCCGCTGATGTAGACCGGCGCCTGACTGCGGGCCAGTTTGTCGATCTGTTTGCGCAGATTGCGCATCGGTGGTGAGTCGCCGAGCAACCGCCGGTCGATCGAAGTGCAGACATTGCCCGGCGCCGGCATGCGCAATGCCGAGCCGACCAGCTCGCGCAGGCGTGTCAGGTCCACCGGTTTGGTCAGGAAGTCGAAAGCCCCGGCTTTCAGGGCGTTGATCGCCGTTTCCAGGCTGCCGTAGGCGGTGATCATTGCCACCGGCAGTTGTGGATAACGTTGCTGAATGTGCTGCACCAGTTCCAGGCCGGTGCCGTCGGGCAGGCGCATGTCGGTCAGGCACAGATCGAAGGTCTCGCGGTGCAGCAGCGCCTGGGCTTCATTGAAATTGCGTGCGCTGAAGGTGTCGAGTTTCATCCGTCCCAGGGTGATTTCCAGGAGTTCGCGGATATCCGGCTCGTCGTCGACGATGAGGATTTTTTGCCGTGGGCTCGTGTTCAACTTTGTTTCCGTCCGTGAGCAAAGGTGATGCGAAAGCAGCCGCCGCCTTGGCGTGATTTGAAGTCTAGGCGCGCTTGATTGCTTTCGCACAGCTCACGGGACAGATAAAGCCCAAGGCCGGTGCCCTGGCTGCTGGTGGTAAAGAACGGTTCGAACAGGTGAGCCTGCTGATCCAGCGGCACGCCGGGGCCGTTGTCCTGCACTTCGAGCACGGCCAGCGTGCTCTCGGGGTCGATGGACAGCGTCAGCCAGACCTCGGCCGGATCGTGCAAAAGGGCGCTGTGGCGCCAGCCGTTGCGTAACAGATTGTCGAGAATCTGCGTGAGCTGGCCGGGATCCATCAACGTGCGGAAATCCCCCGGGCCGATGTGCAGATGAATGTGCTGGCGCTCGCCGGCCTGTTCGCGGCTCTCGCTGACGAACTGCTCCAGCCACGGTTTGAGATCCAGCCGTTGCGGCGCGCTCTGCTGGCGGCGGGACAGTTGCAGGACGTTTTCGATGACTCGGTTCATGCGCTGGGAGTGGTCTTGAATGATCTGCGTCAGACGCCGATCCGCGCCGTCGAGTTCCTCGGATTCCTGCAACAGCTGCGCGGCATGACTGATGGCCCCCAGCGGATTGCGGATTTCATGGGCGATACCGGCGGTCAGCCGGCCCAGCGCGGCCAGTTTCAATTGCTGGGCCTGCTGGGCGATCTGGGCGAGGTCTTCGAGAAACACCAGGGTCTGGCGATTCGGGCTCTGTTCCAGGGCGATGAAGCTCGGCTGCAGCTCCAGGCCGTTGCCGGCGATTTTCAGGCTTTGCGGGCGCAGGGTCGGGTTGTTCAGCCACAGTTGCAGGCGTTCGACCAATGCGCTCGAGTGGTCGTCGATCAAGTTGCCTTCAAGGTGCGTTTGTCCCAGCAGGGCCTTGGCGCTGTGGTTGGCCAGTTGCACCCGGCGCTGTTCGTCGAGCACCAGAATGCCGGTGCGCATGCGTTGCAGGATCAGCGCGTTGAGGGCTTCGAGCCCCACCACTTCGCTGGCGCGCAACTCGGCCAGGTTCTCACTGACTTCGAGACGACGGATCAACCCTTGCACCAGCAGCGAGGCGGCAAAGCACAAGGCGCCGAGGGTGCCGGCCTGCAGATAGTCGTTGGCGCTCAGGGGATGGCTGAAGCTCAGCAGAAAGCTGAGCCCGACGATGCCGAGGGTGGCGACAGCGGCGATCAGCAGGCCGATGCGTCGTCGTAGCAAGGTGTTGCTGATGGCCACCGAAACGATCAGCAAGTTGCCGATCGCACTGGCCACACCGCCCGCTGCGTAGAACACGCCGCACAGCAGCAGAATGTCGACCAGTGCCAGAGCGAACAACTGGGCTGGGCGGCGGATGTTCTCGAGAAACACCACCAGCAGGATGTTCAGCACCAGGTACAACCAGCTGTTATTGCGCAGCAACTCGTCGTTGGCCGAGGTCAGCAGGCGGTTGTCCATGTTGCTGGAGATCAGCAACACCAAGGTGATGCCGACACTCAAACGGTACAGATGATAGAGGCGCAGCAGTCGCTGGGCCCGTTTGCTGTCGGCGTTTTCGGCCTCAGCGATCACTGGAGCCGGGGCCTTGCTCAAGGTGAGCCTGGCTGCAATACCACTGTTGTTGAAGGTTCAGCGCGCGGTCGCGGGGCAGGTGCACGCCGCAGTGGGCGCAGCGCACCATCGGTGCGGCATCCTGTTCGCGAGGCGGTCGGGGGGACGAGGCGGGGGCCTTGAATTTGCGCCACAACCAGACAGCAGCGGCGATCAAGGCAATCCAGAACAGTAAACGAAGCATGATGGGCGGCTTTTCGGCTAATGATTCGGCAGTTTAGCCAAGGACCCGACAAGCGCACAGCCCAATCACACGCCGCAATAAAAAGGGAGATCCGAAGATCTCCCTTTTTGGCATCACCGAAGTGATCAGTCGAACAGACCGAAGGTCATGTAGCTGAAGATGGAACGGTCGCTGTCGCTCGACTCCGGTTCCGGCTCTTCGATCACGTCGCCGTTTTCGTCTTTTGGCTTGAGCTCGTTCGGGATCGCGTCTTTCGCGTCCTGGAACTGCTTCTGCACGTCCTGGTTGGCGCGGGTCTCTCCCGGCGGCAGCGGCGGACGGGATTCGATCAGGCCCAGAGTGGCCTTGCTCAGGAACGAACGGTTGTCGGCTTCGGCAACGCGAGGCACGAACTGACCGTCCTGCAGGCTCGGGTGGTTCGGGTAGTTGAGCTTCAGGGTTTCCAGGCTGGTGGCCGCCAGTTCGTCCAGATGCAGACGCTGGTAGGCTTCGGTCATTACCGCCAGGCCGTCGCCGACCGATGGGGTCTCCTGGAAGTTTTCCACTACGTAACGGCCACGGTTGGCAGCGGCGACATAGGCCTGACGGGTCAGGTAGTAGTCGGCCACGTGGATTTCGTAGGAAGCCAGCAGGTTGCGCAGGTAGATCATGCGCTGCTTGGCGTCCGGCGAGTAGCGGCTGTTCGGGTAGCGGCTGGTCAGCTGGGCGAACTCGTTGTAGGAGTCGCGGGCGGCGCCCGGGTCACGCTTGGTCATGTCCAGCGGCAGGAAGCGCGCCAGCAGGCCGACGTCCTGGTCGAACGAGGTCAGGCCCTTCAAGTAGTAGGCGTAGTCCACGTTCGGGTGCTGCGGATGCAGACGAATGAAGCGCTCGGCGGCGGACTTTGCAGCTTCCGGCTCCGAGTTCTTGTAGTTGGCGTAGATCAGTTCCAGCTGTGCCTGATCGGCGTAGCGACCGAACGGATAACGCGACTCCAGAGCCTTCAGCTTGGCTGTGGCGCTGGTGTAGCTGTTGTTGTCCAGGTCCTGTTGAGCCTGCTGGTACAGCTCGGCTTCACTCAGGTTTTCGTCTACGACTTCCTTCGATGAGCAAGCAGCGGTCAATGCGAGGATGGCGATCAGCAGCAGGTGTTTCACTTGCATGGCGGCTTGCGTCCCTATGACGGCCGCTGTCTTGGGCGGGGCCGTCCTGTTATGATGAGCGCCCCGTTGAAAAGCCCCGGGGCAAAAGACGCCGTATTTAACCACAAGCGCGCAGCCGAAACCAAAGGCTGTAGCCGACGCCCAGTCCGAGCATGTCCGATAAAATTGAACTTCGCGCAGAGGTGCCGTCCGAATTGGGCGGCCAACGCCTCGATCAAGTCGCCGCCCAACTCTTCGCCGAGCACTCGCGCTCGCGCCTTTCCGCCTGGATCAAAGAAGGTCGCCTGACTGTGGACGGGGCGGTCATCCGCCCGCGCGACATCGTTCATGGCGGTGCCATCCTTGAGCTGACTGCCGAGCAGGAGGCCCAGGGTGAATGGGTCGCTCAGGACATCGAACTCGACATCGTCTATGAAGACGACGACATTCTGGTGATCAACAAGCCTGCGGGCCTGGTGGTGCACCCGGCTGCCGGTCACACTGATGGCACCTTGCTCAACGCCTTGCTGCACCACGTTCCGGACATCATCAATGTCCCGCGCGCCGGTATCGTGCATCGTCTGGACAAGGACACCACCGGTCTGATGGTGGTGGCCAAGACCATTCAGGCGCAGACCAAACTGGTCGCGCAGCTGCAAAGCCGCAGCGTCAGCCGGATCTACGAGTGCATCGTGATCGGCGTGGTGACCGCCGGCGGCAAGATCAACGCCCCGATCGGTCGTCACGGCCAGCAGCGCCAGCGCATGGCGGTGATGGAAGGCGGCAAGCCGGCCGTCAGCCACTACCGCGTGCTGGAGCGCTTCCGCTCCCACACCCACGTACGGGTGAAGCTGGAAACCGGTCGTACTCACCAGATTCGCGTGCACATGGCGCACATCAACTTCCCGTTGGTCGGCGACCCGGCGTACGGCGGTCGTTTCCGCATTCCGCCGGCCGCGAGCCAGACCATGGTCGAATCCCTCAAGCACTTCCCGCGTCAGGCCCTGCACGCGCGGTTCCTTGAGCTGGATCACCCGACCACCGGTGAGCGCATGAGCTGGGAATCGCCGCTGCCGGAAGATCTGGTATGGCTGCTGACCCTGCTCAAGCAGGACCGCGAGGCATTCATCGGATGAACTGGCTGACGCCGGACTGGCCCGCGCCGGCCAGCGTCAAGGCCTGTGTCACCACTCGCGAGGGCGGCGTCAGCGAGGCGCCGTTCGACAGCCTCAACCTGGGCGATCATGTCGATGACCGTCCCGAGGCCGTCGTCGAAAACCGTCGGCGCCTGACCGAACACTTCTCTATAAAGCCTGCCTGGTTGCAGCAAGTGCACGGGATTGCCGTGGCGCATGCTGATCCGTCCGTGGTGGCCACGGCAGATGCCAGCTGGACGGCAACACCCGGTATCGCGTGTGCGGCGATGACCGCCGACTGCCTGCCGGCGCTGTTCTGCGACCGTGCCGGTACTCGCGTCGCGGCGGCTCATGCCGGTTGGCGTGGATTGGCGGCCGGCGTACTGGAGGCCACCCTCGACAGTCTGGACGTGCCCGCCGAAGACGTTCTGGTCTGGCTCGGCCCGGCCATCGGCCCGCAAGCCTTTGAAGTCGGCCCGGAAGTCCGGGAAGTCTTCATCAATCAATTGCCCGAAGCCGAGACAGCCTTTGTCCCGAGCCACAACGCCGGCAAGTTCATGGCTGACATCTATAAGCTGGCGCGGCTGCGTCTGGCGGTCCGCGGTGTCACCGCTGTTTATGGTGGCGGTTTCTGTACAGTGACCGATCCGCGCTTCTTTTCCTATCGCCGTGCGCCTCGCACTGGTCGCTTCGCCTCTTTAGTCTGGCTTACCCGCTAAACTCTCTGATCTGCATCAACTCCCTGACGCTTGAATCTTCCAGAATCGACCGCATCTATAGCGGTATCTGGCAGGTTTCTTTATTCAGGATGGTTTTTTAGGTCCGGCCTGCTCAAAAGGAAGGTGACCCATGCGTATAGACCGTTTAACCAGCAAATTGCAGTTGGCGTTGTCCGATGCCCAATCCCTGGCTGTCGGCCACGATCATCCTGCCATCGAGCCGGCGCATTTGATGCAAGCCATGCTTGAACAACAGGGTGGTTCGATCAAACCCCTGTTGATGCAGGTGGGCTTCGACGTCAACAGCTTGCGTAAAGAGCTGACCAAAGAGCTCGATCAATTACCGAAAATCCAGAACCCGACCGGCGACGTGAACATGTCGCAGGATCTGGCGCGTCTGCTCAATCAGGCCGACCGTCTGGCCCAGCAGAAGGGCGACCAGTTCATTTCCAGCGAGCTGGTGCTGCTCGCCGCGATGGACGAGAACAGCAAGCTCGGCAAGTTGCTGCTCGGCCAGGGCGTGAGCAAGAAGGCGCTGGAGAATGCGATCAACAACCTGCGCGGTGGCGAGGCGGTCAACGACGCCAACCACGAAGAGTCGCGTCAGGCGCTGGATAAATACACCGTCGACCTGACCAAGCGCGCCGAAGAAGGCAAGCTTGACCCGGTGATCGGCCGTGACGATGAAATCCGTCGCACCATTCAGGTCCTGCAGCGCCGCACCAAGAACAATCCGGTGCTGATCGGCGAACCTGGCGTGGGTAAAACCGCGATTGCCGAAGGGCTGGCCCAGCGCATCATCAACGGTGAAGTGCCGGACGGCCTGCGTGGCAAACGCCTGCTGTCTCTCGATATGGGTGCGCTGATTGCCGGCGCCAAGTATCGCGGCGAGTTCGAAGAGCGCCTGAAAGCGCTGCTCAACGAGCTGTCGAAGCAGGAAGGGCAGATCATTCTGTTCATCGACGAACTGCACACCATGGTCGGCGCCGGTAAAGGCGAAGGCTCGATGGACGCCGGCAACATGCTCAAACCGGCCCTGGCCCGTGGTGAGCTGCATTGCGTCGGCGCGACCACGCTCAACGAGTACCGCCAATATATAGAGAAGGACGCGGCCCTCGAGCGGCGCTTCCAGAAAGTGCTGGTGGACGAGCCGAGCGAAGAAGACACCATCGCGATCCTGCGTGGCCTCAAGGAGCGTTACGAGGTTCACCACAAGGTGGCGATCACTGACGGCGCGATCATCGCGGCAGCCAAGCTCAGCCATCGCTACATCACTGACCGGCAACTGCCGGACAAGGCGATCGACCTGATCGACGAGGCGGCCAGCCGCATCCGCATGGAGATCGACTCCAAGCCGGAAGTGCTGGATCGTCTGGAGCGGCGCCTGATTCAACTGAAAGTCGAATCCCAGGCACTGAAGAAAGAAAGCGACGAAGCGGCGATCAAGCGCCTGGAAAAACTCCAGGAAGAAATCGTCCGCCACGAGCGTGAGTATTCGGATCTGGAAGAAATCTGGAGCTCGGAAAAAGCCGAGGTGCAGGGTTCTGCACAGATTCAGCAGAAGATCGAACAGTCCCGTCAGGAACTGGAAGCCGCGCGCCGTAAAGGCGACCTGAACCGCATGGCCGAGTTGCAGTACGGGGTGATCCCGGATCTGGAACGCAGCCTGCAAATGGTCGACCAGCACGGCAAGAGCGAAAACCAGTTGCTGCGCAGCAAGGTGACCGAAGAGGAAATCGCCGAAGTCGTTTCGAAGTGGACCGGTATTCCGGTGTCGAAAATGCTCGAAGGCGAGCGCGACAAGCTGATGAAGATGGAAAGCCTGTTGCATCAACGCGTGATCGGCCAGGACGAAGCAGTGGTTGCCGTGGCCAACGCGGTGCGGCGCTCCCGTGCCGGGTTATCCGACCCGAATCGCCCGAGCGGCTCGTTCATGTTCCTCGGCCCGACCGGTGTCGGTAAAACCGAGCTGTGCAAGGCGCTGGCCGAATTCCTCTTCGACACTGAAGAGGCGATGGTGCGGATCGACATGTCCGAGTTCATGGAGAAACATTCCGTGGCGCGGCTGATCGGTGCACCACCGGGCTATGTGGGCTACGAAGAGGGCGGTTACCTGACCGAAGCGGTACGGCGCAAGCCTTACTCGGTGATCCTGCTGGACGAAGTCGAGAAGGCGCACCCGGACGTTTTCAACATCCTGCTGCAAGTGTTGGAGGATGGCCGTCTGACCGACAGTCATGGCCGCACGGTGGACTTCCGCAATACCGTGATCGTCATGACCTCCAACCTCGGTTCGATGCAGATCCAGGAACTGGTCGGTGATCGTGAAGCGCAACGGGCAGCGGTGATGGATGCGATTTCCACCCACTTCCGTCCGGAGTTCATCAACCGGGTCGACGAAGTGGTGATCTTCGAGCCATTGGCGCGGGATCAGATCGCGGGCATTACCGAGATCCAGCTGGGCCGTCTGCGCAGCCGTCTGGCCGAGCGCGAGCTGAAGCTGGAACTGAGCCCGGAAGCGATGGACAAGCTGATTGCCGTCGGTTACGACCCGGTCTACGGCGCACGGCCGCTGAAGCGGGCGATCCAGCGCTGGATCGAGAACCCGTTGGCGCAGTTGATCCTGTCGGGACGCTTCATGCCGGGCGAGACTGCGACCGGTGTGGTGGAGAACGACGAGATCACGTTCAACTGACGCTCGACGGTGGTGAAGTAATCAAGGCCTCGCAATGCGAGGCCTTTTTTTTCGCCAGGCTGTTGAACTCAAAGGAAAAGGCTTGTAAAGTGCGCCCCGCAGTCAGTCACCAACACGGTTTCAGCTCACTGGGCAGAAATCTGAAATAAGTTGCAAATCATTAACTTGAAAGCAATTTAGGGGGTTGACAGAGGTGTTCTAGGTTGTAGAATAGCGCGCCTCAGACACACGAACGCAGCGATGCGAAAACGATGTCGAGAAGCTGCAAGTTTCACCGTTGTAAATTGAAATATGTAGTTCCGTGATAGCTCAGTCGGTAGAGCAAATGACTGTTAATCATTGGGTCCCAGGTTCGAGTCCTGGTCACGGAGCCAATTTCAAACCGGGGTATAGCGCAGTCCGGTAGCGCGCCTGCTTTGGGAGCAGGATGTCAGGAGTTCGAATCCCCTTACCCCGACCATTTTTGGGTCGTTAGCTCAGTTGGTAGAGCAGTTGGCTTTTAACCAATTGGTCGTAGGTTCGAATCCCACACGACCCACCATTTTTGAAACCAGGTAATACTGGGATCGAATCTTAAGATCAGAGGCCAAAAGCGCTGATCGAAGAAGGCGATCTTTGAAAGGTCGCCTTTTTTTTACCGGGGTATAGCGCAGTCCGGTAGCGCGCCTGCTTTGGGAGCAGGATGTCGGGAGTTCGAATCCCCCTACCCCGACCATATTAAAAATCCTCGTATCGAAAGATACGGGGATTTTTTTTGCCCTGCGGAAATGTTTCATTCAAGTCGTCATACAACTTGCCGATAGCCCGCTAACGAAAGGGGCCTGCCGCATCAAGCGCTCCTGAATTCTGCCAATACAAGAAAAAGGGCGTTCGTCATGTTGCTTCGTCAGTTGAATATTGCTCCCCGTGCCGCCCTGGGCTTTGCCCTGATTGCGGTGCTCGTGGCGTTGCTCGGGGTGTTTGCGCTGGGGCAGATGTCGAGCATCCGCGACAGCGAAGTGGCGGTAGAGACGCAGTGGCTGCCGAGCATTCGCGGCGGCGACGAGATCCGCGAAATCATGTTGCGCATTCGCACCATTTCCCTGCGCATGGCGCTGGATCAGGATCCGGCCAACATCGCCACCTACCGCAGCCAGATGGACACCCGCGACAAGGAACTGAGCGAGAAAATCGCCGCCTACGACCGACTGGTAACCACCCCGGAAGGGCAGCAGTTGTACGATCAGTTCAAGAAGACCTTTGCTGCCTACCGCACCGGCATCGCTCAGTCATTCACCCTTGCCGAGCAAGGCAAGCGCGACGAGCTGACCAAGCTGCTGCTGGTCGACATGAAAACCGTGGTCGACGGCTCCGGCAAACAACTCAATGACCTGGCCGATCTGTTCGCCCGCCAGGTCGCCGCCGAAAGCCAGAACTCTGCCGCCCACTACGAAACCTCGCGCACCATCGTGACCTTGTTCATCGCTCTGGCGGCGTTGGCAACCGTGGCCCTGGCCATGTTGCTGACCCGTAGCATCGTTCGCCCCTTGAGCGCCGCCGTCGACGCTGCCGAGCACGTCGCCAGAGGCGATCTGACCCGTCCGATCGAAACCCACGGCAATGATGAAGTCAGCCGCTTGCTCAAGGCGTTGGCGACCATGCAGCAGAACCTGCGCGAAACCCTGCAGGGCATCAGTGGCTCGGCCACGCAACTGGCGACCGCTTCCGACGAACTGAGCGCAGTCACCCACGACAGCACGCAAGGGCTGCAACAGCAGAACAACGAGATCGAACAGGCCGCCACCGCCGTCAACGAGATGACCACGGCGGTCGAGGAAGTTGCCCGCAATGCGGTGTCGACGTCCGACGCTACCCGCCAGTCCAGCGAGTCGGCACAGTTGGGCCAGGAACGGGTCAGCGAAACCGCCGGCGCTATCAACGCCCTGGCCAGCGAAGTCGAGCACACCGGCGAGCTGGTGCAATCACTGGCCAATCAGTCGCAAAACATCGGCAAAGTGCTGGACGTGATCCGAGCGATCGCCGAACAGACCAACCTGCTGGCGCTCAACGCAGCCATCGAAGCGGCGAGGGCCGGGGAGAGCGGGCGCGGATTTGCGGTAGTTGCCGATGAAGTCCGGGCGCTGGCTTATCGCACGCAGCAATCGACCCAGGAAATCGAGCAGATGGTGCAGGGCATGCGCAACGGTTCGAGCCTGGCGCTGGAGTCGATGCAGGCCAGCGCCTCGCGGGCGGCCACCACGCTGGTGCTGGCCGAGCGGGCTGGTGAAGCGTTGCAGACGATCACGGCCTCGGTACACGAAATCCACGAGCGCAATCTGGTGATCGCCAGCGCCGCCGAAGAACAGGCGCAGGTGGCGCGGGAAGTGGACCGCAATCTGGTGAACATTCGCGATCTGTCGGTGCGCTCGGCGGCGGGTGCCGATCAAACCAACGCATCCAGCCATGAACTGTCGCAACTGGCCAACGCCCTGCAGGGCATGGTGCGGCGCTTCCAGCTGTAATCAGTGCAGGCGTGAAAAAGCCGCGCTTCTCGTCAGAGATCGCGCGGCTTGTTTTGTCGGGCAGGCTGAAAATCAGGCACCATCCTGGTCTTTCAGGTGTTCGAACAAGCCTTTCGGCATTTTCTTGCCATTGGCTTCGAAATTGGCCTTGACGTTGTTGTACGCCTCTTGCTCGTCGATGAAGCCGTCGTGGTTGGTGTCGATCTTGTCGAAGTCGGACTTCGGCGCGACCTTCAGGAACTCGGCGCGCGAGACCTTGCCGTCGCCATCGGTGTCGGTCTTGGCCATCGACGCATCGCCGCATTTGCCTTCACCGCATTTGCCTTCCGGGGTTTTCACCGAGGTTTCAGCCGAGGCAACCATGTAGCCCTGGGCCAGCGGTTGCGCGGCGAACACCGAGCCGGACAGCATCAGGCCGCCGGCCAGTACGGCACCGACCAGGCCAAGGGAGTTTTTGCCGATTTTCGAAGTACGGGACATTGCATTCTCCTTCGGTTGCACTGCGCAACCACACGTTAAGGGCGATCAAGCCGGAGCAGTTGTGCTCGGGTGTGGCCATTAAGCGGTGGCGGTGTATCGCGTCTGTGTCGAGGAGCGGGACGTTTGTAAGCGAAGGTGGGGAAAGCAGGGGGCAGATACAGTAGAAGACAAAACACCGTGAGGGCGAGCCCGCCCCCACGGTGTTATTACATCAGTGCAGCTTCAGGCGTGGCTCGGTGCCGCGTCCGATCTTGCTGCCCAGCATCAGCATCGCCGTGCGGAACGGCCCGTACAGCGCCATCTGGTGCATGCGGTACAGCGACACGTAAAACATCCGCGCCAGCCAGCCCTCAAGCATCACGCTGCCGGTCAGGTTGCCCATCAGGTTACCCACCGCCGAAAAACGCGACAGCGAAATCAGCGAGCCGTAGTCGGTGTACTTGTACTCCGGCAGGGTCTTGCCTTCGATGCGCAGTTTCAGCGACTTGGCCAGCAGCGAGGCCTGTTGATGCGCGGCCTGGGCCCGAGGTGGAACGTTGCGATCCGAGCCCGGTTGCGGGCAGGCGGCGCAGTCACCGAAGGCGAAAATGTTTTCGTCGCGGGTGGTCTGCAGCGTCGGCAGCACTTGCAGCTGATTGATGCGGTTGGTTTCCAGACCGTCGATGTCCTTGAGGAAACCCGGTGCGCGGATCCCGGCGGCCCAGACTTTCAGACTGGCCTTGATCTCGTTGCCATCGGCGGTGATCAGGCTGTCGGCGGTGACCTGACTGACCGACGCGTTGGTCATCACGTTGACCCCGAGTTTCTCCAGAGTCTTGTGCACCGGCCCGCTGATGCGCTCAGGCAGGGCTGGCAGCACCCGTGGCCCGGCTTCGATCAGGGTGATGTGCATGTTTTCCGGTTTGATTCGGTCCAGACCGTAAGCCGCCAGTTCATGGGCGGCGTTGTGCAGCTCGGCCGCCAGTTCGACACCCGTGGCGCCGGCGCCAACGATGGCCACGCTGATCTGCTGGACCACATCGGTCTGCCCGGCGTGAGCACGCAGATAGTGATTGAGCAGTTGCTGGTGGAAGCGCTCGGCCTGTTTGCGGGTGTCGAGGAACAGGCAGTGTTGCGCGGCGCCCTGGGTGCCGAAATCGTTGGTGGTGCTGCCGACCGCGATCACCAGCGAGTCATAGGGCACTTCCCGCGCCGGAACCAGCTCAACGCCGTTTTCGTCGTAGGTGGCAGCCAGCTGGATCTTCTTCTGCTCACGATCGAGCCCGCTCATGCGCCCCAGCTGGAACTCGAAGTGGTTCCATTTGGCCTGGGCGACATAGTTGAGTTCGTCTTCGGAAGAGTTCAGCGATCCGGCGGCCACTTCGTGCAACAGCGGTTTCCAGATGTGCGTGAGGTTCGCGTCAACCAGCATGATGCTGGCGGTGCCGCGTTTGCCCAGAGTCTTACCCAGACGGGTAGCCAACTCCAGACCGCCGGCGCCGCCGCCGACAATGACAATACGATGGGACATAGGGATAGCTCGCAAGGTTTTGAAAGGAAATCGGTACGGCTACCCGAGCGAGCGCGATGCAGCTCATAGCGTCAGGTAACTGATAAGTCGGCTCAACAGGCCCAGACCAATAGTCACTGCCAGCACCAGCACCAGGAGCATCCACGGCCGGAATGGCCGGCGCTCGACACGGTGTTGGGACAACTGCAGGTACTCTTCGACATGCTTCTGGTCTTCGGGGTTCAGGCGGCTGGTCATAAAGGCCTCGTCAGGTAGACGTTACTGAATGAGAACACGCTACAGCGGTTTTCAACCGGGATTGAACGCAGCATAGCCACTGTCCGGGACCGGTTCGACAGACACACTGTCCCCGAGGCGAATGATCCCGCTTTGTAACACTCGTGCGGTGATTCCGCCATGCCCGCGCACGGCCTGGAATGTTCCGGGGCCAAGGTTGTTTTGCAGGCGCGCACACGGCTGGCACCAGCCCGTGGTTTCGAAAATCGCCTGACCAATGCGAAAGCGCCGCCCCTTGAGGCTGAACAGGTTGATCCCGCTTATAACGAGATTGCGCCGCAGATCTTCAGGCGTGACCGGTTGTTCGGCCGACCGGCCCATCAGGGCGCTGATCACGGCCAGATGCTCCCACTGAATCAGCGTCACCTGCCGCGCATTGCGCACCCCGGGACGAGCGTGATCGCCAGTGAGCCCGGCTTCAAGCCGCGCCTCCACCGCATCGAGCGCAAGCATCGGCCCCCGTGACTCGGGGCGCACGCCAATCCAGCGCACGCATCCGGTCTGCGGAACATCGGCAATCAATTGTTGAAGTGGCGTCACAGGCTGATCCCGACATCGAACACGATGCTGCGCCCCAGGTTACCGCGCAGAAAGTCCGGGGCATCGGGATGGGCGAACAACACCCGGGCAAAGGTCGGCCCGACCAGCGACAGCGAACGCCAGCCCTGACGCAAATATTCGGTGGGCGGCGGAAAATGGCTGTTGAGGTCGAGCACTTCGCGTTTGAGGCTGGCGAAGGCAATGATGTCCAGCTCGCCGAGATCCATGCCGCGTTCCTTGTAGTTGTGCGCTTTCTTGCGCAAGGTCGGCGCCAGTCTCAGCAGAAATTCATTGGCCGGAATCCGCCGCGGCTTGGCTTCACGCCTCACCAGTTGGCTGAGGGAAAACGCACTGCGCCGACGTTGCAGCTCATCGCGCCATTCGTCGTTCAGCCGACGACCTTCGTCGAGGACGAAAAACACCTCGAAATTGGCGTCGCGAAACAAAACGTCCGGCGGCTCACCGGCCGGGGCGAATTCGTCGGCGCGATAAGGAATGTTCAAGCCTTGCAGCAGGCGCTGGCAGACCCAACGCTCACGCTCCCATTTGCGGGCATTGGACAGGAATGCGTTGGCTTGCTCGGCCGCGATGGTCAGCAGGCGTAAATAATCTGAGTCATCCATAGGCCCTAGCTTAGCGTTCAATTGCGACAAGCAGAAAGCGTTCGCGCGGCAAAGTGCATCAGTGGGCAGTCGGGAGGGGCGGTGTAGACTGAGGGCACCGTGTATTAACGTCGAATGAAAGGGGCTGAATGTGAAATTTCGCTGGCTGTTGTTGTTCGCTGTCGTTCCGCTATGGGCCCATGCGCTGGAAATAGGTGAGCGACTGGCACCCTGGACGCTGCTGGACCAGTACGATCAGCCGTTTACTCTCGATGACCGCACTACGACGCTGTTGGTGGCGCGTGACATGGACGGTGCGAAACTGCTCAAGCAAGCCATGGCCGATCAGCCCAAGGGCTATCTGGAGGCGCGGCACGCGGTGTTTGTCGCCGATATCCAGCGCATGCCGGCGCTGATCGCGAAGATGTTCGCCGTTCCGGCGATGCGTGATTACAGCTATCGAGTGTTGCTTGATCGCGAAAGTCGCGTGGCCTCGCGCTACCCCGGGGCCGAAGGCGCGGTGCTCTGGCTGCAGCTCAAGGACGGGCGTTTGCTGGCCCGGCACGAATACACCCAGGCGGCTGAACTACGTGAGGCGCTGGAGCAGGCTCGCCCATGATCGGCGCCGAGCTGCTGTCGTCTGCGAGCCTGCTGCTGGGATGGTTGATTTACCTGCCGGTGCTGCTCTGGGCGATTGTCCGCGCACCGTGGGTCGAGCTGTTCAGCGATAACCGCCGTCAGCATTTGCTGTTCGGCACGGTATTCGCGTTGTTTCTGCTGTGGCTGGTGCGCAGGGATTTCGACACCGGCGTGTCCTACCACTTCATCGGCATGACGGCTGTGACGCTGCTGCTGGACTGGCCGCTGGCGATCGTCGGCGGACTGGTGGCGCAACTGGGACTGGTGCTGTTGGGGCGTCAGGACCTGGTGGCCGTCGGGGTCAATGGCGCCTTGCTGATCCTGTTGCCGGTGCTGATCACCGAATGCGTGGCAATCCTGGTCGAGCGCGCCCAGCCGCGCAATCCGTTCGTGTACATCTTCTGTTCCGGTTTTTTCGCCGCCGCGCTATCGGCGTTGTTGTGTCTGACGCTGAGTCTGACGTTGCTCTGGTACGACGGCCTCTTTGCCATGCCGGAATGGCTGGAGGATTTCATCGGTTACCTGTGGTTGCTGATTTTTCCCGAAGCCTTCATCAACGGCATGGTGGTCAGCGCGTTGGTGGTGTTCTGCCCGGAATGGCTGGAGACCTTCAACCGCACACGCTACCTTTCGGCGCCGTGGAAGGACGACGATCCCAAGTCTTGATCCACATCAAATCGACTCTGCGCGCGGCATTTCATGCTCGGCCAAATCCCTTCAGGAGCAGCGGCATGAGCGTGTACGAGTGGGCGAGGCAGGAAACCCGGCAGAGTCTGGAGATGGCGCAGGAGGTGGGATTCGATCCGGGCCTGAGCCTGCGCGCCTTGCTCAGTGCGGTGGTGCAGCAGAGCAAGGCGGTGCGCAATGCCGAAGACCTGGCCGACGAGTTGCGTTTTCTGGCGGAAAACCTCGACGACGATCAGGACTACGGCTTCATGCGGCCCTGAGCGGGATCAGTGACGCGGGTCGAAATCGCCGGAAAACAGTTCGTCCTCGGCATCCGGGGCCACCGGAATCTTGTGCTCTTCCGACGCCCAGGCGCCGAGGTCGATCAGTTTGCAGCGGTCCGAGCAGAACGGACGGTATTTGTTTTCCGGGGTGAATTCCACGGGCGCGCCGCAAGTCGGGCAGTTGACGGTTGGGGTCTGGCTCATGATTGGCCTCCGGATAAAGTCAGGTAAAAGTGATGCAGGCGCTCGACCTCGCTGTGCAGCCAGGCGAGGTCGCGATCGTTGACCACCACGTCGTCGGCACGGCTGACGCGGTCTTCGCGGCTGGACTGGGCCTTGAGGATCGCCTGAACCTGCTGTTCGCTGGTCTGGTCACGCTGCAAGGTGCGTTCGATCTGCAGTTGTTGCGGGGCGTCGATCACCAGGATTCGCTGAGTCATCGCGTATTGCCCTGATTCGATGAGCAGCGGCGAGACCAGAATCGCGTAAGGCGATTGTGCCAGCGCCAGATGATGGGCGATTTCCTCGGCGATCAGCGGATGCAGCAGCGCTTCGAGCCAGCGCCGTTGCTCCGGCACCTCAAAGATAAGTTTGCGCAGGGCCGCACGATCCAGCGTGCCGTCGGCCTGCAACACATCGGGGCCGAAGTGTTCGGCGATCTTCGCCAGCGCCGGACGGCCCGGTTCGACCACCCAGCGCGCCGCGTGGTCGGCGTCCACCACGTGGATGCCAAGATCGATGAAGTGCTGGGCGGCAGCGCTTTTGCCGCTGCCGATGCCGCCGGTCAGGCCGAGAATCCAGGGTTTTTCCACAGGGGTATTCATTTCAAACCGACAAACTGCCAATAGAAGCCGGTTATTTGACCACCCCAGAGCAAGGCAATCCAGCCGGCAATTGCCAGATACGGGCCGAAGGGAATCGGCGTCGAGGTTTTCTGGTCCCGCAGCTTGAGCAAAATCACCCCTAGCACGGCACCCACCAGCGAGGACAAGAGGATGGTCAGCGGCAAAATCTGCCAGCCGCCCCAGGCCCCAAGCAGCGCCAGCAGCTTGAAATCGCCGTGACCGATGCCGTCCTTGCCGGTGATCAGCTTGAACAGCCAGAACACCGACCACAGCGCCATATAACCCAGCACCGCGCCCCACAGGGCGTCGTGCAGCGTTACGAACAGCTCGAAGCTGTTGACGATCAGCCCCAGCCACAGCAGCGGCAGCACCAGCACGTCGGGCAGTAACTGATGCTCGGTGTCGATCAGGCTCATGGCCAACAGGCCCCAGGTCAGCACGATCAGCAGGCACGCCGGCCAGCCGAAACCCAGGTGCCAGGCAATGAATGCCGAGAGCAGGCCGCAGACCAGTTCGGTGAGCGGGTAGCGCTTGCTGATCGGGGCGCTGCAACTTGAGCAGCGCCCGCGCAGGAACACGTAACTCAACACCGGAATGTTTTCCCACGCGCGGATCCGGTGGCCACAGTGCGGGCATTGCGAGTGCGGCAGCATCAGGTTGTAAGTGGGCAACGGCGCTTCAACGGGCAGCCCCAAAACATCGTGAGCCTGCTGGCGCCATTCACGCTCGAGCATTTTCGGCAGGCGCCAGATCAACACATTGAGGAAACTGCCGACCACCAGCCCCAGCAGCAGGGCGGTGAAGACAAAGGCCAGTGGATAGAGACTGAAGAGTTCGTCGATAGGCATGTCAGATCGCTGAGCCGAGTTGGAAGATCGGCAGGTACATCGCCACCACCAGACCGCCGACGATCACCCCGAGCACCACCATGATGAACGGCTCCATCAGGCTGGTGAGGTTGTCGACCATGTTGTCCACTTCGTCCTCGTAGAAACCCGCGACCTTGTCGAGCATCTCGTCCAGTGCGCCGGACTCTTCGCCGATGGCGGTCATCTGCACCGCCATGTTCGGGAAGATGCCGGTGGAGCGCATCGAGAAATTCAGCTGCATGCCGGTGGAAACGTCCTGACGGATACGCAGCACGGCGCGCTTGAACACCACGTTGCCGGTGGCCCCGGCCACCGAGTCCAGCGCTTCAACCAACGGCACGCCGGCTGCGAAGGTGGTCGACAGGGTCCGGGCGAACCGCGCCACTGCGGACTTGTACATCAGCGTGCCCACCAGCGGCAGCTTGAGAAACCAGGCGTCACGCCGGTCGCGCATGGCCTGGGATTTTTTCAGGGCATGGCGGGTGCCGAAAAAACCGGCCACCAGCAGACCAAGAATCGCCCACCACCATTGCTGCATGAATTCGGACAGGCTGATCACCATCAACGTAAAGGCTGGCAGTTCGGCACCGAAGCCAGAGAACACCGACTGAAACTGCGGCACCACCTTGACCAGCAGAATCCCGGTAACCACCGCCGCCACCAGCACCACGGCCGACGGGTAGGTCATGGCCTTCTTGATCTTGGCCTTGAGGCTTTCGCTCTTTTCCTTATAGGTCGCGACCCGTTCCAGCAGGGTGTCGAGCGCGCCGGACTGTTCACCGGCATCCACCAGGTTGCAGTACAACTCGTCAAAATACTGAGGCTTCTTGCGCAGCGCGGCGGCGAAGCTGTTGCCGGCGGCGACTTCCTGTTTCACCTCGTCGACCAGTTTGCGCATGGCCGGGTTCTCGAAGCCTTCGCCAATGATGTCGAACGACTGCAACAGCGGTACGCCGGCCTTCATCATGGTCGCCATTTGCCGGGTGAACAGGGCAATGTCCTGGGCCTTGATGCGCTTGCCGAAGCTCAGCAACGAGGCGGATTTCTTGCGCACCTTCCCGGGGTTGATGCCTTGCTTGCGCAACTGGGCCTTGACCAGTGCGGGGTTCTGGCCACTCAACTCGCCGGTCACCTTGCTGCCTTTGCGGTCCGTACCTTCCCAGGCGTAGATGCTGATTTTCGCTGCCTTGACCGCCATGTTCAGTCCTTGGTGACCCGGTTGATTTCTTCAAGGCTGGTGATGCCTTGCATGGCCTTGATCAGGCCCGAGGTGCGCAGGTCGTTGAAGCCGTCCCGGCGCATCTGGGTATCGATTTCCAGTGAGTTGCCCTCGGCCATGATCAGCCGTTGCAGTTCGGGGGTGTTCTTCACCACTTCATAAATCCCCACGCGACCCTTGTACCCGCCGTTGCAGTGATCGCAACCGGCGGGCTCATAGATCGTGAAATGGCCGATGCGTTCCTCGGGGAAACCTTCCTTGATCAGGGTTTCGCGGGGGATCTCGATGGGTTTCTTGCAGTGGCTGCAGAGTTTTCGCGCCAGACGCTGGGCAATGATCAGGCTCACCGAGGTCGCGATGTTGAAGCCGGGGATGCCCATGTTGTGCAGGCGGGTGAGGGTCTCTGCTGCGCTGTTGGTGTGCAGGGTGGACAGCACGAGGTGACCGGTCTGGGCGGCCTTGATCGCGATTTCGGCGGTTTCGAGGTCGCGGATCTCGCCGACCATGATCACGTCCGGGTCCTGACGCAGGAACGAGCGCAGGGCCTGGGCAAAGTCCAACCCTTGGCGTGGATTGACGTTGACCTGGTTGATGCCTTCCATGTTGATCTCCACCGGATCTTCGGCGGTGGAGATGTTGATGTCGACGGTATTGAGGATGTTCAGCCCGGTGTACAGCGACACGGTTTTGCCGGACCCCGTGGGGCCGGTTACCAGAATCATGCCTTGGGGCTGCTTGAGGGCGGCCATGTACAGGTCTTTCTGTTCCGGCTCGTAGCCGAGGGCATCGATGCCGATCTGGGCGCTGGAGGGGTCGAGGATCCGCATCACCACTTTCTCGCCCCAGAGCGTGGGCAGGGTGTTGACCCGAAAATCGATCGACTTGCTCTTCGACAGACGCATCTTGATCCGCCCGTCCTGGGGTTTGCGCCGTTCTGAAATGTCGAGGCTGGCCATGACCTTCAGGCGCGCGGCAATGCGCCCGGCGAGCTGAATCGGCGGCTTGGCCACCTCCCGCAGAATGCCGTCGGTGCGCACCCGCACCCGGTAGTTCTTTTCGTAAGGCTCGAAGTGCAGGTCGGACGAGCCGCTCTTGATCGCGTCCAGCAGCATCTTGTGCACGAAGCGCACCACCGGAGCGTCGTCGGCGTCGATTCCGCCGAGGGTGTCCTGTCTGCTGTCGTCGGCCGACTCGATGTCCAGCCCGTCGAGGTCGACATCGGCCATCTCCTCCAGGCCGGTGGCGTGGGTGTCGAAGAATTTTTCAATGGCGTCGGTGAGTTTGTCGTCTTCGACCAGAATGGCTTCGGTGCTCAGCCCGGTGCTGAACTGAATGTCATTGATCGCCTGGTGATTGCTCGGGTCGGAAATCCCCACGAACAGTTTGTTGCCGCGCCGCCAGAGGGGCAGGGCGTGGTGCTGGCGCACCAGTTTTTCACTGACCAGGCCCTTGGGCTGGGTTTCCTTGTCGAGACAGTTGAGGTCGAGAAATGCCATGCCGAAATGCTCCGAGGCTATTTCGGCGACCTGCCAGCTCTTCACCAGTTTGTTCTGCACCAGGTAACTGACCAGCGACAGGCGATTGCGCTGCGCCTGCTGCCAGGCCTGCTGGGCACTCTTTTCCGTGAGCAATTCGGCCTGGACCAGTTGTTTGGCCAGACCGCTCAGAGCGATGTCATTCATGGGGTTTCCACGTGCTTGCCGTTCATGACTTATAGCCTAGTCAAGTGACAGCGCCAAACACCCGGGGTGCAGGTGACAAAAAGTGTCAGATAGTGCGGTTACGGGCTGTAGGAATCGGCACGATGTCCGGTTCACGCCCAGCAGGCCGGGGCTGCGAGCGCTTGGCACGGGCTGTGCTGATTCCTGTTCAGATCATGAGATTCCGACTCATGCATGGAGCGTGTCTATGAAGAAACAACAAGGTTTCACTCTGATCGAGCTGCTGATCGTTGTGGCGATCATCGGTATTCTCGCGACTGTGGCGCTGCCGCAGTACTCCAAATATCAGGCGCGGTCGAAGGTGACGGCGGGGCTGGCCGAAATCTCGGCGATGAAAGTGCCGTTCGAAGACATCATCAATCAAGGGACGAACCCCACGCTGGCTGCCGTTAAAGGCGATGCGGGCACTACCACCTCCAACTGTGCACTGACCGCCTCGGGGACAGCTGCAGATGGAGCGGGCACCATCGTTTGTACGCTGGCCAATGCGCCGGCACCGGTGGTGGGCAAAACCATCACGCTCACACGAACCGCTGCCAACGGCTGGTCGTGTGCAACGACCGTTGCGCCGGACTACTCCCCTAAAGGCTGTACAGCAAGCGGTACCTGATCCATTTGGAAGTCCGAACGATGCCCCGCTCTGCGGGGCATTTTCGTTATGTCGACTACCTGGCAAAAGGTTCAATAATTTCAGTGCTTTAGGAACTTTTCGAAAAGCCGCAACTTGCATGTAAATATTTCACCGGTCATGCAATTTGCATGATTCCGAAAATATTCATAGTTTTTAAGTTGTTGATTTATAAGGGATTATTAAGATTTTAAAAGTTGGCACAACGTTCGCAATATCTACGGTAACCCTGCTGACAAGACACGCAGCAGACTTTCCAGAAAAACAGGAGTTACTCGTATGAAGAAGTTCGCTATCACTGCCGCTGCTGCTACCGCGCTGACCCTGACCATGGCTTCCGGTGCATTTGCTCAATCGACCCAGACCACTCAGGCTCCAATGACTTTGGCTGCCGGTGAAGTCACCAAGGCTAAAGAAGCTACTTCCGATACCTGGATCACTACCAAAGTCAAAAGCGACCTGGTAACCGAAAAAGGCATTCCTGGTACCGACATCAAAGTCGAAACCAACAAAGGTGTGGTTTCCCTGTCTTCTGACGTCGCTATCACCGAGGCTCAGAAAACCACCGCAGTGAACATCACCAAGAAAATCAAAGGCGTGAAAGCGGTCTCCGCTGACGGCCTGAAAGCCGAGTAAGGCAAGACTTCTCGCCTGAACCGGGAGAAGACGCGACAGGCGGGCCGAGCAATACGTCTGCCGCACTTTAGAGTTCATGCGACCGGCCACACGGAATGTGGCCATTACAGGCCCCGGCACATGTGTCGGGGCCTGTTCTATTCAGGGGCCGGAAAAGGCGGGGAAGGTCAATTGCCGCGTTTGCTGTTGATCTGCTTCAGGCGATTGCCTTCAAAGCGCAGGTATTGATACATGCCGTTGCTCGGGCCGTAGGTCCATTCCTCGACCTGAAACTCTTCACGACGGTTGGCGCTGCGTTTGTAACCGAGCAGATCGCGACCAACCGGCTCACCACATTTTTGCAGCACCTCGCTGGCGCGGTCGCCAAGGCTGACGAGTTGGCTGCCGCAGCGCAGGGTATCGGACGCCGCAGCCTGGCTGGCGATCAATGCCAGCCCCATTGCAGCCAGCCAGTTTCGGTTCATCACTCGGCATCCAGATGCATTTGCGTCACCACTCGCCCGTCGCTCTCCGCTTCGCCGAGATTGGCGTCGATGAAGTACACGCGATCGTCGGCCAGTTGGCCTTTATCCACCAGGTAGTCCTTGATGCTGCTTGCACGGTCCTGACCGAGCTGGCGCAACAGCACGTCGCTGGAGCTCCAGAACTTGATCACGTCGGCACGCATTTTCGCCGTGCGTTCTTCCTTGCCCAGATCCTTCCATTCGGCCGGTGGCTGGGTTTTCAGACGGGTGCGATAGATGCCCTCAAGCAGCGGGCCTTTTTCGTTATCCGGTACCTGAATCAGCGAAGCCTGAGCCGGCACCTTGTCGCCCCGGCGCTGGAGCATCTTGTAGTAGTTGTACTGGTATTCACGTTCCAGGCGCTGTTCTGCGAGCAACGGACCGTCGCTGCTTTTTGCCGCGGTGCCTTCGATTTCCAGGCGCAGGGCCGGACGCTCCTTCAGCGCTTGCGACAGCTTCACCAGCGCCGCTTCGGCGTCTTTGCTCAGGTCGCTGGAACCCGGCGCGAAGGACACGGTGCCGAGGTCTTCGGAACCACCACCGCTGACCAGACCGCCAATCAGCTTGAACGGCGCGGCGGCAGCCTTGACGATCAGGTTGCGCAGGGTCTGCCAGACAATCGGCATCACGCTGAATTGCGGGTTGTTCAGGTCGCCGGTCACCGGCAGCTCGATGGAGATCTTGCCGTCGACATCCTTGAGCAGGGCGATCGCCAATTTCAACGGCAGGCTCACGGCGTCCGGGCTGTCGACTTTCTCACCCAGTTGCAGCTGCTCGACCACCACTTTGTTCTCGGCCTTGAGCTGGCCTTTGGTGATCAGGTAATGCAAATCGAGGTTGAGCCGGCCCTTGCGGATCCGGTAGCCGGCGAACTTGCCGGAGTAGGGAGTCAGGGTGGTCAGTTCGACGCGTTTGAAACTGGTGGCGATGTCGAGACTGGCCATCGGGTCGAACGGGTTGACCGCGCCCTTGATGGTCACCGGCGCATAGCGGTCGACCTTGCCCTTGATGTCGACGCTGGCCGGTTTCGCCTGACGGCTGTCGATGGTGCCGATCTGGCCGTTGAGCTGCTGGATCGCGGTGGCGAAGTTGGGGGTCAGGCTGAAGTCGGCGAAGTTGGCCGAGCCGTCGTTGATCGCGATGCCGCCGATGTGAATACCCAGCGGTTTGTCATTGCTCGCCGGTTTCGCCGCGGCGGTCTTCGCCCCGGAATCGGCCGGCTGCGGAATGAGCAGGTCGTCAATGTTGGTGGTGCGATCATCGTTGATCATGAACCGCGCATACGGCTGGAACAGGTTGACCCTGTCGATCGACAGGCTGTCGCCGTGCTGATAGTTCAGGCCTTCGACCACCACCTGCTGCCATTTGAGGAAGTCGCGGGTTTTCAGGGTGTCGAGGGTGTGCAACTGATCGACCTGAGCACGACCGGTGACGCTGAGGGCCAGCGGGTCAGTGCTTTTCAGGTTCACTTTCAGGTCGCTGCCGAGCATGCCGCTGCGCAGTTCGAGACGAATGAACGGGTTGATGTAGGACTGCGCGACCCGCAGGTCGATGTCCTGGGTTTTCACGTTGAGCTGCGCGCTGACCGGGGCCAGATTGACCACGCCGTCGGCGCTGATCTTGCCTTGCTTGCCCAGACCGGTATCGAGTTTGAGGTTGAAAGGCGAGCCGTTGAGGCTGTCGAAGTTTTGCAGATCGACGTTCAGCGGGGTGACGTCCAGGGTGACTTCCGGCTTCGCCGAACGGTCGGCCAGATGCACTTTGTAGTCACGCAGTTGCACGTCCTTGATCAACACTTGCCACGGTTTGCTCGGCGCGGTCGGTTCAGGTTTCGGCGAGTCGGCGGCCGCCGGGGTGCTTTTCGGCTCCGCTGCAGCTTTGGCAGCGGGTTTCGATGGCTGGCTGGCGAACAGTTTTTGCCAGTCCAGTTGGCCGTCCGCTTCCAGCGCCGCCCAGGTTTCCAGTTTCTGACTGCGGATCTTGCCGACCACCACTTGCTGCTTGGCCAGGTCCACCGTGGTGTCGCTGACGTCGAGGCGCTCGAGTTTCGCCAGCTGACGTCCGTCCGGCGCCTTGATCGCGAACGGCGCGATGTTGACCGCGACGTTGCTCAGCAGCAGTTCGGTTTCCTTGGACAGGTTGAGCTTGTAGTCGGTGCTCAGGCTGACGACACCCTCTTCCAGCACCAGTGGCACGGCGTCGCGCACGTAAGGCCAGAAGGCTTTCATCTTGCCATCGGTGATCTTGAGGGTGCCTTCGGAAGCGATCGGGATCAGGCTGAAGTTGCCTTTCCAGTCGATCTGCCCACCGGCCGGGCCGATCGCGACGAGGGTCATGTCGGCGTTGTCTTCGGGCAGTGTGCTGAGGTTTTTCAGCTCGAAGTCGAGCTTGTCGTAGAGAAATTCGATCGGTTCGCTGGGGCGCGCATCCACGAAATGCAGGTTGCCGCCGGCCAGCTGGATGCGGTCGATGCGCAGCGGAAACGGTTTGGCGTCGGGATCGGCCGGGGTGGGCTCGCTGGCGGGGAGCTTGAACAGGCCGAGCAGGTTGAGCTGACCATCCTTGGCGAACAGGATCTCGGTTTTGGATTTTTCCAGTTCGATGTCGGACAGATGCAGGGCTTTGGTCCACAGACTGTCGAGTTGCAGGTTGGCGTACAGACGTTCGAAGCCGACCTGTTCCTTGCCCGGCTCGCCGATCACCAGGCCCCACAGTGTGAGTTCAAGGCTGAACGGGTTGAGTTCGATGCGCTGCAGATGCGCCGGCACCGTGGCGTAGTTGGCCAGTTGCTGATTCACCACCCTGAGCGCAATGCCCGGCAAAATCAGGAACCCCAGCAGGCTGTAGAGGGCCAGGGCAGTCAACAGGGCGCCAATCGCGCGAATCAATCCTTTGGGCATGTGCGGCTTCATCTGTCTGAATCGGAGTGCCTTGGAGTATGGCACGCGATTCCGGTTCCGAAGTACATCGCACGAGACAGGATTGTTCAGATTTGTCTGCAATTTCTGTTGGAGCTTCCGAAGGCTGCTCCTGCAGGGGTAAAGATCAGAGCTGCAGAATCAGCGTCTTCAACGGCGGTTGTTGATCCATCGACGGGAAGTCCTGGCCCGGAGTCATCACGCTCCATTCACGCACCGGCCGCCCGGCTTTTTCGGCGCAGCGCAGCACTTGTTCGCGCCAGTCGTCCATGCTGACTTTCGCCAGATTGTTGCAGCAGATCAGCACACCATTTTCGGCGGTGGTCAGCAGGGCCGGCTTGAGCAGGCTTTGATAATCGCGCAGCAGGTCGACGGTGCCGAACGCGCTCTTGGCCCACGCGGGCGGGTCGAGGAGCACCAGATCGTACTGGCGCTGTTCCAGGCGCTGATAGCTCGGCAGTTTCTGCCCGCGACGCTGACTGATCGGCAGGCCGGCGAGTTGGCGGATCGCCGGGAAGTAGTCGGACTGGATGAATTCCATGGTCGGCAGTTGCGGATTGAGCTGACCGTTCTCGCGCCCCACCGCCAGATTGCCCTCGGCGAAATCCAGGTTGCACACCTCACGTGCACCGCCTGCTGCTGCGCTGAGGCCGACGCCGCAGGTGTAGGCAAACAGGTTGAGCACGCTTTTGCCCTTGGCGTGATCCTTGACCCAGCCGCGGGTGTTGCGCAGGTCGAGGAACAGCAGCGGATCCTGTCCGGCATGGCGTCCGCGCACACGATAATTCAGGCCCCATTCGTGGCCGACCAGATCGGCCAGCGCGGCGTCGTCGGCGCGGTAGACGCTGTCTTCACGGTCGATTCGCGAGTTGCCACGGGAGCGGTCGTTGTAGACCAGCAGGGTTTCAAGGCCCAGAGTCTGGTTGACCATGGTGTGCAGTTGCAGCAGGTCTTCGCGTGCCAGGGTCTGGTGGAAACTTTGCACCATCAGTTGCGGGCCGTAGCGGTCGATGGTCAGGCCGCCGGCACCCTCCTGGCTGCCGTGGAACAGCCGATAGCAGTCGGTGCCCTGGCGGTGCAGCTCGGCGAGCAGATCCTGGCGTTGGTCGAGGGCGGCGCGCAGCGCCAGGTTCAAGGAAGACATGCGGGCGCCTTGCTGGAGGGAATCGGGGCGCGGGAGTTTAGCAGTTTGGCAGGCAATCGAGGGGTTCCCATCGCGAGCAGGCTCGCTCCCACAGACGATCATAAGTCCTTGTGGGAGCGAGCCTGCTCGCGATGCTTTTGCGGCCTTACTGGTTCAGGCGTTTATCGATCAAGCCCTGCACCACGCTCGGATCCGCCAGAGTCGAAGTGTCGCCAAGGCTGTCGAGTTCGTTGCAGGCGATCTTGCGCAGGATCCGCCGCATGATCTTGCCCGAGCGGGTTTTCGGCAGGGCTGGGGCCCACTGGATCAGGTCCGGTTTGGCGAAGCTGCCGATTTCCTTGCTGACGTGGGCCAGCAGTTCTTTCTTCAGCTCATCGTTGGGCTCGGTGCCGTTCATCGGTGTGACGAATGCATAAATCCCCTGACCTTTGACGTCGTGGGGATAACCGACCACGGCGGCCTCGGCGATGCTGTCGTGCAGCACCAGCGCACTCTCTACCTCGGCGGTGCCGATGCGATGGCCGGAGACATTGATCACGTCATCTATGCGCCCGGTGATCCAGTAATCGCCGTCCTCGTCCCTGCGGGCGCCGTCGCCGGTGAAGTAGTAACCGGGGTAGGGCTTGAAGTAGGTGTCGACCATGCGCTGCGGATCGCCGTAGACGCTGCGGATCTGGGCCGGCCAGCTCGACTTGATCGCCAGTACGCCACTGCCGGCGCCCTTGATTTCCTTGCCGTGCTCATCGAGCAGCACCGGTTGCACGCCGAACATTGGCTGGGTGGCGCAACCCGGTTTGATCCGTTGGGCGCTGACCAGCGGGCTGAGCATGATGCCGCCGGTTTCGGTCTGCCACCACGTATCGACTATCGGGCAGCGCTGTTCGCCTACGACGTTGAAATACCATTCCCACGCTTCCGGGTTGATCGGCTCACCGACACTGCCGAGCAATCTGAGGCTTTGTCGCGAAGTTTCCTGCAAGGGCCCGGCGCCTTCACGCATCAGTGCGCGCAGGGCGGTGGGGGCGGTGTAGAAGATGTTGACCTTGTGTTTGTCGATCACCTGCCAGAAACGCGAAGTGCTCGGGTAGCTCGGCACGCCCTCGAAAATCAGCGTGGTGGCGCCGTTGGCCAGCGGGCCGTAGACGATATAGCTGTGGCCGGTGACCCAGCCGACGTCGGCGGTGCACCAGAACACTTCGCCATCGCGGTAGTCGAGGACGTACTTGAAGGTCATCGCCGCTTGCAGCAGGTAACCGCCGGTGGTGTGCAGCACGCCCTTGGGTTTGCCGGTGCTGCCGGAGGTGTAGAGGATGAACAGCGGGTCTTCGGCGTCCATCGGTTCCGGCGGGCAATCGTCGCTGACGTCGCGCACGGCCTGGTGATACCAGAGGTCGCGGCCTTCGACCCAGTCGACTTTGTTCTGGGTACGCTCGACCACCACGACGGTGCTGACATTCGGGCAACTCTGCAGGGCCTTGTCGACATTCTGTTTCAGTGGCACGAATTTGCCACCGCGCACGCCCTCGTCGGCGGTGATCACGGTGCGGCAGTCGGCGTCGAGAATGCGGTCGCGCAGGGAATCCGGAGAGAAGCCGCCAAACACTACCGAGTGAATCGCGCCGATCCGCGCGCAGGCGAGCATGGCGTAGGCCGCTTCGGGGATCATCGGCATGTAGATGCACACCCGGTCGCCTTTTTTCACGCCACGGCTTTTCAGCACGTTGGCCAGGCGGCAGACGTGGTGATGGAGTTTGCTGTAGGTGATTTGCGTCGATTCGGCAGGGTCGTCGCCTTCCCAGAGGATGGCAGTCTGATCGCCGCGCGTTTCCAGATGGCGGTCGATGCAGTTGTAGCTGACGTTCAGCTTGCCACCGGCAAACCAGGCGGCGTCGCCGGTCTTCAGGTCATAGCGCTGGACGGTCTGCCACGGCGTGCTCCAGTCGAGGAAGCGGGTGGCCTGTTCGGCCCAGAAGGTGCTGGGGTGTTCAATGGATTCGCGGTACAGGCGCTGGTAGTCGTCCTGACTCAACTGTGCAGCCCGGCGGACGGCATCGGCTTTGGGGAACGTGCTGATATCGAACATGACGGTTCCTTATTCTTGTTGTGCGACAAGGATAAAGATGCGCCGAGAGCGGTGAGGGTTCAATACCTGTGAACAAACACCCCCTCATGGCAAGGGGGTGTGTTCAGGGCTGGATCAGCCGCGGTGACGGCCGCGGAAGTAGTTGATCAGGCCCTGGGTGGACGCGTCTTCAGCGGCGGTTTCTTCGCTGCCGACCAGACGGTTGTAGACGCCCTTGCCCAGTTCCTTGCCCAGTTCCACGCCCCACTGGTCGAAGGCGTTGATGCCCCAGACCACGCTTTGCACGAAGACTTTGTGTTCGTACATCGCCACCAATGCACCGAGACGACGCGGGCTGATGCGTTCTACCACCAGGGTGTTGCTCGGACGGTTGCCCGGGATCACCTTGTGCGGTGCGAGTTTCTGCACCTGATCTTCGCTCATGCCCTTGTCGCGCAGTTCCGCTTCGGCTTCCGGCAGGGTCTTGCCGAGCATCAGCGCCTGGCTCTGCGACAGGCAGTTGGCGTACAGCCACTGATGGTGGTCGGAAACCGGGTTGAAGCTGACGATCGGCACGATGAAGTCGGCCGGGATCAGTTGGGTCCCTTGGTGCAGCAACTGGTGATAAGCGTGCTGACCGTTGCAACCGACGCCGCCCCAGATCACCGGGCCAGTGTCGGTCGACACCGGCGTGCCGTCCTGACGCACGCTCTTGCCGTTGGATTCCATGTCCAGCTGTTGCAAGTGCTTGGTGATGTTACGCAGGTAGTGGTCGTACGGCAGGATCGCGTGGCTTTGCGCGCCCCAGAAGTTGCCGTACCACACACCGAGCAGGGCCAGCAGCACCGGCATGTTCTGTTCGAATGGCGCGCTCTGGAAATGCTGGTCCATGGTGTAGGCACCGGACAGCAGTTCTTTGAAGTTGGACATGCCGATGGCCAGCGCGATCGGCAGGCCGATGGCCGACCACAGCGAGTAACGACCGCCGACCCAGTCCCACATCGGGAAGATGTTTTCTTCGCGGATACCAAAGGCCACGGCTGCCGCGTTGTTGCTCGATACGGCGATGAAGTGGCGATACAGCTCGGCTTCCGAACCACCCTGGGCCAGGTACCAGGCGCGTGCGGCCTGGGCATTTTTCAGGGTTTCTAGGGTGTTGAACGATTTCGACGAAACGATGAACAGCGTGGTCTCGGCGCGTAGTTTTTGCGTCAGCTCGTGGAACTCGCTGCCGTCGATGTTCGCCAGGTAATGGCAACGCACGCCTTTCTGGGCGTAGGACAGCAGGGCTTCGGAGACCAGCTCGGGGCCGAGGAACGAGCCGCCGATGCCGATGTTCACAACGTCAGTGATCGGCTTCTCGGTGTAACCGCGCCACAGACCGTCGTGGATGCGGCCCACGAGATCGGTGATCTGGTTCAGCACCTTGTGTACTTCAGGCATCACGTTGACGCCGTTGACCGACAGCTTGTCGCCGACCGGGCGACGCAGGGCGGTGTGCAGCGCCGGGCGGCCTTCGGAGGAGTTGACGATTTCGCCGTCGAACAGCGCCTTGATCGCGCCCTTGAGATCGACTTCATTGGCCAGACCCACCAGCAGGTTGCGGGTCTCGGCGTTGATCAGATTCTTCGAATAGTCGAGAAACAGTCCGCAGCTGCTGAGAGTGAACTGATTGAAGCGCTGCGGATCGGCGTTGAAGGCTTCGCGCATGCTGAAATCCTGCATGGCTTGGCGGTGATCTTTCAACGCTTGCCAGGCAGGCAGAGCGGTAACGTCATGAGGAGTGCGGTAGTACGCCATCGCTGCGGTTTTCCTTTTTACTTGAACGGCCTTTTGAACACTGAAAAGACCTCCCCGCCATGTTTGGGCGAGGGGGCAACTGCGTCGACACGATTACTTTGGCGCAGGGCGAATACAGTAAACCCAGCGCCGCGATCTGTCTTGGCTTTGTCTGACCTGTTTTCGGTACTTTTTTAACATTGATAACAGACGGGGCCGACAAACGGCGGGTAATGCGAGCAGTCCCTGCTATTGGTGTCGAGTCGAACGGCGGGAGTTTGCCCGATGGGCAGGTGCTCAGCAATACGGTCTGGAAGTGCGTGCAGACGCTGTGGGAGCGGGGGGCTCCCACAGCGTTTGCCGGTGTTCAGGCGGGGGTATCGAGATTCAGATGCAGGTTGTCGATCAACCGGGTGGTGCCGAGGAAGGCCGCGACCAGAATCACCAGATCACGATCCTCCGCCGTTGCCGGACGCAGGGTCAGGGCGTGGCGGATTTCCAGATAGTCCGGACGCAGGCCGGCGGCTTCCAGTTGCTGGCGTTGCGCCTGGATCAGGGCAGGGAAGTCGCGTTCACCTTGCTTGATCGACTCGGCAATGCTGCTCAGGGTGCGATAGACCACCGGCGCCACAGCGCGCTGTTCTTCACTGAGGAAACCGTTGCGCGACGACAGCGCCAGACCGTCGGCGGCGCGTACGGTCGGCTCGCCAATGATCTGGATCGGCATGTTCAGGTCATGCACCAGCGCGCGGATCACCGCCAGTTGCTGGAAGTCTTTCTGGCCGAAGATCGCCAGGTCCGGCTGGACCATGTTGAACAGCTTGCTGACCACCGTCGCCACGCCTTCGAAGTGCCCCGGACGGCTGGCGCCGCACAGGCCTTCGGAGAGTTGCGGCACGCTGACCCGGGTCTGCCCGGCCATGCCGTCGGGGTACATTTCCTCGACGGTCGGGGCGAACAGCAGATCGCAGCCGGCTTCCAGCAGTTTTTCCTGATCCGCCGCCAGGGTGCGCGGGTACTTGTCGAGGTCTTCGCCGGCGCCGAACTGCAGCGGGTTGACGAAAATGCTCGCGACCACGAAGTCCACGCGCTGGGTGGCCTTGGTGATCAGGGCAATGTGGCCGCTGTGCAGGTTGCCCATGGTCGGCACGAAGCCGATGCGCTTGCCTTCACTGCGGGCGCGCGCCACGGCGGCGCGCAGTTCACGTACGGTTTTGACGGTGTTCATGCAGAGAATCCGTGTTCGATCCCGGGGAAAGTGGTGGCTTTGACTTCACTGACGTAAGCCTTCAGCGCGGACTGGATGCTGTCCTGACCCTGCATGAAGTTCTTCACGAATTTCGGCACACGGCCGCTGATCGACAGGCCGAGCATGTCGTGCAGCACCAAGACCTGACCGTCGGTATCCGAACCGGCGCCAATGCCAATCACCGGGATTTTCACGGCCTGGCTGATTTCAGCCGCCAGTTCGCTCGGCACGCATTCGAGCAGCAGCATGGCTGCACCGGCCTGTTCCAGCGAGATCGCGTCGGCGCGCATCTGGCGTGCCTGGTTCTCGTTGCGCCCCTGCACTTTATAGCCACCGAGAATGTTCACGGCTTGCGGGGTCAGGCCCATGTGGGCGCAGACCGGCACACCGCGTTCGGCCAGCAGGCGGATCGAATCCGCCAGCCACAAGGCGCCTTCGACCTTGACCATGTGCGCGCCGGCCTGCATCAGCAGGGCGCTGTTGGTCATGGTTTGCTCGAGGGTGGCGTTGGCCATGAACGGCAGGTCGGCCAGGATCAAGGCATCAGAGTTGCCGCGTTTGACGCTGGCAACGTGGTAGGCCATTTCTGCGGTGGTCACCGGCAGGGTGCTGTCGTGACCCTGCAGGACCATGCCGAGGGAGTCGCCCACCAGCAGCACTTCGACACCGGCCTCGTTGCAGGCGTGGGCGAAGGTCGCGTCATAGCAGGTCAGCATGGTGATCTTTTCACCTTTCTGCTTGAGGCTCTGGAGCGTGGTCAGGGTGATGGCTGGCATGTAAGAAATCCTCGTTCAGGCGCTTTGGAAACTACTGCGAGTAACGCGCGTGATTCGTCATCTATTCAGGCGCACGCTCTTTTGTCGTGCTTATAAGGCCTGGATTGCGCCCTTGTATGCCGGGTTGGCGGCAGCGGGACGCCTATAGTCGTGATGAGGCCTCAGGAAGTCAATTGCATGTGTTACCGCATTGTTACGAGGGGAGTGTTACCGGCGTTACTGATGCGATTCAGCGGGCCGGCGGGCCTGATCTGCGGGGTTTTTGTCCTACAAGAACGCAAAATGCGGGAGCCGGTTGGCTCCCGCATCAGCGGTTTGTGTCAGGCGTGGGAGAGGCGCTCGAGGCCGACGAACGGGCAGGCTGCGAGAAGATCGGCAAGGGTGCGGCCATCAGCCAGACGCAGATCTTCGGGCGCCAGTTCGGCCAGGGGATAGAGAACGAACGCGCGTTCCTGCATGTGGTAATGCGGGACTTTCAGGCGCGGCTCGTCGATCAGGCGATCACCGAACAGCAGAATGTCCAGATCCAGCGTGCGTGGGCCCCAGCGCTCAAGGCGTTCGCGGCCCTGATCGTTTTCGATCGCCTGCAAGGCATCGAGCAGATCAAGCGGGGCGAGCGCGCTGTCGAGCGCGGCAACCGCGTTGGTGTAACGCGGTTGGCCCGGCAGCAGCGAGTCGCTTTGGTAGAAGGCAGATACGCCGACCAGTTCGGTCTCGGGCAATTGCCCCAGCGCGTCGACCGCGCTGCGCAGTTGTTCGGCCGGGTCAGCCAGGTTGCTGCCCATGCCGATGTAGATGCGTTCCATGCCTTATTCGCCCGTGGCGCTCGGTGCGCCAGCGCGTTTGCGTTTGGAGCCGCTGCTGCGGCGACGCTTGCGCGGTGCGCCACTGGCGTCATCACCCTTGCCACTGAGGTCGCGGATCATGTCGCGACGTTCGCTGTCGTTGGCGTCCTGATAATCGGTCCACCATTCACCCAGGCCATCGGTCTGCTCGCCAGCGCTTTCACGCAGCAGGAGGAAGTCGTAGCCGGCGCGGAAGCGCGGATTGTCCAGCAGCAGGTCGGCGCGTTTGCCGCTGCGGCGTGGCAGGCGTTCCTGCATGTCCCAGATCTCGCGGATCGGCATGGTGAAGCGTTTTGGAATCGCGATGCGCTGGCACTGTTCGGCGATCAGTTCGTGAGCGCCTTCCTGCATGGCTGGAATTGGCGGCATGCCGCGCTCTTGCAGACGTAGCACTCGGGCCGGCAGGGCAGGCCACAGCAGGGCAGCAAACAGGAACGCCGGGGTTACCGGTTTGTTCTGCTTGATCCGCAGGTCGGTGTTGGTCAGTGCTTCGCTGATCAGCGTGTGGGTATATTCCGGGTTGTGTTCCAGCGCATCGGCACTGGCCGGGAACAGCGGCGCGAACAGTTGCAGGTCGACCAGCATCTCGAACGTGATCGCGCCATGACCGGAGAGGAACAGCTTGAGCACTTCCTCGAACAGGCGGGCCGACGGAATCTCGCGCAGCATCGGCGCCAGTTCGCGGATTGGCTGGACGGTGTGCTTCTCGATACCGAAATTGAGCTTGGCGGCGAAACGCACGGCCCGCAGCATCCGCACCGGGTCTTCCTGGTAGCGTTGCTTCGGGTCGCCGATCAGACGGATCAGGTGATTGCGGATGTCGTGTACGCCGTTGGCGTAGTCGAGGATGCGCTCGCTGACCGGATCGTAATACAGGGCGTTGATGGTGAAGTCGCGGCGTTGCGCGTCTTCTTCCAGGGTGCCGTAAACGTTGTCACGCAGAATGCGCCCGCTCTCGTTGCGCGAAGACTGGTTGCTATCTTCGTCGTCTTCGTTTTGCGGGTGATTGGCGCGGAAGGTCGCGACTTCAATGATTTCGCGACCGAAATGGATGTGTACCAGCTTGAACCGGCGGCCGATGATCCGCGCATTGCGGAATTCGGCGCGAACCTGCTCGGGGGTGGCGCTGGTGGCGACGTCGAAGTCTTTGGGCGTGATGCCCAGCAGCATGTCTCGCACGCAACCGCCAACCAGGTAGGCCTGGTAGCCGGCGCCCTGCAGACGTTCGACGATGTTGACCGCGTAACGGCTGAATTGCGCCTTCTGCAGCGAGTGTTGGCCGCTGTTGAGGACTTCAGGCGTGCTACGGATGTGTTGCGTACGACGCAGGGGAGTTCGGAATGACTGGAACAGCTTCTTCAGCATGGGATGCACTGTTTGAAGGAATGTTCGGCCATACCAGAGAATGACCGCATGATGGGCCGGGATTCTAGCATTTAGTCGAGGGATGGTGTAGGACGCTGCCGTTTTGCGCTGAAAGCCGCAGTCTAGAGGGGGTGGAGATGCGTCAGAAGGGGGGATTTGCCAGAAAGGAGAAACTACAAGGGGAGCCGAAGCTCCCCAAGAAGTAGTTGCGTGCTCTTTTTATTATTGATTCGGGCTTCTTGTTTTTGTTGAGTGCCCTCGCCATGAAGCTTTTCCTTCATGACCCTCCCAATCGGGAGCCAAGAGCAAACGGATTGCTTTGGTCGCTGTGTTGCAGTGATCTTGCGATCCAACCAGTACAGGCTCTGTCTTAAGACAGTTTTTGTTGTTCTCGGCCTGGTCGTGGGGCTAGCCCCAAATACAACGCCTCTCCAAAAGAATCAGTTAGCTGCGCCTCTCGCCGTCTTGTTTTTATTGTGCGTGAGTCGATTCGTCTTATTTTTATTGTCTTGTGTATTGCTTGTTATTGTTCTTGTACCAAACATATAGCAGGTGCCGTGCCAACTTTTGCGAACCCCAATAAAACAAGGGGTTAGGTCGATATAACCGTTTTCGCAGGGCGAAAAAAAGCCGGGGTTTCGTTACCGATAACCCCGGCTTCTGTTACGTGAAAAGACTGAGGTAACAGTTTTTTCACCTCTTCAACGGTAACCCGCACACTCGACAGGTAACGTTCAGCTCTCGCTGGCGACCCCTGTCTTGCGCCGTGGAATGCCCAGACGCTGACGACGTTCCCACAGGCATTTGCGGCTGACGCCCAGTTTGCGCGCCAGTTCGGTCTCGGTCATGTGGTCCTGATGCTCGAGTACGAAATGCTGGAAGTAGTCTTCCAGTGACAGGTCTTCGGTCGGCTCGTGGCTGCTGTTGCTGGCGTTACCGGCCGTTTGCGCCGGCAGGCCGATGAATTCGTCGTCCTCCAGATCGCCCAGCTCGATGTCGATACCCAGCAGGTCGGCAGAGATTTCCGGGCTTTCGCTCAGAATCACCGCGCGCTCGACGGCGTTTTCCAGCTCCCGCACGTTACCCGGCCAGGAATAGTGCCGGATCGCCTGTTCGGCATCGGCGGCAAATTTCAGGTCGGTGCGGTTGATGCGGGCGCTCTGACGAGCGAGAAACGCATTGGCGATTTCGTTGACGTCGGCGCCACGCTCGCGCAGGGCCGGCAGTTTCAATGCGATCACGTGCAGGCGGTAGTACAAGTCCTCACGGAACTGGCCGATTTTCGCCAGGCTCTTGAGGTCCCGGTGGGTCGCGGCGATCAACCGGACATCGACTTTCTGCGACTGAACCGAGCCCACCCGGCGAATTTCGCCTTCCTGCAATACGCGCAGCAAACGAGCCTGGGCTTCGAGTGGCAGTTCGCCGATCTCGTCGAGGAACAGCGTGCCGCCGTCCGCCGCTTCCACCAGACCGGCGCGACCGGCGCTGGCACCGGTGAACGCGCCTTTCTCGTGGCCGAACAGTTCGGACTCGATCAGGCTTTCCGGGATGGCGGCGCAGTTCACCGAGATCATCGGCGCCTTGGCACGTTTCGACAGGTTGTGCAGGGCGCGGGCCACCAGTTCTTTACCGGTACCGGACTCGCCCTGGATCAGCACGTTGGAATCGGTCGGGGCGACTTTACGGATCTTGCCGTAAAGATCCTGCATCGGCGGACACGAGCCGATGATGCCGATTTCGCCATTGCTGTTATCGATCGCGGATTTGCCGCTGCCATTGGCCGATTTGGCGGGAGCTGCTTCGCCGACGGCAGGCGCCGACTGGCGATCGCGCAGGATCCGCGCGACAGCCTGAAGCATTTCATCGTGGTCGAAAGGCTTGGCGATGTAATCCACCGCGCCCATCTTCATCGAGTCAACCGCCGAGCGCAGGCTGGCGTAGCTGGTCATGATCAGCACCGGTGTGCCCTGGCCGAGCTTGATCAGCTCGGTACCCGGAGCGCCCGGCAGACGCAGGTCGCTGACGATCAGATCGAATGTGGGAATACTGAAGCGTTCTTGTGCTTCCTGCACTGAACCGGCTTCGCTGACCTGGTACTGGTTGCGTTCCAGCAGGCGGCGCAAGGCGGAGCGGATAATGGTTTCGTCTTCGACGATCAAAATGTGCGGCATTGATTCGATACTCTCGACGGTCTCAGTTCACAGCGGACGTCGCTTCGACATGGCGCGGCAATGTCACCCGGATACGGGTGCCGCGCTGGCTCTGAACATCAGCCGGGCTGTCGATGGTGATTTGTCCATAATGCTCTTCAACGATGGAATAGACCAGTGCAAGGCCCAGACCGGTGCCTTCGCCAGGATCCTTGGTGGTGAAGAAGGGTTCGAACAATCGGTCCATGATGCTCGACGGAATACCGCTGCCTTCGTCTTCGACGATCAGATCGACCGTGTGTTCGCCGGCTTCGCTCTTGACCCGCACCGCACTGCCCGCAGGCGAGGCGTCACGGGCGTTGGAGAGCAGATTGATCAGCACCTGGGCGAGCCGCTGCGGGTCGCCTTCGACCCAGTGATCGGGATCGCACAGGTTATAGAACTGGACTTCGAAATTGCGCCGGTTCAGGGCCAACAGGCCGATGGCGTCCTGAGCCACTTCCGCCAGACAGACGGGCTCGTCACTGTGTTGATGGCTGCCGGCGTGGGCGAAACTCATCAACGACTGGACGATGCGTGACACGCGTTTGGTTTGCTCGAGGATCTGGCCGCTGATTTCCGTCAATTCGCCGTCTTCTTCGCGTTCCTCGCGAAGGTTTTGCGCAAGGCAGGCGATGCCGGTGATCGGGTTGCCGATTTCGTGAGCAACACCCGCCGCGAGTCGACCGATGCTGGCCAGGCGCTCGGAGTGCACCAGTTTGTCTTCGAGCATCTGGGTTTCGGTCAGGTCTTCCACCAGCAGCACCAGGCCGCTGTTGCCCGGTGCCAGCGGCTCGTCGATCGCCGCTTTGTGCAGGTTCAGCCAGCGGGTCTGGCCGTCGAGGGCCAGATGCTGTTTGTGCAAGTGTTCGTCGGGCAGGTGGATGAAGCCTTGCAGCAGATCTTTCCACGGATTGGCGATGGTGCTCAGGCGCGAGCCGACCACCCGTTGCGCGGCAATCCCGGTCAGTTCTTCCATGGCCTTGTTCCACATCAGGATCTCCTGATCCTTGGCCAGCGAGCAGACGCCCATCGGCAGTTCCTGCAGGGTCTGGCGGTGGTAACGGCGCAGGGCATCGAGTTCGGCGGCCAGCCCGGTCAGACGCGAGTGGTAATCCTCGAGGCGGCTTTCGATGAAATGGATGTCTTCGGTAACGTAGTTTTCGCCGCCAGCCTTGTACGGCAGGAAGGTTTCCACCATGTCCTGGGCGACGCTCGGGCCCATCAGGCCGGAGAGGTTGGCTTCGATCCGGTCACGCAGGCGGCGCAAGGCATAAGGGCGGCGCTCGTCGAAGGGCAGATAAAGGTCGCGCAGGGCCTGTTCGACTTCTTTTTGCGCAGCCTTGGCGCCCAGCGGCTTGGCCAGTTGCGTGGCGAATTCCTGCGGCGAGGCTGCGTGCAATTCGCGGCGTTGTGGGCGACGTACGTTGTCCACAGCGCAGGCTTCGGCGGCGCTGGCCTCTTCCGGACTGGCATTGGTGAACAACGAAATCAGCGTGAACATCAGGACGTTGGCCGCCAGCGAGGCGATGGCCGCCATGTGCCAACTGGTGTCGTCCAGCACGTAGATCATGTTCAGCAGCGGAATATAGAAACCCTGCAGATTGCCGACCAGCGGCAACAGCATGGTCACGACCCACACCACAATCCCTGCCAGCAGACCGGCGATGAACCCCCGACGATTGGCGGTCGGCCAGTACAGCACCGACAGCACACCCGGCAGGAATTGCAGGGTCGCAACGAAGGCGACGATGCCGAGGTTGGCCAGATCCTGCTCGGCGCCGAGCATCAGATAGAAGCAAAAGCCGGCCATGATGATTGCGACGATCAGCGCCCGGCGGGTCCATTTCAACCAGCGATAGATATTGCCCTCGGCCGGTGGCTGATAGAGCGGCAGCACCAGATGGTTCAGGGCCATGCCCGACAGCGCCAGCGTGGTGACGATGATCAGACCGCTGGCCGCCGACAGACCGCCGACATACGCCAGCAACGCCAGCGACTTGCTGTTGGCGGCGATGCCGATACCGAGGGTGAAGTATTCCGGATTGGTGGTGGCGCCGAGTTTCAGGCCGGCCCAGAGAATCAGCGGCACAGCCAGGCTCATCAACAGCAGGAACAGCGGCAGGCCCCAGCTCGCGCTGACCAGCGAGCGCGGGTTGAGGTTTTCGGTGAAGGTCATGTGATACATGTGCGGCATCACGATCGCCGAGGCGAAAAACACCAGCAGCAACGTGCGCCACGGGCCTTCCTGCAACGGGGTGTGCAGGGCGGCGAGGGCGGTCTGGTTCTGCAGCAGCCACAGTTCAAGTTGCTGCGGGCCGTCGAACACGCCGTATAGCGCGTAGAGGCCGACGCCGCCGAGGGCTGCCAGTTTGATCACTGATTCGAAGGCAATCGCGAATACCAGCCCTTCGTGCTTTTCACGTGTGGCGATATGACGGGAACCGAAGAAGATCGTGAACAGAATGATCAGCGCACAGAACGCCAGGGCTACGCGATTTTGCACTGGTTCGCCGGTGAGGATGCCGATGGAATCGGCCACGGCCTGGATCTGCAACGCCAGCAGCGGCAATACGCCGATCAGCATGAAAATCGTGGTCAGCGCACCGGCCCAGGTGCTGCGAAAGCGGAAGGCGAACAGGTCTGCCAGCGACGACAGTTGATAAGTGCGGGTGATCTTGAGGATCGGATACAGCAGCACCGGCGCCAGCAGAAACGCGCCGGAGACCCCGAGATAACTGGACAGAAAGCCGTAGCCGTACTGATAGGCCAGACCCACCGTGCCGTAGAACGCCCACGCACTGGCGTAGACCCCCAGCGACAGGGTGTAGGTCAACGGATGGCGAATGATCGCCCGCGGGATCATGCCCCGTTCACTGATCCAGGCCACGCCGAACAACGCGGCCAGGTAGGCGGCGCTGATCAGCAGCATCTGGGTCAGGCTAAAGCTCATCGGCATCTTTTTGGCTCTGCAGGATGAAGGTCACGACAATCAGGATCAGCCAGAGCAGATAAGGGCGATACCAGGCGCCCGTAGCGTCGATCCACCAATCCATGATGGCGGGAGAAAACAGGTAGATCCCCACGACCAGAAGCAGGACCAAGCGATAGATGTACATCCCGGCCTCTCTTTTTTATGCGCGTGCCCGAAAACGTGCGGCGATGGTAACGGATGGGCGCGCCACTGCAAGTGTCGTCACAGCAGTTGCGCTTCGGGCAGGGTCAGTGTGCGCGGGATTTTCAAGGCATCCCAGTGGACGCTGCCCCAGTTCAACAGTTCTTGCGGCGTGGCGTGGGCCAGTTCGGGCCCCGGGTCTTGCCCCAGTGCGCGCAGGGCCCGCAGCAACAATGGCGTGGCCTGATCGGCTTCCAGTGGTGGCGAGCGATAGGACTTGCCGAGCTTGTTGCCGTCCGGCTGGGTAATCAGTGGCAGATGCAGATAGCGCGGTTGGCGCAGGCCCAGCAATTCCTGCAGGTAGAGCTGGCGCGGTGTGGAGTCGAGCAGATCGGCACCGCGCACGATGTCGGTGATGCCCTGCCAGGCGTCGTCCAGAACCACCGCCAGTTGGTAGGCGTAGAGGCCGTCGCGGCGGCGGATCACGAAATCTCCCACGTCACGGCCCAGATGCTGGCGGTATTCGCCCTGCACCCGGTCGATGAAGTGGTATTCGAGCTCTGGCACGCGAAGACGGATCGCGGCGTCTTCCTGACCGTGACCGGCATTGCGGCACAGTCCCGGATAAATGCCGTGGTATGGCTCCAATTGTTTGCGCGAGCAGGTGCAGGCGTAGGCGAGGCCGTGATTGAACAGGCTGTCGAGCACTTGCGCGTAGGCCTCGTGCCGATCGCTCTGGCGAACCATCTCGCCGTCCCATTCGAAGCCATAGCTTTCCAGCGCCTTGAGAATCGCCGCTTGCGCGCCCGGCTCTTCCCGGGGCGGATCGAGATCCTCCATGCGCACCAGCCAGCGACCGCCCACCGAGCGTGCGTCCAGATAAGAGGCCAGGGCGGCAACCAGCGAACCGAAGTGCAGGTGCCCGCTGGGGGTCGGGGCGAAGCGGCCAATATAGGCGGGGGAGGTGTTGGCAGTCATGAGGGCGATGTTACTTGAGAGTCAAAAAACGGCAGAAACAAAAACGGAGCGTTCGCACGCTCCGTTTTTCGTTCAGGCCGGGATTATTTGCCGACCTGCTTTTCCTTGATTTCCGCCAGGTTCTTGCAGTCGACGCACATGTCGGCAGTCGGACGGGCCTCAAGGCGCTTGACGCCGATCTCGATGCCGCAAGAGTCGCACCAGCCGTACTCTTCGTCTTCGATCAGTTGCAGGGTCTTGTCGATCTTCTTGATCAGTTTGCGCTCGCGGTCGCGGGCGCGCAGCTCGAGGGCGAACTCTTCTTCCTGGCTGGCACGGTCGGCCGGATCAGGAAAGTTGGCCGCTTCGTCTTTCATGTGATCAACAGTGCGGTCGACTTCCTGCATCAAGTCCAGTTTCCACTTGGTCAGGATCTTGGTGAAGTGCGCGCGCATTGGAGCGCCCATGTACTCTTCGCCCGCTTTCGGGACGTAGGGTTCGAAACCGCTGAGTGTCTGACTTGCCTGTTGCTTTGCTTGGGTGGGCATGAAATGGACCGCCTCTACTCTTGTAATCCATTGCGCAGGATTGCTCCATCACCGACACCTGCCGGCCCTGCGGCTGCAAGCGGGCGAACTTACCAGATCAATTCGACCCGCGCTACTCCCGGATGTCGAGCGCGTGGCCGAGGGGACTTGCAAATGTTTGCCAAGCCATGTCCGGCGGTGCTGCAAACCTGCTCAATCACTGATTTTAGTCAATCCTGGAGCGTACGCGCGGGTCGTTACAGTCCAGTGTTCTTGAGGCTGTGACCGCTGCGGGTTCTCGCTCGTTCCGGCAGATGGGTAGAATCGTTTCTTTTCCCCCGTTGAAGGAAGGCCAATGGCTCAGCCCTACAGTGCGCGCAGTCGTGCGATCGAACCGTTCCATGTCATGGCGTTGCTGGCGCGGGCCAATGAATTGCAGGCCGCCGGCCACGACGTGATCCACCTGGAAATCGGCGAACCGGACTTCACTACCGCCGAACCGATCATCCGCGCCGGCCAGCAAGCCCTGACAGCCGGGAAAACCCGTTACACCGCAGCCCGTGGCATTCCCGAACTGCGTGAGGCGATTTCCGGCTTCTATCAGACGCGCTACGGCCTGAACATCGATCCTCGACGGATTCTCATCACCCCCGGCGGTTCCGGGGCGTTGCTGCTGGCCAGTGCGTTGCTGGTGGATCCGGGCAAGCACTGGCTGCTGGCCGACCCCGGCTATCCCTGCAACCGACACTTTCTGCGATTGGTTGAAGGCGCGGCGCAGCTTGTGCCGGTGGGCCCGGACGTGCGTTATCAACTGACGCCGGACCTTGTGGCGCGCCACTGGGACCACGACAGCGTCGGTGCGCTGGTCGCCTCGCCGGCCAACCCGACCGGTACGATTCTGACCCGCGATGAGCTGGCCGGGTTATCCGCAGCCATCAAGGCCCGTCACGGGCATCTGGTGGTGGACGAGATCTATCACGGCCTGACTTACGGCACCGACGCCGCGAGTGTGCTGGAAGTGGACGACAGCGCCTTTGTCCTCAACAGTTTCTCCAAATATTTCGGCATGACCGGGTGGCGCCTCGGCTGGCTGGTGGCGCCGGACGCAGCGGTCAGTGAGCTGGAAAAGCTCGCGCAGAACCTCTATATCAGTGCGCCAAGCATGGCCCAACATGCGGCGCTGGCCTGTTTCGAGCCGGACACCATCGCGATTCTCGAAGAGCGCCGCGCCGAATTCGGCCGTCGCCGTGACTTCCTGCTGCCGGCATTGCGGGAGCTGGGCTTCGACATTGCCGTAGAGCCGGAAGGCGCGTTCTATTTGTATGCCGATATCAGCCAGTTCGGCGGCGATGCCTTCGCGTTCTGCCGGCATTTCCTCGAAACCGAGCATGTAGCCTTCACGCCGGGGCTGGATTTCGGTCGCTATCAGGCCGGTCATCATGTGCGCTTTGCTTACACGCAAAACCTCCCACGCCTACAGGAAGCGGTAGAGCGTATCGCCCGTGGCTTGAAGAGCTGGCAAGGCTGATGCGCTTTCATCCTCCGCTCGAAGAAGGCCGGTTGATCCGGCGTTACAAGCGTTTTCTCGCCGATATCGAAACCGTTGGCGGCGAGTTGCTGACCATTCATTGCCCGAACACCGGCTCGATGCTCAATTGCCAGGTTGAGGGCGGGCAGGTCTGGTTCAGTCGCTCCACAGATCCGAAACGCAAACTGCCCGGTACTTGGGAAGTCGGTGAAACCCCGCAGGGCCGGCTGTTTTGCGTGAACACCGGACGCGCCAACGCACTGGTCGAAGATGCCTTGCAGGCCGGTGTCATCAGCGAATTGAGCGGGTTTACCGGGCTCAAACGCGAGGTGGCGTACGGGCAGGAAAAGAGCCGGATCGATTTTCGCCTCGACTACCCGACGGGCCCGGCGTATGTGGAAGTGAAAAGTGTCACGCTGGGTTTCGACGGCACGGCGGTCGCGGCATTTCCCGATGCAGTGACCGATCGCGGCGCCAAGCATTTGCGTGAGCTGGCGCATCTGGCCAGGGACGGGATTCGCGCGGTCCAGTTGTACTGCGTCAATCTCTCCGGCATTGAAGCAGTGCGTCCGGCCGAGGAAATCGACTCGGCCTACGCCGCTGCGCTGCGCGAGGCGGTGGCGTGCGGGGTCGAAGTCCTGGCGTACGGCGTGCGTTTGAGCCATGAAGAGATGGTGATCGACCGGCGCCTGGACGTGCTGCTCAACGGTTAAACATCGATCCACAGCCCTTGCGCGTCTTCACGGCAAGGGATGGCCGTCAGCGATTGCCCGGCGCACGGGCCGGCGACGCATTCACCGTCTTCGATCAGAAACAGTGCGCCGTGGGTGGCGCACTGGATCAGGCTGTTGCTTGGGTCGAGAAACTGGTCGGGCTGCCATTCCAGTCCGACGCCCCGATGCGGGCAGCGATTGAGGTAGACATAAGCCTGCCCCGCGCGGCGCACGGCGAACAGTTTTTTCCCGTCGATATCGAAACCGCGACTGCCGTCCTCAACCAGATCGGCACCCGCGCAAAGAAACTTCATGGCTATCCTCAAATGTCGGCTCGTGTCCGGATATGTCCGAGCTTGACGTTCAAATGCAAACAATTATCAAATGGCCGCCTTCACCCGTGGCGAGGTGACCGCTGCCGAGGATACTTGGCCTGCCGTCCCGATGTCCGGGAAAACATTTCAAGGAAGCTGTCTATGCGCCTGAGTACCCGCGTTGCCGTGCTGTGTGTCGGACTTTTGGTCAGCCACCAGGCTGCAGCGGCCGAGTTGCCGCAACGTTGGGTCAGCGCCGGCGGCGCGTTGTCGGAGTGGGTGAGTGCGCTGGGTGGCGAGGCCAAACTGGTAGGCGTCGACACCACCAGCCAGCATCCCGAGTCTCTCAAGTCGCTGCCGAGCATCGGCTATCAGCGCAGCCTGTCGGCCGAAGGCATTCTCAGCCTGCGCCCGGACATCCTGATCGGCACCGAAGAAATGGGCCCGCCGCCAGTGATTTCGCAGGTTCGCAGTGCCAAGGTGCAGGTGGAACTGTTCTCGGCTCAGCCGGATCTGCCGACATTGGAAAAAAACGTTACCCATCTGGGACGGTTGCTGGGCGCTGAAAGCCAGGCCGCGCAATTGCTGCAAAGTTATCAACAGCACCTCGATGCGCAAAAGGCCCGTGTAGCTGAAGCGCAGACTAAACAGAAAGCGCCGGGCGTGCTGTTGCTGCTTGGACATGCCGGCGGCAAACCGCTGATCGCCGGCAAGGACACCGCCGCCGACTGGCTGCTGCAACAGGCGGGCGGGCATAACCTTGCGACCCACACCGGGTACAAGCCGTTTTCTGTGGAATCCCTGGCCAGTCTCGATCCTGAAGTGCTGGTGTTCGCTGACCGTGCGCTGACCGGCGAGGCGGCGAAAGCGGCGCTGTTCAAGGAAAACCCGATCCTCAATTCCAGCCGCGCGGCCAAGACCGGACGCGTGCTGGAGCTGGACCCGACGCTGCTGGTGGGCGGACTCGGGCCGCGTTTGCCGGCTGCGCTGAAGACCCTGTCTGACGGTTTCTACCCGGCCAAGAGCGGCCAATGACCACGCTGGTCAAACCCCGTGGCTTGTTTATCGGCCTGATCCTGCTCTGCCTGCTGGCGATCTGGCTTTCGCTGGCGCTGGGGCCGGTCAGTCTGCCGTTGTTCGACACCTTGCGCGCAGCGTTGCGCATGATCGGTGTGCCGCTGGCGCCGGACGGGCTGGAACAGGCTGAACTGATTCTCGGGCAGATTCGTCTGCCGCGTACGTTGCTCGGGCTGGCAGTTGGCGGTGTGCTGGCGTTGTCCGGGGTGGCGATGCAGGGGCTGTTTCGTAATCCGCTGGCGGATCCGGGGCTGGTCGGCGTCTCGAGCGGCGCGGCGTTGGGCGCTGCGGTTGCGATTGTCGGCGGTTCGTTTTTTGGTGGATTGCCGGAGTGGTTCGGACCTTATTTGCTGTCGGTTTGCGCGTTTCTCGGTGGCCTTGGTGTAACGGCGTTGGTCTATCGACTAGGCCGCCGTAATGGGCAGACGAATGTTGCGACCATGTTGCTGGCGGGTATCGCTCTGACGGCGTTGGCCAGCTCGGCGGTGGGACTGTTTACCTATCTGGCCGACGACGCGACATTGCGCACGTTGACGTTCTGGAACCTGGGAAGCCTCAACGGCGCGAGCTATGCGCGGTTGTGGCCGCTGCTGATCATCACCGCCGGTGTTGCACTGTGGCTTCCGCGTCGGGCGAAGGCGCTCAATGCGTTGCTGCTCGGCGAATCGGAAGCCGGGCATCTGGGGATCGATGTCGAGCGGCTCAAGCGTGAGCTGGTGTTCTGCACGGCACTCGGCGTCGGCGCGGCGGTGGCGGCGGCGGGTATGATCGGTTTTGTCGGGCTGGTGGTGCCGCATCTGGTGCGCTTGCTCGCGGGGCCGGATCATCGGGTATTGCTGCCGGCATCGGTGCTGGCCGGGGCGAGTCTGTTGTTGCTGGCGGATCTGGTGGCACGGCTGGCGCTGGCGCCGGCGGAGTTGCCGATCGGCATCGTCACGGCATTCATCGGTGCGCCGTTCTTCCTTTATCTGTTGCTGCGAGGGCGTGCCTGATGCTGCGTGCGCACAATCTGCACATCCGCCGTGGCCGCAAGACCGTTCTGGCCGATGTCAGCCTGCAGCTCGAACCGGGCGAAGTGCTTGGCGTGCTGGGGCCGAATGGCGCCGGCAAAAGTACCTTGCTCGGTGCGTTGTGCGGTGAGTTGAGCGCCAGCGACGGGCAAGTGCTGCTGGACGGACAGGCCTTGAGTCATTGGAGCGGCACTCAGCGCGCCCAGCGGCTGGCGGTGTTGCCGCAGGTGTCGACCCTGGATTTCGCCTTTCGTGTTGAGGAAGTGGTCGGCATGGGGCGTCTGCCTTACCAGAGCGGGCGGGTGCGCGATGACGAGATCGTCGCTGCCGCATTGCGGGCGGCGGATGCCGGGCACCTGAGTGGTCGCAGTTATCTGGCGCTGTCCGGCGGCGAGCGTCAGCGGGTGCATCTGGCGCGGGTGCTGGCGCAGCTCTGGCCGGGGCAGGCGGGGCAGACGTTGCTGCTTGATGAGCCGACCTCGATGCTCGATCCGCTACATCAACACACGACGCTGCAGGCAGTGCGCGAATTTGCTGATCGTGGCGCGGCGGTGCTGGTCATCCTGCATGATCTGAATCTGGCGGCGCGCTATTGTGATCGCATTCTGCTGCTGGAAGGCGGGCGCCCGGTGGCGCTGGATACGCCGCAACAGGTATTGCGCCCGGAATCGCTGAAGGCAGTTTTCGGTCTGGAAGTATTGGTGCAGCCGCACCCGGAGCGCGGGCATCCGCTGATCATCGCCCGCTGATTTCGTCATCGAGGTGAGGGTATGCGCGGGATTCTGCTGTTGGCGGTGTTGTGGCTTGCAGGTTGCCAGCATGTTGCGGCGCCGCCAGTCGTGGGCGAGATCCGTGATTTGCGCAGCGGCGAGAGTTTGACGGCGCAGCAATTACTGACGCAACTGAGCAGACCGTCGCGGCTGATCATTGGCGAACAGCATGACAACGCCGATCACCATGCCCTTCAATTGTGGTTGTTGCAGAACCTCGAAGAAACGCGACCCCAAGGCAGTCTCCTGTTGGAAATGCTGACGCCCGACCAACAGTCGCGCGTCGATGACGTGCGCCATGCCGCAATGCCACCGGCTGATCTTCCCGCTGCATTGGCCTGGCAGGACGGTTGGGACTGGAATCTCTACGGACCGATAGTGCGGTTCGCCCTGACGCAATCCTGGCCGTTGTTGGCAGCCAACCTCGATAACATCGAAATTCGCGCCTTCTATCGTGATCCTTCGGTTTTGAGCGGTGAGCGCAGCAACGCCAAATCTGTGAAAGAGACGCTGTTGGAGCAGATCGGCGATTCCCACTGCGGCTTGCTGCCGTCATCACAAATGCCGGCGATGCTGGCGGTTCAACAACAACGGGATCGGCGCATGGCCTCGCGTTTGTTGGCGGCGCCCGCGCCTGCGTTGTTATTGGCGGGTGCGTATCACGCGCGAAAGGATGTCGGGGTGCCGCTGCATGTGCTGGATCTGGGCGCGCCGGAAGCGCCGACGGTGTTGATGCTGGCGGAGCAGGGTAGTCAGATCACGGCGGCGATGGCTGATTACGTCTGGCTAACACCGGCCACGCCGAAACCGGATTATTGCGCGCAGATGCGTAAGCAGTTCGGCAAGCAATGACTTTTCCACAGGCAAAAAAAGACCCGGTAAAACCGGGTCAAATAACCGTGATTAGCCTGATGAGGAGATAATCTGAGAGTCCGAACCAAGGGCTTTTCAGAATATCGACTGATCTCGCGACCAGTTGTGATAATCATAGCGATTCTCATTACCAAGTCAACTGCTGTTTTTTCATTTCTTTCGTTTTGTCCCGGCAATGGCGTAAACGCCCCGTGAATACGGGCGTCAGATCTGGGCTGTGAGCTGCTTGTTGAGCTGGTCGATACGCCGCGCCATGCTTTCGATCAGGCTGTGGGCGATTTTCGGATTGGTGCGGGTCATACTCAGAAACTGATCGCCGGGAATCAGCATTACCGTGCTCGCCTCCCTGGCAATGACCGTCGCGTTGCGCGGCTCGCCCGTGAACACCGCCATTGCGCCGAATATTTCATCCTTGGGCACGTCGCCTACCTTGTGCCCGTTAACAAACGCTTCGGCGTGTCCTTCGATAATCACGAACACATGGTCGGCGTCATCGCCCTCGAGGATCAGAACGTCTCCGGCTTCGACCCGCTTGAAACCATTGGTGCTGCGAAACTCGCGCGGCTTGAACTCGGCAACGGCGTGGGCCAGCAGCGCCATTTGCCCGAGCAGGTAGCGCAGAAACTGCTCCGAGCGCGATGGTTCGCCGTACACATGTTGAAACAAATCACTTCGGCGATAGGGCAGTAATGTCAGCGGGTTGTCTGAGTACAGCGTGCAATCCGCCCATTCCGGCCCCTGCTGCAGGCCGATCAAATCGCCCTCATGCCAGTAGAACAAGCCGCGACCACTGAGTCGGCCGGTGATGACACCTTGCGTGAGCAAGAACAACTGGTCGCCCGGCAAACGTGCCAACAGATCATCCGTGGCTTCCAGTTCCAGGGCCGGCCCGCACGGCGGCAGGCCTTCGAGCCATTGCGCAGGCAAGGTCTGCAAGTGGTTGATCAATGCATCGGCCTGGGCCGATTGTTCCCCGAGCAGGTACATGAAGGTCGGTACCCGTTAGTTCTTGTGGCGAGAGGAAATGGCTTCCAACTGCTTGTTCAGCGCATCCTTGCGTTCGGCAGGAATGTCGTTCCAGTGCACATCCATCAACGCCCCTTCGATCGCGTACAACAACACCTTCGACGCCCGAAACCCGCGAGTGCGCACGGCCCGGTAGGCATCCACCGCGCCCAGGCGACGCAGATCCGAGGCGCTATGGATGCCCACGGCATGCAGCCATTGCGCCGACGTCTTGCCAAGATTCTTCAGGTGTTGCAGTTCATCATTCATCAAGCCTCCTTGCGACGGCCGAATGGTGCGTGGGCGAGCTTCTCAGGAGTGTAGCCATCAGTAGGAAAAGCGTGGTTGTTTGGTCGGATTCAACGCAAACGCTTCTAAGAAACGTCAGTTTCCGCTGATGAATCAGGATGGGGAGGGCGAGGGAGAATTACCAATAGCACGCAGTCCAGCGCAAAGCGGGGGCGCTGGACGGTTCAGGTTTTTAAAAGCTTCAGCGAGTGCGATAACGCAGGCGCGTACCGAAATTCATCGACATCAGAATCTCGTCGGCACTCAGCTCTGGCGGGAAGTAGGCCCCGGAGATCTGCGCGTGGGCCAGGCTCGCGCCTTCCAGCGAGGCGTTGCGAAAGTCGATGCCGCGCAGGTCGGCGGAACGGAAGTAGGCGTCCCGGAAATCCACGCCATCGGCGTTCAGTTCACGCAGGTCCAGGCCGCGAAAATCACCACCAACCATGTCGATCGGACCGTCTTTCGGGCGTTCATTGTTGAAACCTGTGATGTCGTCTTTGTGCAGCAAGGCATAAAGCGGGGTGTCGAGAAGTTTCGGCTGGCTCATGTCAAATCACCTGTTGGTTTTATGACGCCAGTATAGTGCCACTATTTGACGGCCGTGAAGCGAGCGAGGGCTTCACGGCCGAAATAGTTTCTTACAGACCTGGCAGGCGCTGGCGAATTTGCGCCACGACGGTGTCGAGGGTGCCGGATTCATTGGTCTGCACGCGTTTGCTGCGCAGGATTTCTTCCGGCGTCAGGGCTTCGCGGTTGGCCTGTTGTGCTTCGATCACGGCGAGCGTCGCGTCGGACGGATCCTTCTTGTCCGCCTGACGAATCGCCAGCCAGCTCTCGATCACGGCCTGTGGAGCATTGCAGTCGAGGATCAGGAATGGCGCGCCAGTGGCTTCGGCAACCTTGGCGGCGTTGTCGCGTTGTTCGCGTTTGAGGTAAGTGGCGTCGATCACCACCGGGAAACCGGCGTGCAGGATCACTTCGGCGATTTCATGCAGGCGAGCATAAGTCGCGGTGCTGGCATCGGCGCTGTAGATCCCGGCCTGAACATCATTGGCAACGGTTTGCTCGCCGAACAGACGTTTGCGCTCGACATCGGAACGCAGGCGGATCGCGCCCAGCGCTTCGACCAGACGCATGGCCACGTGGCTTTTGCCTACAGCGGACACGCCGTGGGTAATCGCCATGAAGCGCGAAGGAATGGTGCTGTAGCTTTCCGCCAGGTTGGCGTAGTTGCGGTACTGGCGCAGGGTGGTGGCACGCTGCACCGGAGTGGCATCGGCCGGCATGCTGAACAGTGCGACTTTCGCACGTACCAAGGCGCGGTAAGCCTTGTAGAAGTTCAGCACTTCCAGGCCTTGATAGTCGCCGGTCAGTTCCAGGTACTGGCTGATGAAACGACGGGCCAGGGATTTCAGGCCACGGTCTTCCAGGTCCATCGCCAGGAAACCGGTGTCAGCCCAGACGTCGGTGAAACGGAACGGTTCGTTGAATTCGATGCAGTCGAAGATCACGACTTTGCCGTCGATCAGCGTGGCGTTGCCCAGGTGAATGTCACCGTGGCATTCGCGAGTGAAGCCGTCCGCCTTGCGCTGGGCGAACAGCGTTTTCAGGCGATCGAAGCTGCTTTCGGCCCACGCTTGCAGGGCGTCGAGTTGCAGAAGATCGTTCTTGTCGCTGAGGAACGGCAGGATCTGTTCGAAGTTCTGGCGCACCGGCGCCATTACGCTTTCAGGCGTGCCGGCATCGTGTTCCGCCGGGACTTTCGGCGCGTTGAGGTGGAAGCGGGCGATCTGTTCGGCCATTGCGTCGACGTGCGCGGTGGTCAGCTCGCCGTTGGCTTGCAGGGTGCTGAGCAGGCCGCTCTGCGGGAACTGGCGCATTTTCAGCAAGTATTCGATGGCCGGGCCTTCGCCGCCCAGTTGCGGAGCTTCCGCACTGCCGGTTACGGGAATCACTTCCAGATACAAATCTTCGGTCAGGCGCTGGTTCAGGCGCAGCTCTTCACCGCAGAAGTGTTCACGGGAATCAAGGCCGGTGAAATCGAGGAAGCCGAAATTCACCGGCTTCTTCACTTTATAAGCGTAGGGACCGGTGAGCAGTACCCACGAGATATGGGTTTCGATGACCTGGAACCCTTCGACGGGATGCGGGTAGAGGGCCGGGTTTTGCAGGGCAGCGATCAGGGACTGGCTCACGGACGATCCTTCAGAGACTGGGAGAAATTCAAGGCGCTCATTATGGCCGCTCGCCAGCCCGACGCAAACCTCGGAGCGCTCCTGTTGAGTATGAATAAAGTGCGTATAATCCGCCGCCATGACTCGTACTCGATCCCCCCGTACCCCTAAAAAACCAGCTTCCCGGGGCCTGCGCCCATGGTTGGGCTGGGCCCTTAAACTCAGTCTGGTCGGCCTTGTGGTGCTGGCCGGCTTCGCCGTTTACCTCGATGCCGTGGTGCAGGAGAAGTTCTCCGGCAAGCGCTGGACCATCCCGGCCAAGGTTTACGCGCGCCCGCTCGAGCTGTTCGTCGGACAAAAGCTGAGCAAGGACGATTTCCTCACCGAACTCGATGCCCTGGGCTATCGCCGCGAAGCCGTGAGCAACGGTCCCGGCGCGGCGGCGGTCAATGGCAATACGGTTGATCTGAATACCCGTGGCTTCCAGTTCTATGAAGGCCTCGAGAAACCGCAGCCGGTGCGCGTGCGTTTCTCCGGCGATTACGTGGCCGAACTCTCGGCGACCAACGGTTCGAAGCTCTCCGTGGTACGCCTGGAGCCGCTGATGATCGGCGGTATCTACCCGAAAAACCTTGAAGACCGGATTCTGATCAAGCTCGATCAGGTGCCGCCGTATCTGCTGGAAACCTTGGTCGCCGTGGAAGACCGGGATTTCTACAGCCACTGGGGCGTGTCGCCGAAATCGATCGCCCGTGCAGTCTGGGTCAACACCTCGGGCGGCAAGATGACTCAGGGCGGCAGTACGCTGACCCAGCAACTGGTCAAAAACTTCTACCTCACCAACGAACGCAGTCTGACCCGCAAGCTCACCGAAGCGATGATGGCGATGCTGCTCGAGCTGCATTACGACAAAAAGGAAATCCTTGAGGCGTACCTCAACGAAGTCTTTGTCGGTCAGGATGGTCAGCGGGCGGTGCACGGTTTCGGTCTGGCGAGCCAGTTCTTCTTCGCTCAGCCTTTGTCCGAGCTGAAACTGCATCAGGTCGCGCTGTTGGTCGGCATGGTCAAAGGTCCGTCCTATTACAACCCGCGTCGCAACCCGGAGCGTGCGCTGGAACGACGCAATCTGGTGCTCGACGTGCTGGAGCAGCAGGGCGTCGCTTCTGCCGAACAAGTCGCCGCTGCGAAGAAAATGCCGTTGGGCGTGACCACACGCGGCAAGCTGGCCGACAGCTCGTTCCCGGGCTTCATCGATCTGGTCAAACGCCAGTTGCGTGAAGACTATCGCGACGAAGACTTGACCGAAGAAGGCCTGCGGATCTTCACCAGTTTCGATCCGATCCTGCAGATGAAAGCCGAAGCGTCGGTCAACGACACCTTCAAGCGTCTGTCCGGCCGTAAAGGTTCCGACGACGTGGAAGCGGCGATGGTCGTAACCAACCCGGAAACCGGTGAGGTCCAGGCCATGATCGGCAGCCGTCAGGCGAGTTTTGCCGGGTTCAACCGGGCGCTGGATGCGGTGCGGCCGATCGGCTCGCTGATCAAACCGGCGGTTTATCTGACGGCACTGGAGAAACCAAGCCAGTACACGCTGACCAGTTGGCTGTCGGACGACCCGCTTTCGATAAAAGGCGCAGACGGACAGGTCTGGAAACCGCAGAACTATGATCGTCGCTCCCACGGCACAGTGTTCCTATATCAGGGGCTGGCGCATTCCTACAACCTCTCGACCTCGCGTCTCGGTCTGGCGGTTGGCGTTCCGAATGTCCTCAAGACGTTGGGCCGCCTGGGCGTGACCCGAGAGTTTCCGGCGTTCCCGTCGATGCTGCTCGGTGCTGGCGGCATGACCCCGATCGAAGTCGCGACCATGTACCAGACCCTGGCCAACGGTGGCTTCAATACGCCGATGCGCGGGATCCGCAGCGTGCTGACTGCCGATGGCGAGCCGCTCAAGCGTTATCCGTTTCAGATCGAGCAGCGTTTCGATCCGGCCTCTATCTACCTGATCCAGAACGCCATGCAGCGGGTCATGCGTGAAGGTACCGGCAGTTCGGTTTATAACGTGTTGCCAAGAACCCTGACACTGGCGGGCAAGACCGGTACCAGTAACGATTCGCGCGACAGCTGGTTCGCCGGTTTCAGCCAGGATCTGCTGGCGGTGGTCTGGCTCGGCCGTGACGACAACGGCAAGACGCCGTTCACCGGGGCCACCGGTGCGTTGCAGGTCTGGACCAGTTTCATGCGCAAGGCCGATCCGCTGCCGCTGGACATGCCGCAGCCGGATAACGTGGTGCAGGCCTGGGTCGATTCGCGTACCGGCCAGGGCTCCGATGCCAACTGTCCGGGCGCCGTGCAGATGCCGTATATTCGCGGCAGCGAACCGCCACCCGGCGCCTCCTGCGCGGGCGAAAGCCCGGCATCGGGCGAGTCGGTGATGGATTGGGTCAAGGGCTGGATGAATTAAGCAAAGAGGGTTTCAAGTGAACAAGTGGTTGATTCCAGCGGTGACCGCCGTGGCTTTGCTCGGTGGCTGCTCCACCGTACAGCGTGGTTCGATCCCGGTTGTGGATTCCGGCACCGCCGTGTCCAACAGCGAGCGTATTTCGGCCAATGGCGGTTTCCGTCAAACGACGGTGAAACGTCCTGCACAGGCCCAGACTCAGGCGATCCCGCAAGGCGATACCGGTGTGGTAGTGATGGTGCCGGGCGGCGCAGCGGCTTCGGCACCGATCAGCTCTTCGCCGATCGTTCCGGGCCCGGCATCCGGCGGCATCACGCCGGGGCCGTATAACCCGTCGGCGGTCGAGTCGGCGCCGATCAGCTCCGGCAGCTACAGTATGCCTTCGACGCCGAGCGGCATTCCTTCGGCCAGCAGCGGCGGCGGTCTGTCTGCCGATGAACAACTGGACGGTCCGGTTCTCGCGTTGTTGAGCACTGCGCAACAGCAGCAGGCCGGTGGCGACCTCAACGGCGCGTCCTCCAGCCTGGAGCGCGCCCAGCGTGTAGCGCCGCGCGAGCCGCAAGTGCTTTACCGTCTGGCGCAGGTACGTATGGCCCAGGGCGATGCGCCGCAAGCCGAGCAGACCGCTCGCCGTGCGTTGACCATGGCCAATGGTCGTCCGGACTTGCAGGCCAGTCTGTGGGAATTGATCGCTCAGGCACGTGAGAAGCAAGGTGATTCCGCCGGCGCCACTCTGGCCCGTCAGAAGGCCAAGGTTTCGCTGTGATGGACAGTCGTTTCTCCAAAGTCGCCGATCAACTGCTGTTGATCGAGCGTGAACTGCGCGCCCAGGGCTGGTGGGATGACGTCCAGCCCTCGGTCGAAGCCCTGAGCAGTGTCGAACCGTTTTCGGTCGACACCCTCGATTTCGAGCAGTGGCTGCAATGGATCTTCCTGCCGCGGATGAAGATGATCCTCGAACAGGATCTGCCATTGCCCAATGCCTCGGGCATTCAGGAAATGGCCGAGGTGGTTTTTGCCCAGCGCAATCTGCAGGGCAAGGATCGGCAGCTTCAGGTATTGCTCAAAGAGTTCGACCTGCTGATCACCGCTTCGCGCTGAACCGAAAACTGCCAGTGGTTACTGGCAGTTTTCCGCAATCTGTTTTTGTGCCTCCGCAGTACGTTGCTGGCGCTGTTCGTCGCTCAGCCGCCGCAATTCTCCCTCCACTTCCTCCCTCAAGCGCGGATTGTTCTGCAGTTGCGCGAGATTCGTGCGTGCCTGTTCGCAAAATGCCTTGAGCTGATTCTGTTGCTCGGCCACTTGCTTTTTGACCTTGTCATCGATGGCTTTCTGATCGCCCAGCGCGCCGCTGCCAGGTAATGCGGCAGGTATTGGTGCGGGAGATGAGGGCGTCTTCACGGCGGTGGATGACTGCCCTTGTGGTGGCTGTTGATCAAAATGGGTGACGCCTTGGGCATCGACCCATTTGTAGATCTGACCGGCCATACACCATGGGCTGGCGCCGATTAGCAGAGTTAATAGAAGCGTTCGCATGCTGATTCCTTGGCAAAACTGCGCAATTGAAGCTAACAGAGTAGCGGTTTCCAGGTTTTTTCTTGCGTTCTCATGTGCTTACCCACAATTAAGCACATAGACGGCTTGACTTGGAGAGGGCGAAACAGAAGAATCCAAAGTCCGCTGTACAGGGACTGCCAGAAGCAGACCCTCTCGGCAGATCATGAGGCGCATATCCGCGTCGACCTGTTACACCCGCAACGCGTTACCTCGCGCTGGGTGGGAAAGGCCCGCAACACTTGGGACGATCCCAATACTTGCTCAGTCAGTGCTGACGTAGTCGGCGACCACCGTCGCTCATGCTCTGCCGAGAAGTAAACCTATTAAGACCCGTTCGCTTTTTTGTGGACGGTATTCTGGCGTTTTAGAGGTGAACAACGTGGAGCTTTTATCTGGCGGTGAGATGCTCGTCCGCTTTTTGCGTGACGAAGGCGTCAAATATATCTACGGGTACCCGGGTGGTGCTCTCCTTCATGTTTACGATGCCCTGTTCAAAGAACCGGAAGTGACCCACATCCTGGTTCGTCACGAACAAGCGGCTACCCATATGGCTGACGGCTACGCCCGTGCCACCGGTAAAGCCGGCGTGGTATTGGTGACTTCCGGTCCAGGCGCCACAAACGCCATCACCGGTATCGCCACTGCCTATATGGACTCGATTCCAATGGTGATCATTTCCGGTCAGGTGCCAAGCACCATGGTCGGCACCGACGCGTTCCAGGAAACCGACATGATCGGTATCTCCCGGCCGATCGTGAAGCACAGCTTCATGATCAAGCACGCTTCGGAAATCCCGGAAGTCATGAAGAAGGCCTTCTACCTGGCGCAATCCGGTCGTCCGGGCCCGGTCGTGGTCGATATCCCGAAAGACATGACCAACCCGGCCGAGAAGTTCGAATACATCTTCCCGAAGAAAGCCAAACTGCGTTCCTACAGCCCGGCCGTTCGCGGTCACTCCGGGCAAATCCGCAAGGCGGCAGAAATGCTCCTGGCGGCCAAGCGTCCCGTGCTGTACTCCGGCGGTGGCGTAATCCTCGGCAACGGCTCCGCGCCGCTGACCGAGCTGGCGCAAATGCTCAACCTGCCGGTTACCAACACCTTGATGGGCCTGGGTGGCTACCCTGGCACTGACCGTCAGTTCATCGGCATGCTCGGCATGCACGGCAGCTACACCGCGAACCTGGCGATGCACCATGCCGACGTGATCCTGGCGGTCGGCGCGCGTTTCGACGATCGAGTGATCAACGGCGCGCCGAAGTTCTGCCCGAACGCCAAGATCATTCACATCGACATCGACCCGGCTTCGATTTCCAAGACCATCAAGGCCGACGTGCCAATCGTTGGTCCGGTGGAGAGCGTCCTGACCGAAATGGTCGCGATCCTCAAGGAAATCGGCGAAACCCCGAACAAGGAAGCCGTTGCCAGCTGGTGGAAGCAGGTTGATGAATGGCGCGGTGATCGCGGCCTGTTCCCTTACGACAAGGGCGACGGCAGCAAGATCAAGCCGCAGACCGTGATCGAAACCCTGTGCGAAGTGACCAAGGGCGACGCCTTTGTGACCTCCGACGTGGGCCAGCATCAGATGTTTGCTGCGCAGTACTACAAGTTCAACAAGCCGAACCGCTGGATCAACTCCGGTGGCCTGGGCACTATGGGCTTCGGTCTGCCGGCCGCGATGGGTATCGCGCTGAGCTTCCCTGACACCGATGTTGCGTGCGTCACCGGTGAAGGCAGTATCCAGATGAACATCCAGGAATTGTCGACCTGCCTGCAATACGGTTTGCCGGTCAAGATCGTCATCCTGAACAACGGTGTTCTGGGCATGGTTCGTCAGTGGCAGGACATGAGTTACGGCAGCCGTCACTCGCACTCCTACATGGAATCCTTGCCTGACTTCGTCAAGCTGGCTGAAGCCTATGGCCACGTCGGCGTGCGCATCACCGAATCGAAAGATTTGAAGTCGAAGATGGAAGAGGCGTTCGCCATGAAAGATCGCCTGGTGGTGATCGACATTTCGGTCGATACCAGCGAGCACGTCTATCCGATGCAGATCAAAGACGGCTCCATGCGCGATATGTGGCTGAGCAAGACGGAGCGTACCTAATCATGCGGCACATTATTTCCTTGCTTCTGGAAAACGAACCCGGTGCTTTGTCTCGCGTAGTCGGCCTGTTCTCGCAGCGCAACTACAACATCGAAAGCCTGACCGTGGCGCCAACCGAAGACCCGACCCTGTCGCGTCTGACGCTGACCACAGTCGGCCACGATGAAGTCATCGAGCAGATCACCAAAAACCTGAACAAGCTGATCGAAGTGGTCAAGCTGGTGGACCTGTCGGAAAGCGCTCACATCGAGCGCGAACTGATGCTGGTCAAGGTCAAGGCCACTGGCGCCCAGCGCGCCGAGATCAAACGCACCACCGATATTTACCGTGGACAGATCGTCGACGTCAGCGCCAGCGTGTATACCGTTCAACTGACCGGTACCAGCGACAAGCTCGACAGCTTCATTCAGTCCATCGGCACCGCATCGATTCTGGAGACCGTCCGCAGCGGCGTCACCGGTATTGCCCGCGGCGACAAAGTACTCAGCATCTAAACCAAATTAGCGAATGGCCTGAACGGCCTGGATATAAAGGGGAAATTCATGAAAGTTTTCTACGATAAAGACTGCGACCTGTCGATCATCCAGGGCAAGAAAGTTGCCATCATCGGTTACGGCTCCCAAGGCCACGCCCAGGCGTGCAACCTGAAAGATTCCGGTGTCGACGTTACCGTCGGTCTGCGTAAAGGTTCGGCCACCGTTGCCAAGGCTGAAGCCCACGGCCTGAAAGTGACCGACGTGGCTGCCGCTGTTGCCGGCGCCGACCTGGTCATGATCCTGACCCCGGACGAGTTCCAGTCCCAGCTGTACAAGAACGAAATCGAGCCGAACATCAAGAAAGGCGCCACCCTGGCCTTCTCCCACGGTTTCGCGATTCACTACAACCAGGTTGTTCCACGTGCCGACCTCGACGTGATCATGATCGCGCCGAAAGCACCGGGCCACACCGTACGTTCCGAGTTCGTGAAAGGCGGCGGTATCCCTGACCTGATCGCGATCTACCAGGACGCCTCGGGCAATGCCAAGAACGTTGCACTGTCCTACGCCGCCGGCGTGGGTGGCGGTCGTACCGGCATCATCGAAACCACCTTCAAGGACGAGACCGAAACCGATCTGTTCGGCGAACAAGCCGTTCTGTGCGGCGGTACCGTCGAGCTGGTAAAAGCCGGTTTCGAAACCCTGGTTGAAGCTGGCTACGCGCCGGAAATGGCCTACTTCGAGTGCCTGCACGAACTGAAACTGATCGTTGACCTCATGTACGAAGGCGGTATCGCCAACATGAACTACTCGATCTCCAACAACGCTGAGTACGGCGAGTACGTGACCGGTCCGGAAGTGATCAACGCCGAATCCCGTCAGGCCATGCGCAACGCCCTGAAACGTATTCAGGACGGCGAATACGCCAAAATGTTCATCAGCGAAGGCGCAACCGGCTACCCTTCGATGACCGCCAAGCGTCGTAACAACGCCGCTCACGGTATCGAAATCATCGGCGAGCAACTGCGCTCCATGATGCCGTGGATCGGTGCCAACAAGATCGTCGACAAAGCCAAAAACTAAGTCGTCGAACCTTGTATGAAAAAAACGCGGCCTCGGCCGCGTTTTTTCGTATGGGCGGGCGCTTCTGGTATAAAGCTGCATCGTTTGTGGCCGAACCGTCGTCCCAGACACCTGTCGAAAATGTCCAATCCGTTGCAAGGTACTGTCCATGAGCGAACGTCCCGAAGAGCCGAACCAGGCTTCCGACGCCGAAAGCCTGCTGCCCATCGATGAGCACATCGAAGAAGGGCATGACGCAGAAGGTCGTAAAGTCCGGCATCGTGGTATCTATCTTCTGCCGAATCTGTTCACCACTGCGAATCTGTTCGCGGGGTTTTATTCCATCATCAACTCGATGAGTGCCCAGGCTGCCTTGAGTGCCGGGGACGCGGCGAATGCGAGCAAGTATTTCGCCTTTGCCGCCATCGCGATTTTCGTCGCCATGGTGCTTGACGGCCTTGATGGTCGCGTGGCACGCATGACCAATACCCAAAGTGCGTTCGGTGCCGAGTACGACTCGTTGTCGGACATGGTTGCCTTCGGTGTCGCGCCGGCGCTTCTGGCTTTCGGCTGGGCACTGGGTGACATGGGCAAGGTCGGCTGGATGGTTGCCTTCATCTATGTGGCGGGTGCGGCGTTGCGTCTGGCGCGTTTCAACACTCAGGTGGGGACCGCCGACAAGCGCTACTTCATCGGTCTTGCCAGCCCGGCTGCTGCCGGCGTTGTTGCGGGGATTGTCTGGGCGTTCAGCGATTACGGGATCCAGGGTTCGAAGATGTCGTTCCTGGTCGCGCTGATGGTAGCGGCCGCCGGCATGCTGATGGTCAGTAACATCAAATACAACAGCTTCAAGGAGCTGGATCTGAAGGGGCGCGTGCCTTTCGTGGCGATTCTGGCGGTGGTGCTGGTGTTTGCCGTGGTGTTCAGCGATCCGCCTCGCATTCTGCTGCTGGTGTTCCTCGCTTATGCCGCGTCGGGCCCGGTGCAGTATCTGTTGCATCTTCGTCGTCACAAACACGCCGAGTGATGTAATTTCCCTCATACTCCGCAGTCTATGGTGCATCTGTCCTCCAAAGCTGCGGAGTTGCCATGCTGATCAAAGTCCCCAAAGCGTCCGACTGCCATGAGTCGGACGTCACGCCTGAATCCATTTATCTCTCTCGCCGACAATTGCTCGGAGCGACCGCGGCCGGTTTGGCCATGAGCACTTTGCCGCGCTGGGCCAGTGCTGAAGAGGCTGCCCGCTATGCCGATGTCGAAGCCGGAAAGGCGCCCGCCTGGTTTGCCGAGAAACTGCCTTCTGTCAAATGGGGAGCGGTGAACGTCAAGGATGAGGCAATCACACCTTTCAAAGACGCGACCCATTACAACAACTTCTATGAATTCGGTACCGACAAGGGCGACCCGGCGGCCAATGCCGGTTCGTTGAAACCCGAACCGTGGAGTGTTGTCGTGGACGGGGAGGTGGGTAAACCGGGGCGTTATGCTCTGGAAGACTTCATGAAGCCTTACCAGCTGGAAGAGCGTATTTATCGCCTGCGTTGTGTCGAGGCGTGGTCGATGGTGATTCCCTGGATCGGTTTTCCCATTTCGGCACTGTTGAAGCAGGTAGAACCTACTTCGAATGCCAAATACATTCGCTTCGAAACCTTACAGGATCCGAAGAGCATGCCCGGACAGCGTTCGGGATTTGCCCTGATCGACTGGCCCTATGTAGAAGGCTTGCGTCTGGATGAGGCGATGAATCCCTTGGCGATTCTGGCGGTGGGTATGTATGGCCGCGAATTGCCAAACCAGAACGGTGCGCCGTTGCGTCTGGTGGTGCCTTGGAAGTACGGATTCAAGAGCGTCAAATCCATCGTGCGGATCAGTCTGGTCAGCGAGCAGCCGAAGACGACGTGGCAGAGCATTGCGGCGGATGAGTACGGGTTCTATGCGAATGTGAACCCTACTGTCGACCACCCACGTTGGACTCAGGCGCGGGAGCGGCGATTGCCTAACAGTCTGTTCAAGCCGAATGTGCGTGATACGCAGATGTTCAACGGCTACTCGGATGAGGTCGCTTCTTTATATACAGGGCTGGATCTGCGGAAGAACTACTGATGCGATATCCGATCTGGCGTGTAGGCGTTTTCCTGGCTGCGGCGATCTGGCCGCTGTTGTGGTTCTATCAGGCTTTTGCGGATCTGCTTGGGCCAGATCCGGGGAAGGTTCTGGTTGATCGGCTGGGGCTTGGGACATTGGTATTGCTGTTGATCACCCTGAGTATGACCCCGCTGCAGAAACTTACGGGGTGGGCCGGGTGGATTGCTGTGCGCCGTCAGTTGGGGCTCTGGTGTTTTGCCTATGTGGTTCTGCATCTTTGCAGCTATATGGCGTTCATTCTCGGTTTCGACTGGTCGCAACTGGGTGTCGAGCTGCGCAAGCGTCCTTACATCATTGTGGGTGCTCTGGGTTTTCTGGGGTTGTTGGCATTGGCGATTACCTCCAACCGATACAGTCAGCGTCGTTTAGGTACCCGCTGGAAGAAATTGCACCGGCTGGTGTATGTGATTCTCGGGTTGGGATTGCTGCATATGTTGTGGATTGTCCGTGCTGATCTTAAGGAGTGGGCAATCTATGCCTTTATAGGTGTTTTCCTTTTGGCGTTGCGTATTCCTCCTTTGACCCGCCGGATCCCGCGTTTGATGGGTAAAAAGCAGGTTTTTCAGGAAAAGCGAAATTAAGGGTTGACGGCAGATTCTGAGTCTCTATAATTCGCCCCACTTCCGGCGCAGTCGAAACGGAAAACTCCTTGAGATTCAATGAGTTAAGTAGGTTTCGAAGGCGGGTCGCTTCAGTTCATCGAAGCCTGG